>NZ_JBIWBA010000005.1:0-203831 GCF_044760715.1 Lysinibacillus sp. NPDC098008
GCATGAAGCCCCCCTCAAGATGAGATTTCCCATTACGCAAGTAAGTAAGATCCCTCAAAGACGATGAGGTAGATAGGTTCGAGGTGGAAGTGTGGTGACACATGGAGCTGACGAATACTAATCGATCGAGGACTTAACCAAAACCAGTTTGACGCAATTCAATGCACCGTTTATCCAGTTTTGAAAGAACAAGAAAGTTTTAAAAAAAGCTTGCAATGATAACAAAACCTGTTATAATAAATCTTGTCTTTTAAATAGTCTAGTGATAATGGCAAAGAGGTCACACCCGTTCCCATCCCGAACACGGAAGTTAAGCTCTTTCGCGCCGATGGTAGTTGGGGGCTTCCCCCTGTGAGAGTAGGACGTCGCTAGGCTGTATATTAAAATTATTCCGAAGTAGCTCAGTTGGTAGTAGCACCTGACTGTTAATCAGGTTGTCGCAGGTTCGAGTCCTGCCTTCGGAGCCATTCTTGGAGAGTTGTCCGAGTGGCCGAAGGAGCACGATTGGAAATCGTGTAGGCGGTTAACACTGTCTCAAGGGTTCAAATCCCTTACTCTCCGCCAGCACTTTGATTTATTCCAAACGAAGGCCCCTTGGTCAAGTGGTTAAGACACCGCCCTTTCACGGCGGTAACACGGGTTCGAATCCCGTAGGGGTCACCATTTTATTTAATACCCAGATGGAGGATTAGCTCAGCTGGGAGAGCACCTGCCTTACAAGCAGGGGGTCGGCGGTTCGAGCCCGTCATCCTCCACCATTATTTTTACTAAATGCATATTATTGTCGCGGGGTGGAGCAGTGGTAGCTCGTCGGGCTCATAACCCGAAGGTCGTTGGTTCAAATCCGGCCCCCGCAACCAATTTTTTATGGATGAAAGCAATCAAATGGTCCCGTGGTGTAGCGGTTAACATGCCTGCCTGTCACGCAGGAGATCGCCGGTTCGATCCCGGTCGGGACCGCCATTTATTTTAACATGTGGGTCAGTAGCTCAGTTGGTAGAGCATTAGATTGAAGCTCTAAGTGTCGGCGGTTCGATTCCGTCCTGACCCACCATATTTGTTATGCCGGTTTAGCTCAGCAGGTAGAGCAACTGACTTGTAATCAGTAGGTCGTGGGTTCGATTCCTATAGCCGGCACCATCTTACCGGAGGGGTAGCGAAGTGGCTAAACGCGGCGGACTGTAAATCCGCTCCTTAGGGTTCGGCGGTTCGAATCCGTCCCCCTCCACCAGCTTTATTGATTATAGGGGCATAGTTCAACGGTAGAATAGAGGTCTCCAAAACCTTTGGTGTGGGTTCGATTCCTACTGCCCCTGCCAATTAATTTTATGGCGATTGTGGCGAAGTGGTTAACGCACCGGATTGTGGTTCCGGCATTCGTGGGTTCGATTCCCATCAGTCGCCCCATCAAATATAAAATTAATAGCAATTATAATAATGGCGATTGTGGCGAAGTGGTTAACGCATCGGATTGTGGTTCCGACATTCGTGGGTTCGATTCCCATCAGTCGCCCCATTTTAACGTTGGGGTATAGCCAAGCGGTAAGGCAACGGATTTTGATTCCGTCATGCCTAGGTTCGAATCCTAGTACCCCAGCCATTTTATGCGGAAGTAGTTCAGTGGTAGAACACCACCTTGCCAAGGTGGGGGTCGCGAGTTCGAACCTCGTCTTCCGCTCCAAATATGATGGCGGCATAGCCAAGTGGTAAGGCACGGGTCTGCAACACCCTTATCACCGGTTCAAATCCGGTTGCCGCCTCC
The DNA here is from genome assembly GCF_044760715.1 of Lysinibacillus sp. NPDC098008. Classification (NCBI taxonomy): domain Bacteria; kingdom Bacillati; phylum Bacillota; class Bacilli; order Caryophanales; family Bacillaceae; genus Lysinibacillus; species Lysinibacillus sp. NPDC098008. The sequence continues at coordinate 1,763 of NZ_JBIWBA010000005.1, forward strand.
ATATTTTTACTGCTAATCGGATTATCCGATTTTTTTTATCTTTATTATGCCGGTGTGGCGGAATTGGCAGACGCGCACGACTCAAAATCGTGTTCCTTCTGGAGTGTCGGTTCGACCCCGACCACCGGTATCAAATTAACTAATAATGGTTCATTAGAGATTATCTCTGATGAACTTTTTTTATTTTGTTTATTACACTCACGGTATTGACTGAAGATGCTAGATGCTATAGATAAGCTTAACATCCACTCACGCTCAATATATGTATGAAAGGGAGTTACTCGTATGCAAACTAGAATATGTTGCTTAAGTAGTAGGTTTCTTCGATAAATGTTTTTAAGTAGCTGATTGTATAAAAATATGCCCTCAGTTTTATAAACGGAGGGCAGTCGGAATTCGAGAAAGGCTAGCGTTTTGTTTCAGGACGTTTGGGTTTCTCTATTGTTTGACGATTAGACAGGTACTACCTCTTTCCTTTAGTCCCAATTTGTCGGGCAACACGTTCTCCCAGCTCTGGGCTTGCTTGGGTTAGATAACCTAACACAATCTGTTGCAGCTTTGGAGAGGCAGCCCCAAGATCAGAGGCAATGTTGTGGACTAAATGCTCCTGAAGCACAGGCGCTAGCGAGTTGTAAAATTGCCCTGGCTGCGTGAAATCATCACCTTTTGGAGGTGCAGTGCGTTCGAGCCGGCCTGCCACATAGCTGCCCATGCTGCTCGTTACCTCGTCTGATGGCTTCCAGTTCGCCTGATGGTTGATCGGTATGCTACGGAAATTCGGTCCTAATCGATAACGTTGTGAATCCGTATAGATATTGGAACGACCTTGAAGCACTCTATCGAAGGAAAACTCGACGCCCTCCAGCATATTAGACGGGGAAAAGGCCAGCTTTTCCACCTGTTCTTTATAATTATTGGGATTTTGGTTCAATACCATCTTGCCGACTGGTAGCAGCGGGTACTGCTGTGCATCCCATACCTTTGTATCGTCTAGCGGATCGAATGGCAGTGAGGCTTCGTCTTGTGGATTCATAAGCTGTACGTACAACCCATATTCGACTGGTACTCCTTGAGCAATTGTGTCATAGAGATCCTTACCAGCGTAATCTGGATTTTCGCAGGCAAGTCGCGCTGCCTCCTGACTATCGATATATTGCACGCCGGCTAGCGGAATCCAGTTGTATTTTACATAAGTACGAGCTCCCTGCTCATTCTTCCAAACATAGGTACTTACGCTGTAACCCGGAATGTGGCGGAGGCTCTTGATCGTCCCTAGATCGGAGTACAGTTGCAGCACGAAATGCGTCGCCTCGGGATTGTTCGCATAGAAGCTCCAGAACCGATTGGGATCCATCAAGTTGTTGACAGGCGATGGGTTGAAGGCGCTGACGGTTTCTACAAACCGCATTGGGTCACGCACCGTAAACACGGGAAGATGGTTGCATATTAAGTCGAAGATACCTTGCTCGGTATAAAATTTAGTCGAGAAGCCCCGCACATTGCGTGAAGTGTCTGGCGTTCCCTTGTTGCTTGCCGCCAGTGAGAATCGGACGGCAACAGGAACTTTCTGACCTGGCTGCTGCAAAAAACAAAGCTTTGTATAGGCTGCCATCGAGTTAAATGTTTCGAAATAGCCAAAGGCTCCAAAGCCTTTCACATGCAAGGGGCGCTCTAAAATTGTTTCATGGATAAAGGTTTCATTTTTTTCATGTAGCATGGTATCTTGTTCCAGAATCGGACCACGCTCCCCTACCGTCTGCGAGTAGCGCGACGAATGTGAGCCGCCTTGCCAACTTTGATTGTTCGTCTGATCATGAGCGTTCTTGTCGTCCATTCCTCTACCTCCCATATCTATATTCTCCCAATGTATATGTATTGTTGTAGGTTGTTATGACTGTGCCCCCAACACAGCGAGCAATTGTCACCGTAGTAAAAGCCTGCATAGGAGCAGGACCTTCTTCGTTATCGCAAATATGAGTAACGTTGCCACTTTCAAGAATGACAACTATAAATACCTGAGCCAGTAGCTGACGCTAATGTGGCATTTAGAGTCAGCTATGAAAGTCCTTCACAATTTAGCCGTGAGTAGGTGTTTCGCTACGATAAGATATAAAGCATATAAGAGATATTTGTTGATTTTCATTGTTAAATTGCTCTGTTTCATCATCATTTTTTGCCAGATTGTGTTTAATGATGTAGATAATGTTCTTTACTTGCTGTTTTCGTTCAATTTTTTCCATATACTTAATTCCTCCTTTACATCTTTAGAAGCATACCTGTTGCCCTGATTATAAGATGCTACCGAGTTAACAAAACAACATCTTATCTACTAAGGAAGGGCAGAGGAATAAAAGTTCGGAAATTAAGCAAAATGATAGAGGAAGCAATTGACAAGCTTCCATTTGCGAATGTAAATAGGAAAATTAAAGGTATTGATCCGAATAAAGGAAAGTATCTTTTATTTATAAGCCCACTTCACAAAAATAAGAAAGGCTTTAGTATAAGAACCACTTGATAAGAATAGTTTTATTCTTTAGAGTGGTTTTTATTTTTTAATAAGGAGTTCATGTTCTGTTCATGTAACAGTTTTAAGCTGTGAGTAGTTTAAAAGTGGAGGGATTAGTAATGAATCTTGCTTGGAAAGACATTAAGAAGAATAAAATACGGTTTTTAATTTTAGGCTCCATTATTTTCTTAGTTAGTTTTTTAACATTTATTATTTCAGGTTTGGCAAATGGTCTGTCACAAGATAATGCAGCTTTTATTAAAGATTTACCGAAGGGGCAATTTTATATGACTGATGATGCAGATGACACATTTAGCCTGTCAAAAATTGATCAGGAACTTCAACGGGAAATTATTAGTAAGGAACAAGAGGCAGTAGCTTTTTCAATTCAAATGGGCTTTTTAAACAATGAAGATGATAAACAGCAAAGTGTTGCTTTTGTAACCTCTACAGAATCACCATTCTTTCAGCATGTACAGCAAAATGAAATATTTTTAGATAGCTCATTACGGGATAAAGGCATTCAAGTTGGAGAAATAGTAACAAGTCAGCAATATAGTGGTCAATTTATTGTAAAAGGTTTTATTGAGCAAAAGAAATATAGCCATGCGCCTGTTGCTTATATAAGTAAAGAGGCATATGAAGAAATGTATCGTGTACAAGAGATGCAATTGATTTATTTACCAAACAGCAAATCTAAAGAATTTCAAGGGTTACAAGCGTATAGCAATAAAGAATTTCTTCACACAATTCCAAGCTATAGTGCGGAACAGCTATCGTTAAATATGATTATATGGTTTTTAGTAGTAATTAGCGGTATGCTATTTGCAATTTTCTTCTATATGATGAATGTACAAAAAATTGGTTTGTATGGCATTTTAAAAGCAATTGGTTTAAAGACAAGTAAATTATTTAAAATGATTTGGATGCAGATGATGATTATTACAGTTATTTCACTAGTGCTATCGAGTAGTTTGAGTCAACTATTCAGTATTATTTCCCCAAAAGGAATGCCATTTACATTAACAATTGGCACAACGTTTCAATTATCACTCGTGTTTTTAATAATCGGCTTTATTGGAGCTACACTGTCAGGGTTGCAAATTAAAAAGATTGAACCATTACAAGCAATAAAGCAAGGGGAGGCTTAATGATGACATTATTTGCAATGGATAATGTAAGAAAAACATTTAAAAATGGTGAAGTTGAGGAGGAAATTTTAAAGGGCATTAACCTTACTTTAAAACAAGGAGAAATTACAGCATTAGTGGGTGCATCAGGTTCAGGAAAAAGCACGCTTTTAACAATAGCTGCTGGGCTACAATCCGCAACAGATGGGCAAGTGTTATTTGAAGATCAAAATCTTACAGCAATGAATGCGGAGCAGATGCGAAAATTACGTGCCAGCAAATTTGGCTTTGTGTTTCAGTTTTCCTATCTTGTGCCATTTCTGACAGTGGAGGAGCAGCTACTATTAATGCTAGATATTGCCGAATCACCATTAAACAAGTATCAACAAAAATCAGAAGTACATCGCCTTTTGCAATTAGTAGGCATGTCACATCGCACAGCAGCATATCCTGCTGTATTATCGGGTGGTGAAAAGCAGCGTGTTGCTATTGCACGTGCTATTATACATCAACCCAAAATATTATTTGCAGATGAGCCAACAGCCAGCTTAGATTCACAGCGTTCTATAGAAATTATGTTATTGCTAAGAGAATTAACAGCAACATTACAAATTACAACACTAATGGTGACGCATGACGAAGAAATGTTAGCTTATGCAGATCGTATTATTAAAATAAGTGATGGTGCTGTATTATCAAATAGCCTATACTAGTCTTAACCATAAATACTACAATTATATCTTTTATAATTGTAGTATTTTCTATGTCATTGGGGTAAAGAGTAATTGTAGAGGAGGGAGAATATGAAGAATATTTTGAAGGTGGCTTGTTTGCTTGTACTACTGGTTGTTTTTCTACCAAAGGAAGCACAGGCAGCAAGTTTTCGAGATTTAACAGATGAAACATTGTCGACAGAAATTGACTATTTAGTGGAGCAAGGTATTATAGAGGGCTATCCAAATAATATATTTAAGCCAAATGACTATGTCACGAGAGCACAGGTTGCGGTTATGTTAACACGTGCATTAGGGTTAAATACAGTGGAGATAGAAAATCCAAATTATCGGGATGTACCAACTACTCATAAATATTATAAAGAAATTGCGGCAGTACAAAATGCGGGCATTTTTAAAGCAGCTCCAAATTTTAAACCGAATGCAACACTTTCGAGAGGAGAAATGGCGATTGTATTGCAAAGAGCCTTTCAGTTAAAGGGGAATGACTCGCATTATTATTTTACAGATGTGACGAAGCAGACGCCAGGCTATCAGGCGATTTTAGTAGTCGCTCATAATCATATCGTCAAGGGCTATAGTGATAGGTCATTTAAACCAAATCAACCGTTAACACGTGCGCATTTTTCAGCCTTTTTAGCGCGAGCGATGACGCTGGCGAAGCCAAACCTAGCAAAAGATCGTCGCTTTATTTACACGTATAATTACTATTCGCTAGGTGATCATAAACGCCATACGTTAAATTATGAATACGATCATTTTGATGGCAAAAATGATGTTTGGACAGTTATTGATGCAAATACGGGAAAACGCGTTTATGATGAGCTTTTATATAATGGTATTGACGTATATGGTGAAGCTTTGGTTACTGATGATGATTATGCTTCACATTATGATTTATACATTCAAACACCACTTAGAATAGGGGTTATTGAACATGAGGATGAACCGAAAGTTACTATGGGTTCACGCATAACGGTTAAATCAACGAATGATACAGTGCAAGCTGGTGAAGTGCAATATACAGGTGCAATCGCTTTTGAAATAACATCAATTTATACGGATGGTGTGGATACTTATTATTATGTAGATAATGTCGGTTTAGTGAAGATGCTACATAATGACAAGGTCGTTTATGAGCTGCTTGATCGCACGCTAAAGTAATATTTTTAGAGGGCTTCAAAATTATTGGAGCCCCTTTTTTATTGCTGTAAGGAGATATGAAAAAAACGCTGAAGCGCTTGGAGCCATTCTTGATCGGTTTGTGTTGTATAGGTTGTAAGGGATTGCCCTTCATAGATTCTAAATTCATTGTTGAACATTGTATGACGGCCATAAGGTGTTCGAATCATCGCAATTTTATTTTTTTGTTTGGATAGTCGTGGTGCGAATTTCGCATCATTTGCATCATTATGAAAGCTGTACAGTAAACGCCAATGATGCTTCATTTGCTCAAAAAGCATCCAGCCATTTGCCTCATCATACTCAATTTTATAGAGTTCTCTGCCTTCTCGGTGCTGATAGCCAGCAACTAATGGTACAGGCTTACATGGCGCTAAAGCACCAACACCTACATCTGAAATATAAGATTGTCCAGCATTCTTTACTAGTAATAGCTGATGCATTGGGATTTCTTCAGGAGGTGTATTTTCTGTTACATTACGCCAAAATTGTGCATAGCGATTCGTTACCGAAAAGCCAAGCTCCCGCAAAAGCCAGCTAAATAAAATATTCAGCTCGAAACAATTACCGCCACGTCGTTCAATAATAATTTTTTGAAATAAATCAGGAATGGCGAAGGAGATACTATGTTTTAACACAACATCTAAATTTTCATAAGGAATCGTCAGCAAATGTCGAGTTTGCAATTGTCCAAGTAATTGTATTGTTGGCTCTAAAGTTCCTTGAAATCGAATATGCTGTAAATATTGTTGAATCTGTGTATTCATCAAATCGCCTCACTTCCTTATTAATAACATAACCGAAATAACTTGAGAATACACGCATAATATTTGAAAGTAAATAATAGAAAAATAATTAAATAACTTGTAAAATTAATATATTAGCTATTGTTACCTATTTTAGTTAAAACAATAAACGTCAGGAAGGTATATATGAGAAATAATATGAAATGGATAGAAGTTAATACATATGAGGAAATGAGTGAAGTTGCTGCAAATATTTTTTCTAAGCAAATTCAGGCGAAGCCAAACAGTGTTTTAGGGTTAGCAACGGGCGGTTCACCTGTAGGCATGTATAAAGAGCTAGTATCACAGCATCAAGCAGGACAATTATCCTTTAAGGATGTACAAACTTTTAATTTAGATGAGTATGTGGGGCTTGATCATACAAGTCCAGCGAGCTATTGGACATTTATGCATAAGAATTTATTTAATTTAGTAGATATTCAGCCTCAAAATATCCATTTACCGAATGGTAAGGCAAAGGATTTAGCTGCTGAATGTGCGGCTTATGATGCTAGTATTGAAGCAGCAGGAGGCATTGATTTACAGCTTCTTGGGATAGGCGTGAATGGTCATATTGGCTTTAATGAACCAGGCACTCCGTTTGATTCTATGACTAATATTGTTGAATTGACAGAATCCACAAAAACAGAAAATGCGATTTACTTTGATGATCCTTCTGAAGTGCCAACACATGCCATTACAATGGGTATTCAATCCATTATGAAGGCAAAGGAAATTGTTTTAATTGCCTTTGGTGAGAAAAAGCTAGATGCTATTGAAAAATTGAAAAGCGGCGTGATTACAGAAGATTTCCCAGCAAGCCAATTAGTAACGCATCCAAATGTTACGGTTATTTATGGGGGAACAAAATAACTATAAAAGGGCAAAGGCTTCTTATCGCTGAAGTCTTTGCTTATTTATTGTAGGGAGAACAGTAGGAGGAGTTTATATGAAAACGACCGTACCACATTTACAAAAGGGCGATTTAGTAGGTGTTGTTGCTCTATCTAGCGCTGTAGAGCCCGAAAAACTAGGAAACGCACTATCTTTTTTAGATGAGTTAGGTCTTCGCTATATTGTCGGTGATACTATTTATACACAGCACCATTATTTAGCAGGTAATGATGACATGAGATTAGCAGATTTCCATGAGATGGTGAAAAATCCACAGGTGAAGGCGATCTTTTGTATAGCTGGAGGCTACGGCTGCGCACGAATTGCTGAAAAAATTGATTATGCTCTATTAGAGGAAAATCCTAAAATTTTCTGGGGATTTTCGGATGTAACATATTTGCATTGTGCAATTAATGAGTACGCCAATTTAGTAACATTCCATGGACCTATGCTAATAACAGCTAGTAAGCTGGATGACTTATCAAAGAAAATGTTTTTCCAGCTATTTTCACCAATGGAAATTCAGTATACAGAGGCAATTTCCCCTTTAACAGTAATTGCAGAGGGTATTGCACGTGGAGAACTAATTGGTGGGAATCTGCAACGACTTGTTAACACATTAGGGACTAAATTTGAGATATGCACGGATGGCAAAATTTTATTGCTGGAGGAGAGCGGAGAAACAATTCCTAAAATCGATGCAATGCTGCAGCAATTAAAACAAGCAAGGAAGCTAGAACAGCTAGCAGGTGTTGTAATTGGCTCCTTTACACAGACAGATGCAGATAAAGCAGTATTACATATAGTAATGCAAGAATACTTTGGAGATTTGACTATTCCAGTGATGGCAGGGTTTAAAATTGGACATGAAACAACAAATATCGCCATTCCATTAGGAGCAGATGCTATTTTAGACACGCAGGAGAAAGTATTGAAAATTTTACCTGGGGTTTATGGCTAAATTGGTGGATAGAATCTTAAAAGTGACGGATAGAACTCAATGCAACATTGAAATTAATCAATATAAAATCCGCTAATCAAAGGAGAACACCTTCAATTAGCGGATAGTATTCATTATCTTTAATAAGGCTCAGCATCATGCCCTTTATTAACAGCGTCTTGGGGGGCTTGATTACCATTCGTATTGCCAAGTGGCTTTGAAGCGCTGGAATTTTTGCGAGCTTTATGCAATCCTTCCTTCAATAGGCGACCGTATTCTTCATCGGCTTCTTCTGCCAGAGCAATCATGGCATTTTGAATGTTCTCATGGCAAACCGATAAATCACGTATTAAATTTGCGAGTAGCTCATCGCGCTCCCATTGCTCAAAGTTGCGATAAGTTTCCCCAGCTTGCTTTGTATTGCTTTGACGATCAATGGACTCACGCACAAGGTTTCCTTCTACATATGGTGTATATTCTTTCCCAGCTTGTGTAGCTTCTTTTAAGCCATTTAACATCGAAGGCTCATAATTAATATGTGGATTTTGCCCAGGTGCTAGATCGCGTTTATACATCATTTGTCCACCGCTTTGATTTGTTGCGACACGCTTTTTCGGTGCATTAATTGGTAGCTGTAAATAGTTTGCGCCTACGCGATGACGCTGTGTATCTGAATAAGAAAACGTGCGACCTTGCAGCATTTTATCATCTGAAAAATCCAAGCCATCGACAAGTACACCAGTGCCGAAAGTTGCCTGCTCTACCTCAGCGAAATAATCTTCAGGGTTTTTATTCAACACCATTTTGCCAACAGGATACCATGGGAATTGATCATTTGGCCAAAGCTTTGTATCATCCAATGGATCGAAATCAAGCTCAGGATGTGGACCATCCTCCATAATTTGCACATATAGCTCCCATTCAGGATATTCTCCACGTTCAATGGCATCATATAAATCCTGTGTAGCATGATTAAAGTTTTTTTGTTGAATTTCTTCTGCTTCTTTTTGTGTTAAATTTTTAATACCTTGAAGCGGCTCCCAATGATATTTCACAAGAACGGCTTTTCCTTCATGATTCACCCATTTGTACGTATTAACACCAGAGCCCTGCATCATGCGATAATTTGCTGGAATGCCCCAAGGCGAGTAGACGAATGTTACCATATGGAAGGTTTCTGGTGAGCTGGCACAAAAATCAAAAAAGCGTTCCACATTTTGGATATTTGTAATAGGGTCAGGCTTAAAGGCATGAATCATATCTGGGAATTTGAGCGCATCACGAATAAAGAAGATTTTTAAATTATTGCCGACTAAATCCCAGTTGCCATCCTCTGTATAAAACTTTACAGCAAAGCCTCGTGGGTCCCGTAATGTTTCGGGGGAATGACCACCATGAATAACCGTAGAAAAGCGCACAAAGACAGGTGTTTGCTTTCCTTTATCCTGAAAAACCTTTGCACGTGTATATTTAGAAATTGGCTCATCGCCCACAGTGCCATAGGTTTCAAAATAACCATGTGCGCCAGCACCACGAGCATGCACGACTCGCTCTGGAATTCTTTCACGGTCAAAATGACTCATTTTTTCTAGGAAATCATAATTTTCAAGTGTTGCAGGGCCACGATTACCCACTGTTCGTAGATTTTGATTGTTTGTGACGGGATGCCCTTGTCTGTTTGTCAATGTTGTATCTTGCTCATGTGCTGAATCATTGTGCTTTGTCATAATATGCCCCTCTTTCTTTATAGATAATTCTATATTGTCCGTTATTGGGGCAAATTAGACATAAAATAAAAAGCTCTCCTACATGCAAGATGTAAGAGAGCCTTTGGATGGCGTTTTCAAATAATTTTCCAAGTTGGTTGAGTATGGCCATTGCCTATGGTTGGTGAGTAGTCATTGGTCATACAGTAACAGGTCACTTGTTATTGGTTTTCCATAGCTAAGGTTGAAAACAGCACATCCAACTCGGTTTGGAGTCTCACCGCCCCGAGCTTAGAAATAACGAGAATCATCAAAGCTAAGCTGTATACTATAGTTTTTAGCATTAATTAGATTAGATAGCTTATGTGCATCTTTTTCAAGCTGAATTGCACGCTCCCGATATACGTCAGGCTCATACATGGCGATGTCATAAAGCACCGTATTTTCACCATAGCCAAGTCGTACGCTTTCTTTTTCGCGCATGCTAAAGCCTTTACAGAGCTCTGCCTCAGCACGTAGCTGTGTTGCTAGCTCAATGGCTTCCACTAATGCTAGCTGCTCGCCCTTAAAATCTACAAAGTTTTGAATATTTGCTTCATAGACTAAACGATCTAATGTACGGGCATCTCGGCGAACTTGTGCTAACTCCGCTTCAATAATGGCTAGGGCACGATTACTTGTTTTAGGTGCTTGTCCTTTTTCTACTGTAACAAAAGCGCTGCGATGTAATTCCTCAACAAGCTCTTGAATTTTCTTGCCTAAAATACTTTTTAGTTTTACAGCTTCTGCAAGATTAATCATGAAAACACGTCCTTTTATAGTGTTGTGGATGGTGCATCATTTGATAAGAGGGCGATTTGATAATCACCGCCATGAATTTGACGAAACATTTTACCTGCCACTGCAAGAAGCTCATTCGCTGCTTCAGCTGACAAGGATGGTCGTAAATAAAAAATATGTAATGCCTCAGTTGTGCCCTCTGAAACGGCTGTACGTTTAGAATCAACAAAAGGTGAGCCAAATGCTCCGATGTCATCATGACTGTAGAGAATGTTTTTTAATGAATTAAAGCGACCATTTAAGCCTTCATAGCCAGTTTCTTCATCACCTAGAGCTATTTCCACATTCCCTTTTAGTTGTGCTATATCATAGAGACCAATAGGAATCTCGTATTGTAATGAGAAGAAATTATTGATATCAACACCTGAATGAAAAGGTGTTAAATAATTTTGTTTACTAACTCGGCGCATTAAGCTTTCTGCTGAGTGACGATAGCGATTTGGATCAGCCCCAAGCTTTTTCCATAGCTGTCGCCATTCTGCAATCCCTTCACGCTGAGTTACAGGCTGGTTCTGCATTTCTAGAAAGAGATTTTCCTGATACAATTGTATACGACCTTTAATCATTTGAGGCGATTCTGCCACAACAATTTTGGTATAATGGATAATGCCGATTTTTAGCTCAGGATGTTGTGCTAAAAGAGCTTGATTAATCGAAATTTCCAAAAACATCACCTACTTTATCTATTTTTACTATTGTACCATGTAAGGAGTTGGAAATAAAATGAACATACATGACCTACAACGTGATTTTGTGGCATATGCGATGTCCATTGGCGTTGATAAAATAGGTTTTACGACAGCAGCTCCCTTTACAGAATTAAAAAATCGATTGCGTCGTCAGCAAGAGCTTGGCTATCAATCAGGTTTTGAGGAAAGTGATATTGAAAAACGTACCGAACCCCTTCAATTATTAGATGAAGCAGAGAGCATTGTGGCGATAGCTGTTGCCTATCCTTCACGTATGCAAAATGCACCTAGAGGTAAAAAGGGTGCAAGACGTGGGATATTTTGCCGTGCTTCTTGGGGTGTCGATTATCATACAGCATTACGTGAGCGCTTGGCGCTATTATCTGCATGGCTTGAGGACCGCGTTGAAGGTGTACGCATTCAATCAATGGTAGATACGGGTGCTCTTGTAGATAGAGCAGTAGCAGAACGAGCAGGAATAGGCTGGAGCGGCAAAAACTGCTCGATTATTACCCCTGAATTCGGCTCCTACGTCTATTTAGGAGAGCTTATTACAAATATTCCTTTTGCACCAGATCAGCCGATGGAGGATGAATGTGGGGATTGCCGTTTATGCTTAGATGTATGTCCAACAGGAGCATTAATTGAGGGAGGACAGCTAGATGCCCAGCGCTGTATTGCCTTTTTAACGCAGACGAAGGGAATGCTTCCAGATGAGTTTCGGAGTCATATTGGTAATCGTTTATATGGCTGTGATACATGTCAAACGGTATGTCCTAAAAATAAAGGAAAGGTTAACTGGATTCATGAGGAATTTCAGCCAGATCCAGAGCTTGCAAAGCCATTGCTAACGCCCCTTTTAACAATTTCTAATCGAGCATTTAAGGAAAGCTTTGGTCATGTTTCAGGCTCATGGCGGGGGAAAAAGCCTATTCAACGCAATGCGATTCTAGCACTTGCTCATTTTAAAGAGGAGGCTGCCGTGCCAGATTTAATTGCCTTGCTTCAAAAAGATGAACGGCCCGTTATTCGAGGTACAGCAGCATGGGCTTTAGGCAAAATAGGTGGGGAACAAGCACAAGCTGCCCTGTTTGAAGCAGAAGCGACAGAGCAAGATGAAGAGGTACTTGCAGAAATTCATAAAGGCTTACAGTTTTTTGTTAATGTTGGAGTGGAATCGCTCAAGTCTGGGGAGAATCGCTCATAAAACCAAAATGAAATGCCATTCAAAGAAATTTTTAATAAGGAAGTGTACCGTTATGCCATTGCATATCGTTTTATATCAACCAGAAATCCCCGCAAATACAGGAAATATTGCCCGTACTTGTGCTGGTACAAATACATCATTGCATTTAATTCGTCCACTTGGTTTTTCCACAGACGATAAAATGCTAAAGCGTGCAGGGTTAGATTACTGGCATAGTGTCAATGTTGTCTATCATGACTCATTAGAGGACTTTATCGAATTCTCGAAAAATGGTGATGTTTATTTAATTGAAACATATAGCGAGGAACCATTTACCACACATGATTTTAGCAACCAGCATCGTGATATTTACTTTATGTTTGGAAAGGAAACAACAGGCTTGCCAAAGGACTTTGCCTATGAACGCCGAGATATGTGCTTGCGTATTCCGCAAAGTGAGCATGTGCGTTCATTGAATCTATCCAATACGGCAGCAATCGTTATTTATGAGGCATTGCGTCAACAAGGTTATCCAGGATTACACTAAACGAAAGCCGTTCTCCATCATGGGAGGACGGCTTTTAATTTAGAATTTTAATAACACTACATTACCAGCAGGGTCCTCTGTTTGGAGCCCTTTTTCTAGCTCTATAACAGGTGCGCCAAGTGTCTGAAGATTTGCTTTTATTGTTGCGGCTTGCTCCTCATTAGTTAACTGCAATGAAAATGTTTTTAAACCGATCTGATTTACACCGAGCTTTGGTGCATTTGCTGATTGCCAAGTATTTAAGCCAATATGGTGGTGATAGCGTCCCGTAGAAATAAACAATGCTTGTGTGCCATAGCGTGCTACAATAGTAAACCCTAATCCCTTTGTATAAAACTGTTCAGCTTCCATTAAATTAGCAACAGATAAATGAATATGCCCCATTACGGTGTTAGCAGGTAGCCCATTCCAGTGACCATCACCTTCTGCTAAGATAGAACGAATATGAAGCGGCTCCGTTACCATATACACCTCATTAAAATGCCATAGCCATTCATGCTCAGAACGATCTGCATATACTTCAATACCATTACCATCAGGATCATTTAAGTAAAGTGCTTCACTGACATGATGATCAGAAGCTCCAAAGTATACGCTCTTTTGATGAAAATGATTAATAATGTTGGCTAAATCACGGCGGCTCGGTAATAGTAGAGCAAAGTGATATAAGCCAGTGGTTTGACCTACTTTTTCTTCTACTATTTCAGGCTGAATAAGTGTTAATAATGCTGTTTGTCCATCTGCTGTTAAAGTTGCTTGATAGGCTTCTTGTTGCAAAATTTGAAAGCCGATTACTTCTTGATAATACTGTAAGGAGCGTTGTAGATCACTTACCTTTATTTCAACGTTTGTAACATATATGTTAGGTTTTTGATGAAAATGCATAGAGTAAGCCTCCAGACTTAAGTTATCTTTTTTTATTTAGTTACTTTATGTAAGTTATATTAATAGAAAAATAAAAGAAAGTCAAGGAGCGCTATTGTTTCATAAAAAATAAGAAACTCACTAAACCTTATCGTAGGCTTAGTGAGTTTCTTGTGCTCTTATTTGTCAGCTTTGTAGTCGCCTTCGTAGCCGGCAGTGAAGATAGCTGATAAGAAAGCAATTGTTACACCAATAATTAATATTAATTTCATGGAAGTACCCTCCTCATGTTATAAAGAAATCTCTTTTTAGTATAGCCTATCTACTATAAAAATGAAACGACATAGCTGAATAAAATATGGCGGAAATGGTTCAAACGTAGCGATAACGGGAAAACTAGCAATGAGGTGATGATGATGGAGAAAAAGGTACCAAATATTGAAAATGGAACAATGGCAAGGGATATGAAGGAATTAAAAGATTTAGGTAAACAAATGGAGCATTTACGAGATGGCTTAGAGCTTGCTGAGGATGAGCGAATTGCTGACCCTATTCAATTGGATGATGCTGAACTGGAAAAAGATAAGTAAAAAACTTCTTTATTTTTCTTAAATCCAATTTTTTGTATAATGGTACTAGGAAAAGAAAGGGGTTGTGATTTTTGCATTTACAATCGACAAAAACATTAGCAAATGGTGTAGAAATGCCTCGATTTGGCTTAGGTGTATATAAAATGACAGAGCGTGAGGAAACATTACAGGCAATTGATACAGCATTAAAATTTGGTTATCGTGCTATTGATACAGCATCTTTATATGGCAACGAAGCAGAGGTAGGAGAAGCGATTCGCTATTCAGGCATTCCACGCGAGGATATTTTTGTGACAACAAAAGTATGGAATAGTGACCAAGGCTATGATGCAACATTACATGCTTTTGAGGTATCACTGAAAAAATTAAATATGGATTATTTGGATTTATATTTAACACATTGGGCTGTTCCAGAAACATTTGAAGAAACATATCGAGCGATTGAACGTCTATACGACGAGAAATTAATTCGTGCAACAGGTGTATCAAATCATCATGAGCATCATTTAGAAAAAATATTGGCAAAGGCAAATACAGCGCCAATGGTTAATCAAGTGGAATTACACCCTTATTTACAGCAGCAAGCATTAAGTGCATTTTGCAAGGAGCAGCAAATTGCAGTGACAGCATGGTCACCGCTTGGTCGTGGTGGTGTACTAAATGACCCTACAATTGTGGAAATAGGGCAGGAACTAAGAAAAACTGCTGCACAAGTCGTACTCCGCTGGCATTTACAAAATGATACCCTTGTTATACCTAAATCAGTGACACCTAGCCGAATCGAGGAAAATGCACAAATCTTTGACTTTGCATTAACCGAAGCGCAGATGGCTAAAATAGCTACATTAAATCGTGATCAACGTTTTGGGCAACATCCAGATCATTTTAAATTTGATTTTTAGTGATAAATAATCCCGCTCTCTAACTGAGAAGCGGGATTGTTTGCTTATTGCTTATCTTTAACAATAATCCGTTTATTTAAAAATGGATGCTCAAATTCTAATTGAATCGCATGAAGTTCATAATCACTGCTTGCTGTTTCTCTTGCGCCATACATTGTATCACCAATAATTGGATGACCAATATAGGATAAGTGAACACGAATTTGATGTGTTCGACCTGTTTCTAAAATAAGGTGGACAACACAGGAATTTTTATAGCGTGCAACAACTTCGTAATGTGTTACAGCGTGCTGCCCATTTTTAGATACAACACGTCTTGTAGCATGATGACGATCCTTCCCAATAGGCTCAGCAATTGTGCCAGATGCCCCACGTATATTTCCTTGTACCTCTGCTGCGTACATACGAATAATGGATTTTTCCTCAATCATTCTGTCAAAAATAGATTTTGCTAGTGGATGCTTTGCAACAAGTAATAAGCCCTGTGTTCCTTTATCAAGACGATGGACATGCTCTGCATAAATACCACCTTGCTCCTTAATATGTGCCATAACATGGTTCATACAAGTATGTGTATCATGGGCATCGTTAGGATGTGTTGACATGCCCTTTGGCTTCGATACGATTAAACAATGGTCGTCCTCATAGACGATATCAATTGCACAAACAGGCGTTGGCTTATAGTTAGATGCTGTCATAGGAAATGTAAATTTAAGCATCGTTCCTTTTGGTAAAGGTGCTTGCCATTGAATAAGCTCATCATTTGCTAATGTGACCGTCTTAGCCATGCGTAATTCATGGACAAGCTTTTTGCCAAGTCGCCAATGATTACGTAGCAGTTCTTCAATACTTACGTTATCTTCAACAATTTCATAAAGAAACATTGATTTACCTCCATAGAAAAGACCGCATTCCATTGGTAGAACACGGTCTTTTAATTATTTTGTAGCTTTTGAAGCCTTGATTAAATAGAAGCTTGCACCTGCAATTAAAATAAATGCAGCTAATGCTAAAAATGGAATAGTAATAAAGCCGAGCCAGTTAATATATTGACCAGTACAAGAAACAGCACCGCAGGAAGGGGCATTTTCAGCTAAAAAACTAAGCTTTTGAATGCCGTAATGGTAGAGTGAAATACAACCACCAATTACAGAAAAAATAGCTGTTGTTACAGCAATACGAGCATTTTTCTGGATTAATGCCACCGTTGAGATAATGACAATAGGATACATAAAAATGCGCTGTATCCAACACATTTTACAGGGCTCATAATGGCGAATTTCAGAAAAATATAGTGAGCCAAGTGTCGCTACAACTGAAACAATCCAAATAAATAATAAGCCATTTTCCTCTTTTTTGGACATATAAGTTCTCCCCTTCATCAAACTATGTACTTGTATGATTATAGTTGTTCCAGTTTTAGATGTAAATGAACTTACGTAAAATAAGTTATAGCCTTAAAAGGTGAATTTCAGTCTAAAGTATGAATGGCTGATACAGACGTTTCAAATCTCTTAATGGTATGATAAATAGTAGTCATGCTAAAGAAGAGGTGTTTTCGTGAAAGAAAATGAGCATTCCAATATTAGTATTTTAAAGGAAATTGCTGAGCTATTAAATGAAGAAACTGAAATTGTGACAATGCTGAAAGGTGCACTTATTAAATTTTTAAATGGTACAAATTTTGAAACAGGCTGGATATTTTTTATTGATGCAAAGGGACGCTCAGAGCTAGTTGTTCATGAAAATCTACCAGAGGCATTGGAATATAATCATTGTCATTATTTAAAAAAGGGTGGCTGCTGGTGTGTATCCCGCTATCGAAATGAGGAGCTGAAAAAAGCTTCTAATATTATTGAATGTCAGCGTATTGAAAGTGCTATAGCTGCAAAGGTTGGGGATCATGCAGGCATTACCCATCACGCAACAGTGCCTTTGCAATCTGGACAAGAGCGTTTTGGTGTCTTAAATGTTGCATCGAAGGATACGGTGCGCTTTTCAGAGGAGGAGCTAGCCTTATTGGAATCAGTGGCGTTTCAAATGGGCTCTGCCATTAAGCGTATTTTACTGACAAAGCAAGAGCAGGAAATGGCACTTGTTAAGGAGCGTAACCGTCTAGCACGTGACTTACATGATTCTGTTAATCAGCTATTATTTTCTGTAACATTAACCGCAAGAGCAGGAATTGAAATGACAGAGGATAGCGATATTAAAGAAACATTTAAGGAAATACAGCAATTGACACAGGATGCCCTAACAGAAATGCGTGCACTTATTTGGCAACTGCGACCAAAGGGCTTAGAAAATGGCTTATTGGAAGCGATTAAAGTATATGCTGAGATGCTTGGCTTAAAATTGCATATTACTGTTTCAGGTGTACTGCAATTTCCCTCACGTATTGAAGAAACATTATTTCGTGTAGCGCAAGAGGCACTCAATAATGTGCGCCGTCATGCAGGTGTGCTAGAAGCGGCATTGTATATTACGGTGACATCAACAGATATTTTACTTGTTATTCGTGATGAGGGACGAGGCTTTGTTATTGATAACAATATAAAGTTATTATCAATGGGCTTACAATCCATTAAAGATCGTGCAAAATCAGTGGGTGGCACTGCTGATTGGGTAAGTGAGCTTGGCAAGGGCACGGAACTGCTAATCCGCTTGCCGTATTAAGGGGGAGAGGACATGATACGTGTATTAATTGCAGACGATCATCATGTGGTGCGTCGAGGACTATTGTTTTTTTTAAAGACACAAAAGGATATTGAAGTTGTGGGAGAGGCAAAAAATGGGCATGAAGCTGTAGCTTTGGCAGAAAGCATTCAACCAGATATTATTCTAATGGATTTAGTGATGCCTGAAATGGATGGTATTCAGGCTACAAAACGCATTAAAGCAAGATTTCCGCAAATTGAAATTTTAATGCTAACAAGCTTTTCTGATCGAGATCATGTAGTGCCAGCAATGGAGGCTGGGGCAGCAGGCTATCAATTAAAGGATATTGAGCCTGATGAATTAGTCTTAGCGATTCGTCGTATTATGCGTGGCGAAAATACATTACATCCTGACGCCACAACAACGCTTGAAATGGAGCGCCAAGAATCTCAAAATGCCCCACATTTATTAAATCCGCTGACACCACGTGAACAGGACGTATTGGCTGAGCTAACAAAAGGAAAAAGTAATCGTGAAATTGCGGCTTCATTGTTTGTAACAGAAAAAACGGTGAAAACACATATTTCAAATATTTTTACAAAGCTCCAAGTACAAGACCGAACACAAGCAGCATTATATGCTGTTAAGCACGGTCTAACAGAAGGTAGCGGCATTTAACACGGCAACGGCGAGTTTCTACAAATGTGTAGTAGCCCGTCGTTTTTATATGATGCTATTTATGCTGTGCAAATAATTTTTTAGATATTTCTAATAATGTAGAGCTTGGTGCTAACGCTAAATCTTCCTTTAATTTTTGTCGATATGTTTGAAAAACCTCATATGCCTGCTTATGAAGCCCTGCCTGGATTAATGTATATAAATAGTGCTCAAGCTTTTGCTCATTATAGGGGTCATACTCTAATAATCTATTTAAAAAATCCATGGCTTTTTCCGTGTCAGAAAAGACGGTTATTTGAAATCCTTTTTCTAATAACTCTATGTATGATTTTGTTAATTTATCTTTATAAGTAGTAGCCCACTCATAATCATCATATACAAACAAGCCATTTTTATAAATAGCAAGACATTGATGAATCAATGAAATAGGCGGAGATTTCAATTTTGTAAATTCCTCATGAAATTTTTGGAAATCGTATAAATCACATAGAATATTTGGTTTTTCAAAAATATAATATTTATTTGAAAAAATAATACAGTTATCATAGCCGATCGTATTTAAAGCTTTTCTTAAATATGAGAGTGCCGTATGAAGATTGGATTTAGCTCGTACATAGTCTAACTCTGGCCATAAAATTTCAATTAAATAATCTCTATGAATTGGTATATTAGGATGCAAAATAAAATAAGCAAATAATTCCTTTGTTTTTTCTGTTTTAAATGGAACTAAGCGATTATTGCTATAAACAGCAAATTGATCAAAGCATTGTACATTAAGTATAGTATGAGTATTTTGCTGTAGCATTTGCTGAATCGAGAATTCATGTTCAATACGGGCTACTGTTTTTGCTAAACGTGTATGATTAATAGGTTTTAATAAGTAATCAAGACCTCCAATTTCATAGGCTTGTAATGCAAATTCCTGATAGGAAGTAATAAATACAATGCTTATATAGGGGCGATCTGTTTTAACAATATCAGCTATTTCAAGTCCAGAAAGTTCTTGTAGCTTTACCTCTAAAAATATAACGTCAAACTCTATCATTGGTAGTTCATTCAAAAATGACTCCACACTTGTAAAGGCTTGAATGACCTGTATTTGTTGAAAGGCTTGTAGTTTATTTTGAAAATAATGTAAAGCTAAAGGTTCATTATCTAGTAAAATGGCTCGAATCATATCAAACTCTCCTTTTTACAATTAAATTGAAAACTATTAAACTCTAGCTTATTTTGGTTGAGAAGTCTTTTTCTAGATAAGGAAAAAGCATGAAAATAGAAAATTATTTATTTTTTTTGTTAAAAAATTGACTTCAATGAAAGGATATTTATTATAGACGAGCGCCAAGTTATTCTAGGGAGTCTTAAAATATTCTGTATGATGAATGGCATCGCCAAAAATAATCTATAGATTATGTTAAGAGAATTGAAAGAATTGTATAACTATCATGTAACATCTAGTTGCAGTTATAATGATTAAACAATTCTTATAAAAAATAAAACAGCATGGATGTAGCAAAAACATATTAGATAGTATTAATAACAAGTATTATTTATCTTATATTGTAATAATTTACTAGGCGTATTATAGTACATTTGACTTAAATAAAACTTAAACAATACTTAAATGGACAATGTATTAGGAATTAAGATATGAACAATGATAGGCATAATGAAATATATATAGAAAGGAGCTCCACCATGAAATTAGAACGATTGCTGACAATGACGATGATTTTAGTAAATCGTAAAAAAATTAAGGCACAAGAGTTAGCAGAGCTATTTAATGTATCTGTTCGTACAATCTATCGAGATATTGACACACTTAGTTGTGCGGGGATTCCTGTTATAAGCCAGCAAGGGGTGAATGGTGGTATTTATTTAATGGAGGGCTATCGTATGGATAAGCAAGTTTTAACGAAGGATGAGCTTACATCATTATCGATAGCCATTAAAAGTGCATTGACGGGGTATGAGGATTTACATGCAGAGGCAGTCCTTGAAAAATTAACAAGCATTGCAGATGATGATAGTAAACAATCTATGGAGCATCTATTAATAGACTTAAGTCCATGGGGACCAAATTCTCTTTTTAAGAAGCAGCTTACATTATTAAAAGCAGCTATTAAAAATGGTCAATATGTAAGTTTTAGCTACTCAACTACACATGGTAAGCTAACCAATCGCTTTGTTGAGCCACATACATTAGTACACAAGGGGCGGGTATGGTATTTATATGGCTATTGCACATTAAGACAAGATTTTCGTCTATTTAAACTTGCAAGAATAAAAAATTTACAGCAGCAACTGATGACCTTTGAACGCAAGGAAGTACATTTATCTGAGCTACCATGGAGTACAGAATGGCATCAGCCAGAAAATACGGTTAATTTGGTCATTTCTTTTGACAGAGCTATCACAACACTTGTCGAGGAATCATTTGGGGCTGAGCATATCGATCATGAGCATGCCATCATCTCAATAGAGATACCAGAGGATGAGTGGCTTTATGGCTTTTTGCTTAGCTTTGGTCATCGTATAAAAATCATTGAGCCACTCTATTTACAAGAGATTATCCAACAGCGCGCACAAGAAATTCTCCATTTATATAAAAATCCAAATAATTGCTGACAGACAGCTGTCAGGTTTCCTTCGCTATAGTAGGAATAAATAAAGTGAAGGGTGGAGGTAATGATGCAAAGCTATTGTCAAAGCTGTAGTATGCCATTAACGACTGAGGCATTATTAGGAACTGAAAAAGGAGGCAGTATCAATAAGGATTATTGTCGATATTGCTATCAGGAAGGCGAGTTTACACAGCCGACTATAACAATTGAAGAGATGGTAGAAATTTGTGTACCATATTTAAAGGACAATGGCATGGCTGAAAAGGAAGCACGTCATATGCTAGTAGCTGTGTTGCCAGATTTGAAGCGCTGGAGAAAAAATAAATCATCAGAGCCAAAAGTAGTAGAACGACCTGCATTTTATATTATGGGAATTGCGGAGGAAACAAGTAATGCTCAGGAAATAACAGCACAAGCTAAAATTCCGCAGCTATGGACAGACTTTTATCAGCAAAATATAATTGGTCAAATTGCTAATCGGCATAATGCAACGATTTATGGCTTATATTCAGACTATGCAACAGATGTTAATGGGGATTATACAATTACACTTGGTGTAGAGGTGTCCAATACAAATGAGGCTCCTGCAGGTATGGTATTAAAAACAATACCGGCAGCTAAGTATGCTGTATTCACTTCTCAAACGGGTACAATACCAGAGATTGTTATTCAGACATGGCAAGATATTTGGGCATGGTTTGCAAGCGCTGAAGTAGAGCGAACTTATACTGGCGACTTTGAGGTTTATGATGAACGATGCACAAATCCTCAAAAGGCACAGGTAGATATTTATATTGCGATTAAATAATAAAAAGTCCCCTACCACTTAATGGGTAGGAGACTTATCATTGTTTTGCGGAGGGATTGCTTCAATATATGGTTCAATATGGACAAGAACCTGGCAAAAACGGTTTTCACGCATAATGGTATGTTCAATTTCCTCTGTAATACGATGACTTTCAAATACATTTAAATAAGGGTCAACAGTAACCGTTACATCAATGAAGTACATATTACCATGTGCACGTCCTTTAAAGTCTAAAAGCTCCATAACACCATCTACATTTTGAATTAAAACAGATAATGTTTCAACTTCCTCAATATCAAAGGCATCTGTAAGGCTTTGAACAGCCTCCCAAAAAATTTCAACAGCTGTTTTGATAATTAAAAAAGCAACAATAAGCGCTGTTAAAGAATCAATAATAGGGAAGCCAAAAATTGCGCCAAAAATTC
The DNA here is from genome assembly GCF_044760715.1 of Lysinibacillus sp. NPDC098008. Taxonomy (NCBI): domain Bacteria; kingdom Bacillati; phylum Bacillota; class Bacilli; order Caryophanales; family Bacillaceae; genus Lysinibacillus; species Lysinibacillus sp. NPDC098008. The sequence continues at coordinate 24,451 of NZ_JBIWBA010000005.1, forward strand.
CAATGGCTGTACCAATACTAACAAGTGCATCTGAACGATTATCAAAGGCGGCTGCTTTCACAGCGGCACTTTTAATTTTCTTAGAGAGTGCCAAATTATAGCGATATACTACATACATTACAGCAGCACTGCCGATAGCGACATAGGCTGTTAACAGAGAAGGTGTTGTCCCTGTAGGCTCCCAAAGGTGTTGTAACGAGTTAATTAATACTTGAAGGCCAACAATAAGCATAATAAAGGATGCTACTAAAGATGCAACCGTTTCGGCACGTAAATGTCCATATTGGTGATTGGAATCAGGTGGTCTTTGTGCAATACGTAAGCCAACCAATACGGCGATAGAGGCAATAATATCTGTAGTATTATTTAACCCATCTGCCTTTAATGCCTCAGAGGTCCCAGTATAGCCAATTGTAAGCTTAATGGAACTTAAGATTAAATATGTACCAATGGATAACCAAGCGCCTTTTTCCCCTTGACGTAAATTTGTATAAAGCTCCATATTGTTTCCTCCTCACAAAACTTTCGAACATTAGAAAACGACCCCCTTTGAGAAAGGGAGTCGTTTTCTATTTATTATGACAGTATTTGCTCCCACCCTTATAGAGTGTGAGCGAAAAACCATTTTTATAGCCTAAATCATCTAAGTGTGCTTATAATCGTATCACGATAAGGGTAATAAGGTAAAGTCACATTAGTCAATTACTGTGTCAATTTTATTTAATAAATCACTTTCAGGCAATTTCAGAACTTCTAAGTATAAAATATGGTGACCATCTAATTCTTTGGCAATAAATTTATAACCCTGTTCCTGAATGCTATCTCCTTCGACAGCATCAAAGCGCTTTGTCATAAACCAACCGCCAATCGTATCAATATCATCATCTTCTATGTCAGTACCAAGCATATCATTTACATTTTCAAGCAGCATTTTAGCATCTAAAATAAAATGATTTTCTGCAATTTCTTGTACTTCTGGAACTTCATCTTCATCGAATTCATCTTGAATATCGCCGACAATTTCCTCGATAATATCTTCGATTGTTACTAAGCCAGATGTTCCACCATATTCATCCATTAAAATAGCCATATGAATACGTTCACGTTGAATTTTTAGTAATAAATCGTTAATTTGCGTTGTTTCCATTACACGAATAATAGGCTGCATATAATCAATAACAGGTTTATCGCCATTTTTAGGGTCTTTAATGTAAGCGGTTAATAAGTGCTTCATATTGACCAAGCCAATAATATGGTCTTTATCACCATCAATAATTGGATAACGAGTATACTGCTCAACACCCATTAAATCGAACACTTCTTTAATTGTCAGCTCTTTTTCAATACCGACAATTTCAGTTCGAGGAACCATAATTTCCTTTGCAAGACGATCTGAGAACTCAAAAATACTGTTCACATATTCATATTCTGCGTTATTGATTTCTCCACCTTTTAAACTATCCGATAAAATCATACGCAGCTCTTCCTCTGTATGGGCTACTTCTGATTCTGACATCATTTTTAAGCCAAAAAGACCAGTTAAGGCACGAGCAGAGCCATTTAATAGCTTAATGATGGGATACGTAATATTGTGGAATAAAATTAATGCGCCAGAAAAGTTTAATGTAACAAATTCTGCTTTTTGGATGGCTAATGTTTTTGGCGCCAACTCCCCAATAACAACATGCATAAACGTTACGAGTGAGAATGCAAGTATGAATGAAAGGATAGACGTTATACTACCACTTAAATTTAGAAATTCAAACACCGGGTGTAAAATAATTTCAAATGTAGGTTCACCAAGCCAACCTAAACCAAGTGCAGTAATTGTAATACCTAGCTGACAAGCAGATAAGTACTCGTCTAAATCTGAAACAACACGTTTTGCATTTTTCGCTTTTTTATGCCCTTCTGCGAGCAATTGATCAATGCGGGTAGCTCTTACTTTAACGATTGCAAATTCAGTTGCAACGAAAAATCCTGTCATTATAATAAGTAGGGCGAATGCCGCCAACCTAATGGTTATCTCCAATATGTCTCCGTCCAAATAATCCCTTTGTCCCCGCCCGAATGAGGGAAGTAAACAAAGTGTACACCTCCTATGATTTAAAAAATTGTTGGATGTTTCAATCATAAATTATTTACAAGGAAAACACAAATATTGACAACGTTTTTTCGCTGTTTTTCAGTAGCTTTTTTTGAATAGATGTCCACCTTTACATATCATATAAATTGAAAATAGTATAGCTATATGATAATTTTAAAAATATAGTAAAAATAGTTTATTTAGGAAATAAAGCATGTGCATCCTATATTAAATGACACGTCAAAAATCTCAAAAGTGCTATAGTGTGTGGATTTTTTAAATAAACTATTTTGTCTAATAATAAGGAGCAGTCCTATCCAATCTATAGGGCTGCTCCTTTGTACTTATATGCATTGCATTAAATCCTATGCTGTTAATCATAAACATGGTATAGCATGAGGTCATGAATCATTTTTTTTACATGTTCTTCGTTGGGTGGAATAGGTCCTGTCCATTGAATCATACCATCCTTTAAATATTCTGCTGTATAACGTTCTCGCTCATAAAAAAAGGAAATTGTCCATCCGGGAAGCTGCGTATTTTCAAATAATGGTTTAAAGCTAAAATGCTGAATCATCATCAAACCTCTTTTCTATCGATATGTAGTTCATATTATTCAGGGATAATAGTAATTTTGCAACTATTCATATTTTACATTTTAAAAGGGGTATTTATTTCGTTGAAAATCATTGCTCTGCTATAATGTATGCAGAAGACGACAAAATACGTCAAGCGTGAATACAAGTGAAATGAGAGGATGCAAATGGATAATTTTCTAGTAACATTACTTTTTATGGCAATTATTGGTGCTGCCATTGGTGGCGTAACCAATCACTTAGCCATTAAAATGCTTTTTCGTCCATATAAAGCAATATATATTAAAAATTGGCGCGTACCATTTACACCGGGCCTTATCCCGAAAAGACGTGATGAATTAGCGAGGCAGCTTGGTTTAACAGTTGTCAATTACTTATTAACACCTGAAACTTTTAGAAAGAAATTTTTCTCCAAGGATATGCAAGATAAGCTTGAGCATCTTGTACAGACAAAGGTGGAAGAAACGATCTTTACAAATGATAAAACAATTCAGGATTGGTTAAACTTAGCTGGGTTTGCGCATATGCCAGCAACGATTGAGCAAAAAGTAGAAGCGATTGTAGAGGGACAATTTGCATCAGTGAAGAATACACTATCTACAAAATCAATTCGCACACTGCTATCTGCTGATATTCAACAAACGATTGATGCTAAAATTCCTGTAGTTGTTGGTCATATTTTAGAGAAGGGTGAGGATTATTTTTTATCACCTGAAGGCGAAATGACAATTAAGGCGATGATTGATGACTTTCTCTCCACAAAAGGCTCTCTTGGCGGCATGATTAGCATGTTTTTAGGAGATTCCTCTTCACTTGTTGGAAAAGTTCAACGGGAGCTTATAAAGTTTTTACAGGCTCCGGGTACAACAACATTGCTAACGAAAATATTTACACAGGAATTGGAAAAGCTAAAAGATCGACCAGCAATGGACTTTTTACAGGATATCCAATTTGAACCGTTATTAGCGAAATTACAAGTCTATGTAAAAGAGCAATTAGCCATTGCAGAGCGTTTAAATCATCCTATTTCCTATTACTGGCCTGAGGGTAATGAGTGGGTAAAGCGCCAAGTTATTCCACAAGCCATTGAAAAGGGCTTTAGTAAGGCAGAAGCAAAGCTAGAGGATGTACTTAAGCGTTTAAATTTACAAGAAGTTGTGCGAGAGCAGGTTGATTCCTTCCCAGTAGAAAAATTAGAGGAGCTTGTATTAGGCATTTCTAAACGTGAATTTAAAATGATTACGGTACTAGGTGCAGTTCTTGGTGGATTGATTGGGATTGTGCAAGGTTTAATCGTTTACTTTATTTAAAAAGGAGATTGTATACATGATTAATATTTATAATGACATTAATGCATTAGAGGCAACTTTCCGTAAAACTTCTGAGTTTGAAACTTTACAAGCAGCAGTGGAAGTTGTGAAGAATGATGAAGAGGCATTAAATGTCTTTAAAAACTTCCGAAAAATCCAAATGGAGCTGCAGAAAAAACAATTAGCAGGCGAGGATTTATTGGAAGATGAGCTTGTCTATGCGCAAAAAGCAGCACAACTTGCACAACAAAATGAAAAAATTTCAGCGATGCTTGAAGCAGAAATGGCATTAAGCAAAGTAATTGAGGAAGTAAATCGCATTTTAATCAAACCGATTCAAAGTTTATATGAGGGGCTTCAATAAGGAATAATTGTTGCAAAAAATGCATATATAACAAGTAAGAAGAAAACGTGTATCCGCTAATAATCGGAGCACGTTTTCACTTTATCTTGGTTCAGCAAATTCTTTTTGTATCGAAAGCAAAGCGACAGCAGCAGATATTTTTGTGCGACAGCAACAGATACAGAAGAGCCCATGTTCTGTGGAGAGGGAATGAATGCTTTTCCCTTCTGCTCAGTGGGTGTCCAAACGCCTACTGAACCATGAGGCGTAATTGATATTGGAGGCTATGTTTATGGATGTTGTCATTGAATGGACTTATAAAACACCAAAAGGAGCTACAACGGTTTTACGTTCAGAAGAGATGCCTGCTGCTCAAGCACTTTTACTAGCAGAAGATATGGAGAAAACAGAAAGAGTCAAATTATTGCATTGTATAGATCGGCAGGCTACAAGTTGGTCGTTAAAGGAATTAAAGGCGTATTTAAAGGAAATAGATAGTGAGCCACATGACATTACGGTTTATTTTGATGGTGGCTTTGACCGTGGGACAAGACAGGCAGGACTAGGCTGTGCCATTTATTATGAGCAAAATGGTAAGTCCTATCGTTTACGAAAAAATGCCTTTTCATTGGAGCTTCAATCAAATAATGAGGCGGAATATGCAGCGCTTTATTTAGGCTTAGTGGAGCTGGAGTTATTAAATGTTCACCATCTGCCTGTCCGTTTTATAGGCGATTCACAGGTAGTTATTAATCAGCTAAGTGGGGAATGGCCAGCATTAGAGAAGGAGCTAGCAAGCTGGGCAGATAAAATTGATGCCAAGCTAGCGCAGCTCGCCATTCAACCAACGTATCAGCTTATTGCACGCAAGAACAATAACGAGGCAGATCGACTTGCTACACAAGCTTTAAACGGCATTGATATTACTAGTACAAGTGAAATTGGAAAGAAATAGACGGCTTGTTCTTAAGCATTCTACTTAATTTTAAGAAGAAACCTACCAGCACATGCTACTGGTAGGTTTTATTTTTAGTTTGTGGAAGCCACTAAACTTAAAGATAAGTTTAATAGGGCTGCATTGTTTTGATCATTGCTGAATTCAGCATAATAGTAAACATCTTCAAATTCAAATTCACCAAAATAGACAATATCATCAGGGTCTCCATATCTTTCATAGGATAAAATTTGAATTGTTTGATTGATAGCCTTTTCTAAATTTTCCCTTGTGACATTTTTAAATTTTGATAGATAAAAATGGCTAGGAGGAATTTCATCTTCTGCTAAACAAAAAAAGTAGTCATCATAAAAAGAACAGAAACCACCTTCATAATAGTCCTCATTGACTGGAGTTCCAGCTTTAATTTTGGCGGTTGAATAACTATCTCCAAAAATAATACCTGTTTTAAAGAAACTATTGTTTAGTAATGCCAACAATTTTTCGTTTTGAATGATAGGCAGTCCAGAATTTAATTTAACAGTGCCATATTCACTTATAATTGCATTGTCTTGAAGCTCATAATGCTCTAAATAATTTTCCTCTTGAATGGTAAACGAATTGGTAGAGGTATCTACAATTAAATTTCTATTCATGGAAAGGCTATAAGTTTGACCACTAATAATTTTATCGCCATCATCCGATACTTTCAATAAATGGAGCACCTCCGTGTAATTAGAGGCTCCAGCAGAAAAAATAGTTATTAGCGGAAGCTCTTGGTCGTTGTTGTTTTTTAGTATATCTTTAAAACGAACCTCGCCATGAATAGGTGTTTCATATTGTTGAGCAGCCCATAATGACCATGATTTGTTATCTTTATTAAATTTCCCAATAATATAGCCATAATTTGTGCCACTATAGCCAATAAAAATTTCAGGTACTTGATCTCCCTCAAAGTCTACCATTTTATAGTATGTATCTTCACTAGGAATATTGCTATTACGATACCATGTGCTGTCTAATGCTAATTGCTGCCATTCTTCAGTCGATAAAGATAAGTCTTCCTCTTGAGTAACCTTAGAAGAATCAGCGCTAGATGGCTCATTTACTTGTTGATCCTGACAAGCAATTAATAAAAAGCTTAAAAATAAAAAAGGTATACTTATTTTTTTCAATATAACATCCCCCCTTTATGGATTAATCACCAAATCAGACTATAACATATTGAATTATATAATGGAATATTACCCAATTATCTCCTTTAATAATTTTTCTATGTTCAATGAAACTTTTTCCATTTAAAAGCTACTACTATAGTGAATCCAAGTAATAAGGAGAGATACTTTATGAAGATGAAAAAATTAGCACCTGTAGCAATGACTGCATTATTATTTGGCAGCGTTGTAGTACCAACAGCTTCAGCAAATGAGCATATGACTGAGTTAGAGGTTCCACAAATTCAACCTGTATATATTTTCGATGACACACGTGGCATGGTTGAGGATATCCGTGTTGGTGAAAATATTACATATTATACAGTGAAAGACGATGAGCAAATAAATGTTTTAGAAATTACAAAAGATACGCTTGTCTTTGATAATACTGGTAAAAGAGTAGAACTAAAAGAGGGAGACAAAGTCGTGGCATATACATTTGCCAACAAGCCACAAAAATATATTTATCCACCGCAGTTTGATCCTGATGTAGTAATTGTTGAGTCAGAGGACGCTGGCTTTGTGGAAGTTGATTATTTCTTTGAGAATTTGGTAAATACGTATAATTTATTGAAGTTAAATATTGGAGATGACACAGAGCTGTTAAATGCTAAGGGAGAAACAGTAGCATCTAAAGACTTAACAAATAAGCATCTTGTTGTGTTTTATACAGCTTCAACTAAAAGCATTCCAGCACAAACAACACCAACAAAAATTATTGTGCTAGATAATGCTGATGAAAGCGTAATTGACCCAATAGAGGCAGAAATTACTGCTATTATTGCATCAGAAGCTTATGAGGTCGCAGGTATAAAAATGGTCCCATTACGCTCAATCGCTGAAAAGCTTGGCTATCAAGTAGTGGCAACAGGAAAAACGGTGATCTTGACAAAAGGAGATACGACATACACAATGACGCGTGGAGAAAAAGCATTTCATTTTAATCAAGCACTGCACACACTGCAAGTAGCTCCTGCATTGTTAAATGGTGCAACAACATATGTACCCGTTGAATTGATTAACAATTATTTGAAATAGTGAATAAAAAAGAGCACACTTCAGTATAATTGAACTAAGCCCCGAATAGTGACACTTTGTGAAGTGAACCTATACGGGGTTTTTCTATATTTCAGGAATATGCAAATAGTATTTTCATATCTAATGGGGCTATTGAGGAGAAAGGTCTATGCCAAACCTTTCGAAAAGTTGTATTTGACTTAGGGTTTATTAGTGTAAAACAGCTTAATGTGCCGTTATATAGTTGGAGTTTAGGAGAACAGGGCTTTATGGACATTAAAAAGATGACTTTGGCTATTTACCGAAGTCATCTCATTGTGTCTTAATTGATAACTGCATTTCCTTTATTAAATTGTCCACAAATAGGATGTATTTCAGATGTTTAAGTGTATCCTATTTAAGCTGTAGAAATTATTTTCGAGGAAATAATTGTAGGATACTTTTTCATAAATTGTTGAAGGCATTGTTTGAAAGCATGGGTGTGCATAAAATTTTTAGCTAATAGTAATTCATCTGAGTATAATAAAAATTGTTGGAAATGCTGTTGGATAAATTTCCTAGCATTTTCATAATGCTTATTAATAGAAATAGCACCATAAATGTCCTGTTGATCAATAATGTAGATAAAGTCACACAAAACTTTATGTATATCATACTTTAATAAGACAGCGATATACAATGTTTTGTCATCACAGCGTTCTACATCGAAATGGTGGAATACGACTTCTACTTGTTGGATAAAATTCGAAACGGGCATACGATTATTCTTTAAAATACTCACTATTAACACCACCCTTTTTAAAAATTATAATAAGAAAAAATTTTTTTGTCTATAAATAACAGAATATTCTGTTATTTTTGTTGTTTTGCTTAAAGTTAATAAAATTTGTTAAACTTAAGTTTGCAATATATTTGGAATAAGGAAAGAAGAGAGCGATAATATTATGAAAATTATTCACATAGATCAAAAATACCCTGAGGATTGGATTCGCGTATTAAACCATATAGCGAATTTATTTTTTGAGGATTCCAAGCTAAAGGTGGAACCAGAGGATGCGGAGATGGCTGCATCATTTTCCTATGAGGTTGGAGATGATTTTTCGATAACGACAAAAGCTATATTAACAGTAGATGGTAAAGAATATACAACACATTACAGTATTCAATATGAATCAGTCGCAACAGATCGAGAGCTCAATATTCGTATAAAGCGTGCATTGTCACATGTATTTTTAGATGTATTAGAGCAGCATACAGGGATGCATCAGCAATGGGGGATTTTAACAGGAGTACGCCCAACAAAGCTCTATCATAAATTTAGAAAAGCAGGTAAAAGTGAGCAGGAAATTGCTGAGCTATTAATCCGAGATTTCCGTCTATCAAAGGAGAAGGTTGCACTATTGAAGGAAATTGTAGATCGTCAATTAGTAACGATTCCTGATATAGACGATATTGGAAAGGAAATTAGTATTTATATCGGCATTCCATTTTGCCCAACAAAATGTGCATATTGTACATTCCCAGCATATGCGATTGGTAGCAACCGCAAACAGGGTCGTGTCACTACATTTTTAGATGGTTTGCATATAGAATTACGTGAAATGGGCAAATGGTTAAAGGACAATAATATGACCATTACCTCTATTTATTGGGGAGGTGGTACACCAACGTCCATTGAGGCAGATGAAATGGATGCCTTATACCAAACAATGTATGACTCATTCCCAAACCCTGAAACGATTCGAGAGGTCACTGTTGAGGCTGGAAGACCTGATACGATTACACCTGAAAAATTAGCAGTACTGAAAAAATGGGGGATTGATCGTATAAGTGTGAATCCACAATCCTATACAGATGAAACATTAAAAGCAATTGGCCGCCATCATACTGTTCAAGAAACCATCGATAAGTTTTGGCTTGCACGTGAATCAGGTATGAACAATATTAATATGGACTTGATTATTGGCTTGCCGAATGAAGGTGTTGAGGAATTTCAGCATTCATTAGAGGAATCTGCTAAAATGCAGCCTGAGTCATTGACGGTTCATACATTGTCATTTAAACGTGCTTCTGAAATGACACGTAATAAGGAAAAATATAAAGTTGCGGATCGTGATACAGTTGCCGAAATGATGCAGATGGCACAGGTATGGACAAAGGAAAATAACTATGTACCATACTATTTATATCGTCAAAAAAATATTTTAGGTAATTTAGAGAATGTTGGCTATAGCAAGGCTGGTGAGGAAAGTATCTATAATATTGTGATTATGGAAGAAGTGCAAACGATTTTAGGAATTGGCTGCGGAGCATCCTCAAAATTTGTGCATCCTGACACAGGGAAAATCACACAGTTCCACAATCCAAAAGACCCTGCTGCCTATATTATGACCTTTGAAGAGGCTATTGGTAAAAAAATCGAGCTTTTAGATGAGCTATATAAAGCATAGTAATAAGGACATGCCTTTTGAAACAGAGGGTGATAGTACTTTAGTGTAACTACTATAGAAACATAGGTTTTTAGCAAATATTTAAGATAACAGTTTTAGCTGTCTAGAAAGGTCTTCCCTTTTTAGACAGCTCTTTACTTATTGAGAGTGTTCGCAATGTACATGCGATTTTTAAAATCACTGCATCCTCAAAATATTGTGGATCATAGCCTGTTAGTTCTCTTATTTTATTTAATCGATATGTAAGTGTATGGCGATGAATATTTAATTGTTGCGCACAAAGTTTAAGCTGTAAATTACAGTCGAAAAATGTCTGCAATGTTTCCAGTTGTTTTGCATTTATCTTTTGCAGTATTCGCTGCTGAAATGCTTGTACCTCTTCAGATTCATGGTCTTTAAAAAGTGAAAATAGTTCCACATCCTCAAAAAAGGTTAGTTCATTATGGATTGTTGCAAACTTTAAAGCCGTTTTAGCTCCCTGATAGCTATAGGGAAGCTGTGATAAATGCTGCACAACAGGTCCGATACCAATTTGTAAGGAAGCGAGTTTCTGCTTTTTCTTGCGTAACGCTTTTAAAATGGAGCGGGAACGCTGCTCTTGATAGTCGCTTAGCAGAATATAATATTCCTGCAATTGACTATGACCAGCGAGAACAGGCTGCTTATAAAATAAATCCTCAAAAAAGAATGGCATTGTATTTTCTGCATAGGAGGATTCATTTAAGCTTACTAAAATAACTTGAAAAGGAGCTTTAAGTGTAAAGGGTAATTTTTGCATTCGCTCATTTAAAGCAGCATCTAGCTTACTACCATGTACAAGTGCCTCAAAGATATAGTCGTTATTTTTCCGCTGCCATTCACTTTTTGACTCAACAAGTGCTTGATGTGTCATGATTTCTGTTGTTAGCTGGACAAGGTTAGCAATATCAAGCATATCCTTAGATTCCCCTGTAATCCCAATGACGCCAACTACCTCATCCTGATACAGAATAGGCATATTAATGCCAGGCTTTGTATTCGGATATAATGCTATATTGTCTTCATTAATAATTAATGTCTGTTTCGTTTGTGCTACATAAAGTGCGCCTTCATGAATATTTTCCACTCGCATCCTATCGCCAGAGGCAAGGATAACCCCTGTTGGACTAATGACATTAATATTATGGCGTAAGCGCAACATTGTTTGATAGACAATTTCCTCTGCCAATTTTTTTGTTAGCATGTTTATACACCTCATATAAAAAATAAATTGTTATAGGACAGTTAATTTATACACTCAGTATAGTGTTTTCTAAATTTTTTGTCATTATAATAAAATGTAAGCGCTTAACTTTTGGGTTATCTAAATAATGGAGGGGGTAGCATGAAAGTTATTATTAGTCCAGATTCCTACAAAGGCACATTATCAGCTGTTGAAGTTGCTAAAGCGATGCAAAAAGGAATTTTAGAAGCAAATCCAATGATTGAAACCATTATTCTACCAATTGCAGATGGTGGGGAGGGAACGCTTGACTCGCTTATTACCTCTACAGATGGTCAATATTTTTCAGTGAATGTATTAGACCCACTAGGAAGAACTATTCCAGCACAATATGGTGTATTGGGTGATCAGGAAACATGTGTGATAGAAATGGCACAGGCCTCAGGAATTATGCTGTTGCAAGATAATGAAAAAAATCCTGAGTATGCCTCTTCTTATGGAACAGGTCAATTAATTAAGGCAGCGCTTGACCAAGGCTTTAGAAAATTTATTGTTGGTATTGGTGGTAGCGCAACAAATGATGCTGGAGTTGGTATGTTAAAGGCTTTAGGTGTGCGCTTTTTAAATGAGGATGGCGTAGAGCTTGAGCATGGTATTTCACATTTATTACAGTTAAACACTATAGATATTAGCAAACTTGATAGAAGAGTAAAAGAAGCAACATTTACAATTGCTTGTGATGTGGATAATCCTTTAATTGGTCAGCGGGGTGCAACAGCGGTTTTTGGTCCACAAAAAGGTGTTATAGCACATCAAATTGCACATTTTGATAACTGTTTAAAGCAATTTGCGGATATTGTTGAAAGGCAATTTGCCATTCGTTTACATGATTATAAAGGTGCAGGAGCTGCTGGTGGAATGGGTGGGGCTTTAATTGCATTTTTACAAGGAACCTTTTATGCAGGCATTGATATTGTGATGGATGCTGTACAGCTACAAAGGCATTTACTAGATGCACAGATGATTATAACAGGTGAAGGAAAATCTGATTTGCAAACATTGCATGGCAAAGCACCAATAGGGGTAGCAAAAGCTGCGAAGCTCGCAAATGTAGAAGCAATTTTATTGTCTGGAGGAATTGATACAGAGGCTAAACCTGCACTTCAAAAGCATTTTTGTATTGTGGAGTCATTGGTAGATGAGGAGGTAACTATTCGACAGGCACTACAAAAACCTGCGTATTTTATTTCTTTAAAAGCAAGGGGAATTTTTGAACATTACATACAAAAAGGGGATGATTAAATGTTGTTCATTATTATTTTAATAGGGGTATTGTTTGTTGTAGTGGGAACAGCAAAATTAAAGCTTCATCCATTTTTAGCTTTATTAATAAGTGCTTTCTTCGTTGGAATTGCTTCAGGTATGCCGTTATTAACGGTAGTAGAAAGTATTAATACAGGATTTGGCGGTCTAATGACAAGCATTGGCTTAGTTATTATCGCTGGAACGATTATAGGGTTAATTTTAGAAAAATCAGGTGCTGCCTATCGTATGGCAGAGGTAGTGCTACGGATTGTTGGTCCAAAACGTCCACAATTAGCAATGTCTTTAATTGGTTATATCGTGTCTATTCCAGTATTTTGTGATTCAGGCTTTATTATTTTATCTAGCTTGCAAAAATCATTGGCAAAGCGAGCGAATGTCACGATTGCATCTATGGCAGTAGCTCTAGCAACTGGCTTATTTGCAACGCATGTATTAGTACCACCAACTCCAGGGCCTATTGCAGCAGCAGGAAATATTGGCGCAGCAGATTATTTAGGAACAGTCATTGTCATTGGTTTACTAGTAGCGATACCAGCGACATTTGTAGGTTATCTATGGTCAGTAAAAGTGGCGACAAAAATTCGAGTTCCTGAAGATGAGGTAGAGGCATTAGATTATGAGGAAGTCATTAAATCCTTTGGGAAAATGCCATCAACCTTTAAAGCATTTTTACCAATCATCCTACCAATCGTTTTAATTGGTCTTGGCTCTGTCGCAGCATTAGTTGGAGATACAGAATCCACATTGAACACTATCTTTAAATTTTTAGGTTCGCCAACAGTTGCATTGTTTTTAGGGGTAGCGGCTGCCTTTTTATTATTACCTGAAATTAGTGAAACAACATTAACAGGCTGGATTGGTGAAAGCTTAAAAGAAGCGGCTCCTATTTTATTGATTACAGGAGCTGGTGGTTCATTTGGTACAGTTATTAAAAATGCAGGTGTTGGAGAAATGCTACAGGAAATGGATTTAGGAATGTTTGCATCAGGCACATTATTCCTGCTTGTGCCGTTTATAGTAGCAGCAGCGTTGAAAACAGCTCAAGGTTCTTCCACAACAGCTCTTGTGATTACCTCTACTTTAGTAGCCCCAATGCTTGTGACATTGGGAATTGATGGAGCGGTACCATTAGCATTAGTGGTGATGGCAATTGGTGCTGGGGCAATGACAGTAAGCCATGTGAATGATAGTTTTTTCTGGGTCATTACACAGTATAGTGGTATGGAAGTTACACAAGCCTATAAAGCACAAACCGTTGCAACATTATTGCAAGGTCTTGTAACCATTATTATTACGATGGTGCTATGGTGGATATTTGTTTAAAGAATCAATTACGCCCCAGCTTAATTGTACCTGTCGTTAATGCTTTCGATACAAAAGGAATTTGCTGAATTAAGATAAAGGAGCTGCCCCCATGGCTAGCTCTCTTTTTTGTATAATAGAAAAAGAAAGGGAGTTAGTTCATGAAAAAAATAATCGTAGTATTACTTTGTATTTTGCTAGTAGCAGGCTGTACTGAGGCAGTGAAGACAGAGAAAATTCCTGTAACGGCTGGTCACGATATGCGTGTTCATTTTATTGATGTAGGGCAGGGAGATTCGATTTTACTAGAGTCGCCAAATGGTAAAACAATGCTTGTAGACGGTGGTGTAAAAGGAGCAGGGCAACAGGTTGTTGCTTATTTGAAGGAACTTGGTGTTAATAAGCTTGATATAGTCGTTGCGACACATCCTGATGCTGACCATATTGGCGGGCTAATACCTGTATTAAATGCTATGTCAATTCAGCAGTTTTACGATTCAGGTAAGGTACATACTTCGCAAACCTTTGAAGAAATGCTAATGCTAATTGATGAGAAAAATATTCCTTATCATATACCAAAAACAGGTGACACGCTTGATTTTGATAAGGATTTAAGTGTCAAGGTGCTTAATGCTGACGAAAATGCCGCAGATAATAATGATGCTTCAATTGTTTTAAAAATAGCATATGGCAATGTATCCTTTTTATTAACTGGGGATGCTGGTATAGCCTTAGAAAAAGAAATGCTACAATACGATGTAAGCGCAACTGTGCTAAAGGCTGGGCATCACGGCTCTAATACAAGTAGCTCAGCAGACTTTATTCAAGCTGTTAAACCTAAGGTAACAATCTTAAGCTATGGACAGGATAATAAATATGGTCATCCACACGCTGAAGTGATGGAGCGTTTACAGACAGTTGGTAGTAAAGTCTATGCCACTGCTAAGGAAGGAACGATTATTGTATCAACAGATGGGGTAAACTATGCCGTAAATGATGAGGAAGCATACAAGGTAGAAGCATCAGCACCAACAACAGCTATTGATATTGTGAGCAAAGACTTAGTAGCTGAAATTGTAGAAATTAAAAATAATGGGCAACAAACTGTATCTTTAAAGGATTGGCAACTGATTTCAATAGAAGGAAATCAAGTTTTTAAGTTTCCTAATGTATCATTACAGCCAGGTAAAACTATTTATATTACAAGTGGCACAGATGCACGAGAGGGAAAAAATTATATAAAATGGACAACGAGGCAAATTTGGTTAAATGATGGAGATGCTGCACAACTACGAAATGAGAAAGGGGAACTTGTAAGTGAGCTTGACTAAATACACGTTAGACCGTATTGAAGATGGCTATGCGGTGTTTTTAAAGTATCCAGCGGAAGAAGAACAACTTATTATTTCACAGTCAGCCATGAGCAAGCCTGTAGAGGTAGGTGCACGTGTGCAAATAGAAGAAATCGACGGACACTACAACATTGAAATATTAAAGGAAGAAACGGAGCAAAGACAAGCCAATATTCAACGTTTAATGGATAAACTACGCAAAAAAAATAACCATCGCTAATAAGAACGATACACATTTTATTTAGATAGTTATTGATTGGAGGGATTGGATGGCTCATTTACAATTAAAGCATATTTATAAAACATATAGCGATGGCACAAATGCGGTGGAGAATTTTAATTTAGAAGTAATGGATAAGGAATTTATTGTGCTTGTTGGCCCATCTGGATGTGGAAAATCAACAACTTTAAGAATGATAGCGGGCTTAGAGGGCATTTCATCAGGTGAAATTTTAATAGATGGAGTGCTTGTCAATGAGTTAAAGCCTAAAGACCGCAATATCGCTATGGTGTTTCAAAATTATGCACTTTATCCTCATTTAAGTATTTATGACAATATGGCATTTAATTTAAAATTACAAAAGATTAATAAATATGAGATAAAAAGAAAAATTGAGCGAATTGCTGAGATTTTAGATTTAACGAAGTATCTCAATAAGAAGCCAAAATCTTTGTCTGGTGGGCAACGGCAAAGAGTAGCATTAGGTCGAGCAATTGTCAGAGATGCGAAAGTTTTTTTACTGGACGAGCCTTTGTCAAATTTAGATGCCAAGCTAAGAATGCATATGCGTACAGAGATTATTCAACTGCATAGGCATCTACAAACAACTACAATTTATGTCACACATGATCAAACAGAAGCGTTAACAATGGCATCAAGAATTGTTGTAATGAAGGATGGAAAGATGCTGCAAATTGGAACGCCCTATGAAGTATATGAAAAACCGCAAAATATTTTTGTAGCAGATTTTATAGGCTCACCATCAATGAATTTTTTTTATGGCATCCTAACAACTGAAGGTTTTAACGTAAACGGCTTCCTCGTCAACATCAATGCTGAAGATATGGCATTACTGTTGGACAAAGGCTACTTACATAAAGAATTAGTTCTTGGTATACGTCCTGAAGACATTTCCTATGGACAGATGGAGAAGGAAACGTATCAAGCAATAATCACCGTCATAGAAATACTAGGCTCTGAAGCCATTCTCTATTGTGATTTATATGGTGAGCAGATCATTGCCAAGCTCAACACTGCTTCAAAATTTAATATAGGTGATGCAATTTCCTTACAATTTAATATGGCTAAGGCTCATTTTTTTGACAAAGAAACAGAACAAAGAATTTTTTAAAAGCTTTTATAATGAATAAATCTTCCTATAGTTTTTTGTTAGAGAGCGCTCTAAATATTTTGAAAATATGTTAAAATAGTTGTATCAATTGAAGGCTAGGAGCGGACAGAATGGCTATTAATACAATTATTTTTGATTTAGATGATACATTATTATGGGATAAGAAATCTGTTAAAACAGCATTTGAAAAAACATGTGATTATGCCGCGACAGTACATCATGTAAATGCTGATGAGCTAGAGGAAGCGGTACGCACAGAGGCACGTACATTATATGAAGGCTATGAAACATATGATTATACGGTATTAATTGGCATCAATCCATTTGAGGGACTTTGGGGGTCTTTTGATGATCCAACAGATTCGTTTCAAAAAATGAAAGAAATTGCACCAGCCTATCGTGCAGCTGCTTGGACAAATGGCTTAGCGGCTCTTGGCATTGAGGATGCTGCGTTTGGAGCAGAGCTAGGGGAGCGTTTTGTAGCAGAGCGTAAAGTATCGCCATTTTTATATGAAGATACATTTGCTGTGCTTGATGCATTAAAGGGGAAATATCAATTGATATTACTAACAAACGGTGCACCAAGCTTACAAAATTTAAAGCTCGAAATTACACCAGAAATTGCGCCATATTTCGATCATATTATTATTTCAGGGGATTTTGGCAAAGGAAAGCCAGATGCAGCTATTTTTGAGCATGTTATGGAGAAGGTAGGTATTACGGCTGATGATGCGATTATGGTTGGTGATAATTTAAATACAGATATTTTAGGCTCCTCTCGTGTAGGGATGCGAAATGTTTGGATTAACCGCGAAAACAATGTTGTAAACGGTGCTGTAACACCTACTTATGAAGTCGATTCATTAACAGCATTATTGGAACTTGTAAAGGAACTATAATTAATAAAAGAAACCAAACTATTGCGACTTGAATAGTTTGGTTTTTTGCTAGATTATAACCTTTTAATAGATTCTTTTATTGTTTGCTGCTGCTCTTTATCCCAAACCTCATAAATTTCAAATGTTCCTTCCTCAAAAAATAATGGTAATCTTCGTTTAAACCAAGGCTGCATAGGAAGATTGTAGGCTTCGTTAAGAGGAACCCATACTAATTCACCTTCTGGCGGATTTTTGAGCAGTGTGCCTTCAAACGATGTAGCTAAATAGTTAAACACCATATAACGATAGTTTTTCTTTGGGTCAACATATTCATCAAGCCCTTTATAAACTAAATCTTTCACCATTAAGCCTGTTTCTTCCTTTACTTCACGGATAGCCGCTTCAGTTAAGCTTTCAGGGAAATCTACTTTTCCACCAGCACCAATATAGCCTGGAAATCCTCTTTCCACGGGTCTATTTAATAATAATATTTTATCGCCATCCTGCACGATGCACATTGTATATAAATCAATCGTTGTCATATTTGCTCTCCTTGTTTGTAAGTGTTAAAAAGGGGTACTGATTCCCACATATAAATAGGTAAAGCCGATTGCTAAACAAAGCTGGATAAGGACATAGACGATTAAATAAGCTTGAGGCTCTCCAGCTTTTTTGCGATAGTAAATTTGTGCAATCGAGTAGAGCATAAAAAGGCTGTAAATAATCATAGCGTGAACCATATGCTGTAAAAGATATATAAAGAGTAAAGTCCCTCCAAATAATATAAGCATAATCACATTGGCGATAGCATGCTCAACGGTTGCGGCAAAAAAACGACGCTCTGTATTAGGCATTCTTTTTTTGGCAATCCATAATAGAAAAGATGCTAGGAAGATAAAAATATTGCCCATTAAAATTTTTATCGAACTTTTCCCATCATCATAGTACCATAGGGAGTAAAAGAGTCCATCGAGCTGAACCGCCTGCTCTGTTTCAATATTCCAGAATGTATTGTTATTCAGTACCTTCCATTTTTCTTCTGTTCCATTATCATAACGAATGAATACATCATAGTAATTAGCACTTGATGGGCTTGGGGATATGGAAACAGGTGAAGCATTCGCTAAATCCTTTTCTAGCTGTACTAACGTCTTATGATTAGTATAGCATTGCTGAGGCACATAAAGGCAGGAAGCTTTGGCTATAAAGGTATCCTTATGGCTATTTTTCTTTACATAGACTCTATCTATTGTTTTCGTGGCATCTACTGTTGTTGGCGGATGGATTGGCTCATGAACAAAGGATAGTAGAAGGATTGAAAGCACTGCGAGAAATAGTAATGACAAGGATAGAATTTTCCAGCTATTTTTAGTGAAATGTTTTTTTGCTGTAGTCGTTTTTGTGATTTGATAGAATAAACGTTGCTGCTGCTGTTCCGATAGCTTTAAATTATGTAAATGCTGCCATGCCTTCTTCTTATTCTTCATGAAATTCACCTCCAAGCTCTTTTTTTAATGCAATGAGTGCACGCTTTAATGTGTTTTTTACTTTTCCTTCATTCCAGCCTAAAACATGGCACGTTTCCTCAATGGATAAGCCTTCAATTTTACGTAAAATAATAACGTCGCGATAGGTCATTTTTAATTTACGAATAGCGAGATAGAGCATTTTTGCATCCTCTTGTTGCATTAGCCATTGATGTGGAGTAGGGGATGCTTGTTCTTCATACTGCTGTAAAAAGGGAACAAATTGTATCAGCTTTTTCCGACGGTAATAATCATAGGCGATATTACGTGCGGTACGTCGTAGCCATGCTAGCTCCACGCCTTCTTTAATGACTTGCTGGTAGTTGCAATAACGAATGAATGTCTCCTGTGTAAAATCCTCAGCTAATTTTTCATCATTTAATAAGTAGTATAAGTATTTAAAAATGGCTTGATTATGTAAGTAAAATATTTCTTCAAGTTTCAAATTGCGCACCTCCTCTCCCTTAAAGACGATTAATCATGAAAAAAGTATCGTTTTGCTGCCAAAAAGAAACAGCAGAGAGTATGGAACTCCCTGCTGTAGATGAAAAATATTATAGGTCAATCGCTTTTACTTCATCAATATTTTCTAGCTGTGCAACAAATGCTAGGTCTTCTTCTGTTACTACATTATCAACTGTCAACATCATAACGGCTGTTCCACCAATTTGTGCGCGACCAACCTGCATTGTAGCGATATTGATTTCTTTTTCTGCAAGCTTTGTTGCTACACGGCCGATTGCACCTGGTTTATCAGTATTTTTAATATAAAGCAGGTGACCTTGAGGAATAACGTCTACAACATAATCCTCTACTTTAACAATACGTGCACCTAAGCCATTTAATAATGTACCAGCTACTGTATGTGTTTCATTTGCTGTAATAATTTCAATCGTAATTAAGCTTGTAAAGCCTTTAGCAGTTGTTGTTTTATGTTCATTAATTTTAATGCCAATTCGCTCAGATAAGTAACGGGCATTGACATCATTAACGTGATTACCATGATTTTTAGATAATAAACCTTTCAATGCATTTGATGTCAATGGGCGGACATCGTAGTTCGCTACTTGACCAGCATAAGATAAGTTAATTTCTTTTACAGGCTCTGTTGTCACTTGAGATAGGAATGAACCAAGCTTTTCTGCTAGTTCAAAGAAAGGCTCAACTTGTGCAAGTAATTCTTTTGGAATAGATGGCATATTGACAGGGTTTGTAACAGTTCCTGTTTTATAAAATTTAATAATATCATTTGATACATCAACCGCTACAGATTCCTGTGCTTCAATTGTAGATGCACCTAAGTGAGGTGTTGCAATAACCTGTGGTAAAGTAAGCAGCTTATGGTCTGTTGCTGGCTCAGAAACGAATACATCAAGAGCAGCGCCCGCTACTTTACCTTCAACAATAGCATCATATAAATCATCCTCATTAATAATGCCGCCACGTGCACAGTTAATAACGCGTACACCGTTTTTCATTAGTGCAAATTTCTCTTTATTAATAAGATTACGTGTTTCAGGAAGAAGTGGTGTGTGTACAGTAATAAAATCTGCAGCTGCACAAATTTCTTCAACCGTTGCCTTTGTGACACCTAATTCTTTCGCACGTTCATCTGTTAGGAAAGGATCGTATGCCATAATATTCATGCGTTGACCTTTTGCACGATAAGCAACCTCAACACCGATTCGGCCGAAGCCTACAACACCTAAAGTTTTATTTTTCAGCTCTACACCAACATAAGATTTGCGATCCCATTTTCCATTCTTTAATGTATTAAAAGCTTGTGGAATATGGCGAGCAAGAGATGTCATCATAGCGATTGTATGTTCAGCAGCAGAGTTTGTATTACCGTCTGGTGCATTGACAACAATAATGCCATGCTCAGTTGCAGCAGCAAGGTCGATATTATCCACGCCAACGCCTGCACGACCAATTAATTTTAAGTTTTTCGCAGCCTCAATTACTTCACGTGTTACAGTTGTTTGAGAGCGTACTAGCAACACATCGACATCAGCAATTTTCGCGATTAATTCTTCTGGTGCTAGGCCAGTGTCTATGATAATGTTTAAATTTAATTCTTGCTCTTGACGTAATGGGAAAATACCATCCTCACTTAATGGATCAGCGATAAATACGTTAATTGTTTTTGTAGCAGTTGTCATGATAATTAGCTCCTTTTATATAAAAATAGATTATGGTCTTTGATCTACAGCAGTTAGAAAATTCGAACATCTTACAGCATGAAAACAATCTCCTTTCTAGATCAATAACAATATAAAAAAGCCCTTCACCTCTTACAAACACAGGGGATGTGTTGTAAGGGGCGAAAGGCTGAATAAACATTGGTTTTCGCGGTACCACCCTTAATCACTGCTAGAAATAGACATTCTTGCAGTCTTAGCTATATGCGTAACGTGCATGTGACGGATAGACTTACTTAATGTTGTTCAGCCTATCTATTCAGGGGTGGAACTATTATTGTAGAAATCACTGATTTGCACCAACCATCAGCTCTCTGAGGATTTTCTGACAACTAGTATGTCCCCGTCACGATATTTTGTGTGATTAAATTTGTTAACATCATAATCCCTATTGTTCACCTTTGTCAATGATATTTCCAAAAAACTTTAAAAATATTGACTTCAAGAGTCTGAAAAATAAATATATGCGAACATTAATTATAAAAATTTGATTTAATGTTCGTTCTTTTGGGGTGTACAAAGATGACGTTCGAAATATTTATAAAGTTTGATAATATCAGGCTTTTAGGAAGTTTATAAGTAAAAAAATATATGGGAATTAAATGGGAGAAAATAGTTGTTTTATGTTAATATTCGATATTTTTAATAGAGAAAACGAACATTTTTTGTTGTCACATTTTAGACAAAAAATATATAGTAGAGTAAAAGAGCATCGTCTTGGTGAACGATGCTCTTTTTCATTATATTTTGTAGAAATTAATCACTTTGTCAAAAGAATATCCTGTCAACAAGATGTGTTTTGAGCCTCGGCAATTTTAGCAATTTGAGCCTCTACTTGTTCCTTTGTCCAACCGTTTTCATCAACAAAGAAGTTGCGCTCTGCACGGCGACAGTTATCTGAACAGCTACGCATATAAAAGGCCTCATGCTTTTCCTCACATAGCATGAGCTTATGACAATCAGGATTTGCACAGTTGATATAGCGTTCGGAAGGCTCTCCTGTGAAATAATCCTTGCCAACAATAACATGCTCTACTTGATTAATCGGTACACTTCGACGACGGTCAAAGACAAACATCTGTCCATTCCAAAGCTGGCCTTTTACTTCAGGGTCTTTAGCATATGTAGCGATACCCCCATGTAATTGTCCTACGCTTTTGCCATAGCCTTCACGTTTTAACCAGCCTGAGAATTTTTCACAGCGAATGCCACCTGTGCAATAGGTTAAAATCTTTTTATCGGCAAATTCCTCTTTATGCTCTTCCATCCAAGCTGGTAACTCACGGAAGGTTTCAATATCAGGACGTATTGCACCTTTGAAATGACCTAAATCATACTCATAATCATTGCGTGCATCAATAATAATAGTATCTTCTTCCTGCATTTGCTCCATAAATTCTTTAGGTGATAAATAATCACCTGTAATTTCTAATGGATTAATATCCTGCTCTAAGCCTAAATGAACAATTTCACGGCGAGGGCGTACATGCATTTTTTTAAATGTATGCCCCTCAGCCTCATCAATTTTCCACATTATATCGCTAAAACGAGGGTCTGCCTGCATATGATTCATATAAGCATCGGTTTGTGCGATTGTACCTGAAACCGTGCCATTAATTCCTTCATGACCTACTAAAATACGGCCAAGAAGCCCAATTTCTTTACAAAGCGCTAAATGCTCTTCAGCAAATGCGACAGGGTCTTCAATCGTAACATATTTATAATAAAGCAATACACGATAGTCTTTTTGTGTCAAAATACATAAACCACCTTTATAACAATATTCGTCCTTTAATATAGCATAACAAGCGTAATTTTGCGTAGGATAGAAGGAGTTTTCTAAAAAAACACGAATACTACATAGTGAATGACTATTCATATTTGGGGGTAATGGAGATGGAATTTTCAACAATCACACTAGAAAAATTAGAACGCCGTGCAACACTAACATTGAACAGACCACAAGCGATGAATGCAATGGATGGGGTAATGATGCGTGAGCTTGCGGAATGCTTTGAGGCATTGCAGCAGGAGCAAGATATACAGGTGCTTGTGATTCGTGGGGAAGGGAAGGTTTTCTCAGCAGGCGGCGATATTAAGGCAATGCTTGATAAAGACAATCCGCTAGATATTGATGAGGCAATGACTTACCTTACACGTATTGTCAAGGCATATTATCAGCTACCAATGATTGTTATTGCAGCAGTTCACGGTGCATCGGCAGGATTGGGCTTTAGTTTAACATTAGGGGCAGATATTGTTGTGGCATGTGAAAATAGTAAGTTAGCAATGAACTTTATTGGGATAGGGCTTATTCCAGATGGCGGCGGGCACTTCTTTATGAAGGAACGTGTAGGTACTGTAAAAGCGAAACAAATGATTTGGGAAGGGAAAGTATTAACTGCCGAAGAAGCATTAGAAGCAGGATTAATTGATTATCTTGCACCAGATGGCACAGTATTTGCAATGGCGGATCAGCTTGTAGGTAAAATGCTTGCTTCACCTATTTCCTCGATGATTACAACGAAAAAAATTCTGCATGCTCAAAATTTACCACAGCTAGAAAATATTTTAGCAATGGAGGCAGAAGGGCAATCAGCTATGCGTAAAACGGCTGACCATCTGGAAGGTATCCAGGCATTTGTAGAGAAAAGGACGCCTGCTTTTGTTGGAAAATAACTATAGCAAAAGGCACGTAGCAAAATTTACTGCGTGCCTTTTACTAGCCACTAAACATGGAACAAAATTAATTTACCTGAAGAGTTGACAAGGCGATGTGTTTTATCAGCGACACCTTTTTCTTCAATTTGCTGCTGTCCATTTACTTTAGCTTCTTCATCGTTTTCAAATGTCCATGTTTCATCAAATAATGTTTCCCCTGTTTTTTCAAAAGCTGTAAAACGATAATTCTCCATAACAAACCCCACCCTTTTACTTAAATATATCTCTATTATACATAGAAGATTTCTAAACTTCACGATAAAACTAGTGAATATTTTGATAAATTACAAAAATTGTGGAAAAAATAAGACAAAAGCACTTTTAGAGTTATACCATTTCTCATGACATAAAAAATATGGTAAAATAGAACAAATATTCGGTCCGTAGGATAGCTGTCTTGTTGGAGGCTTATAGCAACTAACAACACAATAATTAGTTGGGGTGATTGGATGTCAACAATTCGTTTTTTTCATATGGCAGATTTACATTTAGATAGTCCGTTTAAAGGTTTATTTGGCTTACCTGAACATATTTTAAGAAGGATTCGGTCAAGCACCTTTGAAGCCTTTGATAAAATTATTAATAAGGCAATTGAAGAAAAGCCTGATTTTCTACTAATTGTAGGAGATATTTATGATGGTGAAAATCGTAGCTTGCAAGCACAGCGAAGATTTCAAGATGCTATGGAAAGGCTTTTTCAACATAATATTCCTGTTATTATTAGCTATGGTAATCATGATCACTTAAATGGGACATGGACACGCTTTGCTTTGCCAAGTAATGTTTATGAATTACCGGCCGAAACAACGGTTGTGCAATTGAATATTCGTGGTCAGCAAGTTAATATTTATGGATTTAGCTATGGAGAGCGTCATCTTAATCAGTCAATGGTTGAAACATACCCCATTGCACAGAATCAGCAAACCATTCATATTGGGATGCTTCATGGCAGCGAGGCAAACGACACATCACATGCTATGTATGCACCTTTTACAAAGCAACAGTTGCTTGAAAAAAATTATCATTATTGGGCTTTAGGTCATATTCATAAGCGACAACTTTTACATCGAGAGCCACCAATTGTTTATCCAGGCAATATTCAAAGCCGACATCGCAATGAGCAAGGAATAAAAGGCTTTTATGATGTAACATTAGCACAACATACTGCCGAGCTAGAATTTGTGCCTACTTCTGCGATTGTTTATAGCACGCTAGAGGTGGATTGTACAAATATTGTACATGCTAATGAATTATTAAATAAATGTGCAGAAGTGATTGCTGCTAATCGCACAACGTACGGTGCATCAGTAGTAGAGCTACGCTTACAACAGATTGATGAACAAGCAGAGGCTTTATTTGAGCATGCAACAGTTGATACATGGTTAGAAACAATTCGAGAGGCTGAGGAAGGGCTAGAGCCGATGTGCTGGGTTCAAAAACTGGTATTGCAAAAACCTGCGCCATTAGATAAGCATACAACAACTACGCAATCCATTATAAGCTTAATGGAGCAATGGGATAGTAGTGAATGGCAAGATATTTTAAAGGATTTATACCAATATGCAGGTGGTGCTAGACTGATTGAAGCTCTAACTGAGAAAGATATAAAACAGTTAGTGAACAATGCACAGGCATTACTAGTAGAAGAAATTCAAAGGGTGTGAATTACATGCTGACAATACAAAAAATCCAAATTTATGGCTTTGGCAAGCATGAAAATATCACTATTACTTTAAAAGACGGTGTCACGATTTTTTATGGCGCGAATGAGGCAGGTAAAACAACCATTCAGCAATTTATTTTACAAATCCTCTTTGGCTTTCCAACAAAACAGCAAGCACAGCGCAGATATGAGCCGAAAATTTCAACAAAATACGGTGGTCAATTGATAGTAGCGCATCCATTGTATGGTCAATGCACAATTGAACGTGTGAAAGGCAAGGCAATAGGAGATGTGACAGTTTATTTGGAGGATGGTACAACTGGACAAGAAGAATTATTAGCAAAGTTATTATATGGTTATTCCAAAGCATCCTTTGAATCCATCTTTTCTTTTTCATTACATGAGCTACAAGGGATTGAAAAAATGTCAGAGGAAGAGCTCACGCATTTATTGCTTGCCTCAGGAACGACAGGTATTCAGCATTTATCTGCTCTTGAAAAGAGAATGGAAAAAGAAGCTGGTGAGCTCTTTAAAAAAACAGGTAAAGTGCCAGTGATAAACCAAAAAATTGCACAGTTAAAGCAACTTGAACGAACAATTAAGCAGGAGCAAGGCAATATTCGAACATTTGAGGATAAATTACAGCAATTACAGATACTTGAACAAAGGCTAGAGCAGCTCTATCATACTCAAAAATTACAGCAGCAGCAGTGGCAGCAGCTCACCGTCCAAAAGCAGGCATTGCCGCTTCTGAAGCAACAACAGATATTGCAGCAAACATTGACAAAGTATGAGCATATACAGTTTCCAGCAGAAGGCATTAGACGCTATGAGCAGCTAAAAGACCGTCTATTACACGAAAATCAAAAGCTAAAGCAATTGCAGGAGCAATATCAAGCATTAGAAAATAACATACTTGCTACACTAGATGAACAAACGCTAAATGAAATGGCTTTTCTTCTACAGCAAGAGGCAACATGGCATCAGCTAATGGTAAAAGAGCAAAATTTACAAGATAGTCTTTATTTGTTGGAGCAAGAAATTGAAGGGCAATTTCGTTTATTAGGTGTGCAGGAACAAGAGGCACAGGAAATTGTTCTTGGCGAAACAGTTTCCTTACAGCAAGAAGAGCAATTTCAGCAGCAATTAAGCATGCTAGAGGAGGCAAAGATAGAGCTTCAGTTTTATGAGCGTTCAATGGAACAGGTTCATATAGATTTAGATGCTATTGCAAAGCAACAGCAACAACTAAAGCAAGAGTCATTAACACAGGAGGAAGAACATATTTTAGCACAGTGGCCACAACGTAAACGGCAGCTTGAGCAATTACGTGCTGAAAAATGGCAGCGTGCCAAACAACAGCAGCCTCATTATGTGATATGGCTTGTATGTATGGTTGGGCTTTTATCGTTTGTCTATGGTGTGCTGGAAAAAAATATAGCGGTAATGGTTATTGGAGCAGTTTTATCAGTCATTATACTAGTGTTTATAAAATATAGTAGACAAGCCTATAAGACGCCAAGTAAGGAACAAAGCCAGCTTATACGCAAATTAGAGCAAGAAGAAGCAAATGTGCAAACAGTGCTACTAAAGAAGCAACAGCTTGAGGAGCGTTGGCTACATGTAAATGAACAGCAAAAGGAAAAAGAACAGCGCTATGCTCAACTTGAATATAAAATTCAGCAGGCTGAAATAGTAAGCGAGGAAGCCATACAAGCCTTGCAACAATTTTTAAAGCGTTATCGATTACAAGGCACTATAGCTACAACATTAATGCCTGAATTATTTACACGTATTCGTAGTGTGCAGGAGCTAGCAACTAAAAAGGCTAGTACGCATCATCTATTACAAACAGTACAGGCAGAAAAGCAGGTACTTTATCAACGGCTACAGCGGATTGTAGATGGGGTGTATAATGAGCAAGAAATATATATGTATTTACGTACAGCCTATCTAGAAGCACAGCAAAATCAGCAGCAAGCACAGCAAACAACAGAACAATTAGCTAGTCTTAGTGTTACGATGGACGGTGTGCAGTCGCGCATTGAGAGCTATACAGCTAATATTAGCCAGCTATTTAATGCTGCAAATGCTCAACACGAGCAAGCGTATTATGAGATACATGAGCAATTTGAACAACAGAAAAAAATTACAGCAGAGCTTCAAGCAATCCAAGATCAGTTAGCATCACTGAATCTTATAACTCAACAAGGTCTAGAAGAGGCATCTGTTGAGGAAGAGATGCTTGTGTTAGAGCAGAAGCAAAGCTTAGTGCAACAGGAAATTGATCAATGCCTTGAGCAACGTGCAACATTACAAATTCAAAAAGACCAACTATTAAATGATCAAAATTATGGACAATTACTTCAACAATTTGAGCAAGAGAAAGCACAGCTACAGCAGCTTGTGGAGCAATGGGCATCCAAAAAGGCTGTGGCGACAGCTATCCATGAAACGTTATTCCGTCTTCGAGAGGAAAAACTACCACATGTTTTAACAAAGGTCAATAAGATATTCTGCTTATTAACAGATGGGCGTTATGAAAAGCTATCCATTAATGATGAAGGTTACTTTATGGCACAAGATATGGCTGGATTACGCTATCAAATGGTTGAATTATCACAGGCAACAAAGGAGCAAGCCTATATTGCATTGCGTATGGCACTTGCACAAACATTGGCAGCTTCTGCGCCATTTCCACTGATAATGGATGATCCATTTGTCCATTTTGATCGAAACCGTACAAACAAAATGGTACAATTAATGAAAGAAGTAGGATATGAACGTCAAATTTTATATTTTACTTGCCATGATGCAATGCTTACACATTGGCAAAAAGAGCAAATTGTTGATATAGCAGCGCTAGCAAATGAAAGGGGAGTGGCGTCGACATGAAAGGCATTACAACACTTCAAGTAGGAGAGCCGGTTGACCAATATTTACTAATTAAACAAGCGACAAAAGGAATTACAACAGTTGGAAAGCCATTTATGTCGCTTATCTTACAAGATAAAAGTGGCGATATTGAGGCAAAGCTATGGGATACAAATGAAGAGCATGAAAAAATGTATCATGCGGAAGCGATTGTCCGTGTTGGTGGAGAAATACATGACTATCGAGGGAAAAATCAATTGCGTATTAAGTCAATTCGTGTTGCAAAGCCAGAAGAAGGTATTGCGATTCATGATTTAGTGCCATCCTCTGCAACGCCAAAAGAACAGCTGTATGAAGAATTAACACAATTTTTCTTTGACATTAAAAATCCAAATATTTCACGTATTACAAGAGCGACAATTAAAAAGCATCAGGAGGCTATTTTAGTGTTTCCTGCTGCCACTAAAAACCATCATGACTATGCATCAGGTCTATTAGATCATATGGTGTCTATGCTACGACTTGGCAAAGCAATTGCAGATTTATATCCAACATTAAACCGTGATTTATTATATGCAGGTATTATTTTACATGATATTGGTAAAGTCATTGAATTATCAGGGCCAGTAGCTACAATGTATACAGTAGAAGGCAATTTATTAGGTCATATTACGATTATGGTCAATGAAATTGCGAAAATTGCTAGCGAGCTAGATATTGAAGGTGAAGAGGTAATGCTACTACAACATATGGTATTATCTCATCATGGGAAGGAAGAATGGGGTAGCCCGAAAAAGCCAATGCTACAGGAAGCAGAAATCTTACATTATATTGATAATATTGATGCGAAGATGAATATGCTAACAAGAGCATTAGGAAAAACAACACCAGGCGAATTTACAGAGCGACTATTCCCACTCGATAACCGCTCCTTCTATAAGCCAACAATTTAGCAGGCAGCTTGCAATAACTGAATACAATAGAAATAAACGCTCCCATTCCAACAGAAAAGGGAGCGTTTATTAATTGCTTAATTAAGATATGAAACTATAAGCGGAAGTGATGAACTATATCATGAATTGTTGGTAAAACAGTTGTTGAATATTGCTGTAGTGTAGCTAAATCTGACGTACCAGATAATACACCTACAGGCTGTTTAGTATTTTGCCCAAATAACATATCTACTTTTGTATCACCAATATGAATAACATCGCTTTGTTGAAGGTTAAATTTATTACAAAATGCATGTAAAGCCTCTGGAGAAGGTTTTTTAGGATACGTATCAGCTGTTGCAATAAAATCCACATAAGGCATCAGCCCTAAATGCTGAAGTGTAAATGCTGTGACGTTGTACTGATCAGCAGTAACAATCCCAACGCGAATATTTTTATTATGCAATTCTTGAAATAATTTTTTTACATCTCCTATAGGCTTAATTGCATCTGGATGTTGACATGTACCTACATAATACATTTCATCTAATAATTTATATAGCGTTTCAGTGCTTTCATTTATAAATGGAGCTAAAGCCTGCGCTGAATCGTATAAAGTTTCACTCGCAATTAAACTATTACTCACAAGCGTATCGTTAGCTTGAATACCAAGAACCTCCAGCATTGGGATAGTATTTTTCTCATCAATATTATATTGCTTAATAATGTCATGTACAATTTTTTTGGTTAGATTAATCCATAGACTATTAAACTCAATTAATGTGCCATCTTTATCAAATAAAATCCCTTTAATCATCCGTCACCTCTAGTTGTTTTAGAATTTCTCCCCAATGGTTTACGATAAATTTGCTCAGGTGTACCAATTTGCTGAACTTCACCCTCCTTAATTTCCATATTAAGGTCCTTAATAATTGGTTTATCTACATCGTTATAGCCTTTCGATAAATGATTCATTTCAATTTTGATGGAAGTCACGACATCCTGCCTTTCGTTTTTATTTGTTTTTATTTTGTTTTATTCGTTTTTTTATTATAGAGATACTTTTTTAAGCACATTTTAATAAATTGTAATTTTGATTTTACAAAGTAAAACAAAAAAATATAATAAAGAAAAAAAGAAAGAGGACTTTATATGCTGCGAGATGAACGTATCGAAAAAATACGCCAGGCGTTAAATACCAATGCGACAGTGCGAGTAACTGAATTAAGCGAGTTGCTTGCTGTAACACCTGAAACCATTCGAAAAGATTTAGAATACCTTGAAGCGGCAGGGGAGGTAAGGCGTGTACATGGGGGGGCAATTTTAAAAAAGCGTAATATTAAAGAAACAAATTTTATTGTGCATGAAACGATTCATAGGGAATGGAAAGCAGAAATTGCAAAGGTCGCTGCAACATTTGTAGAAGAAGGCGATTGCATTGCGCTAGATGTTAGCACAACTAATACAGAGATAATGAAATATTTAGTGACAGCATTTCAGCAGCTATCCATCGTTACAAATTGTTTAACCATTGCAACTATTGCAGCACAAAACCCTAATTTTTCGGTATTTTTACCTGGGGGGGAAATTAAAAAACTCGGAGCTTTGTCTAGAGGGGCAAGAAGCTGTAGCCTTTGTGGAAAAATTTCATATTGATACATTTTTTATGAGTGCCAGCGGTGTATCCGTAGAAAAAGGCTTTCTAGATTATGGTTTAGATGAGTTAGCTGTAAAGCAGGCGCTGCTAAAGAATGCCACAACAACATTTGCTGTGATAGATCACACTAAATTTTATAAAACAGCTATTTTTAAAATTGGTGCAGTTACAATTGTGGATGGCATTATTACAGATTGTAAAATACCAGAGGAAATAGTGAACACCTTTGAAGAGGCGAGTGTAATGATTTATACAAAAGAACATACAATATAAAGTTAGTAAAAATTGTTAATAAGTGTAATTATTTTATTTCCTAATTGCTATTAAAGTATGGTTTTTATAGGTTGAAATATATAACTAGAAAGTTTTAGAGGCTATCCATTGTACCAATGCTAGTATTTATTTTAGAATATAAGAAGAAATACATAAGAATGGGGAAAAACAATGGAGAAAGAGGTACTTTTTTCGCAGAAAATTAAATTTTGGAAAAGCTTAATTTTTAAAATGATACTGGCTATAGGAATAAGCTTATTTATTAGCTCATATGTTTCAGAATTTATTAGCCATCAAGTTGAAAAAGTAGTTGCATTAAATGGTAGCGCAGGTGTTGCTATCAATACATTTATTTCATTATTCATTGGGACAGTTATTATTTCATTATGTACAAGATATATTGTGTTAAAGCGTATTAACTGTGTGCTAAAGGCAATGACAAAGGCTGCTAATGGCGATTTAACAGTACGTATTGATGATAAATTCAAAGATGAGATTGGGCAATTATCAACTGAATTTAATCATATGCTAACACAAATCGGTACAGTTATTGAGAAGGCAAATAAAGCATCTACAGATGTTTCGGAGTATACAAAGGAATTTACAGCTATTACAGAGCAAAGTAGTAAGACAGTGGAAACGATTTCTGACGCTATTGGAAGCATTGCCTCCAGTGCAGAAGGACAATTAAGGCAATTAGATTTATTATCTGGTTCTGCTGATTTAATTATTAAAGATATGGACCATGCCTCATCTGCTGTACAGGCAGTTGCAGATATAGCGAATGAAACGAACCAAAAGGCTGATTTAGGATTACAGTTAATTGAACAGACCATTGACAAGATGAATACAATTAATGACTCTGTTCACCAATCAACAGAGGTTGTTAATGCTTTAGGTGAAAAATCAAAGGAAATCAGTACGATTGTCGCGTTAATTACAAGCATTACAGATCAAACAAATTTACTTGCATTGAATGCATCCATTGAAGCGGCACGAGCAGGAGAAGCAGGAAAAGGCTTTGCAGTTGTTGCGGATGAAGTTAGAAAGCTAGCGGAGGAATCAGGAAAGGCTGCCGATAATATTCGAACATTAGTGGACGATATTTTAAACCAAACATCAGGTGCTGTTAATGCTATTAATAGTGGTACAAAATTTGTAGATGAAGGTCGAGAATCCGTTGAACAGACAGGCGATGCTTTTAAAAATATTGTAGATTATGTGCAGCAGATTAGTCTTCGTACAAATGAAGTAACAAATATTGTCTTGCGTGTCAATGACAAGGCAAGCCAAACAGGTGATGCCGTAAAAGAGATTGTAGAAATTGCGAACGACACATCCTCAGGTTTACAGCATATTGCTGTATCAATAGAGCAACAAACTGCGTCAAATGAGGAAATTGCAAGCTCAGCAAATGTTCTTCAAACAATGTCAAATGACTTACAAGCGGAAATCAGCCAATTTAAAGTGAAGTAGAAAAGGAAAGGGAGCATCTCGTTATTTCGGATGCTCCCTTTTGTTGATAGTATAGTTATCCTGATTACTCAGCTTCTTTGTCAGTATCTTCTGCTTTGTCTTTATTGTCAGCTTCTTCTTTAGCAGCTTTTTCTTCAGCTTTCTTTGCTGCTTCTTCAGCCGCTTTTGCTTGCTCTTCACTTGTTGTTGTAAAGAATTTTAGTGATTCTTCTAATTCTTTATCAGATGTTTTTATATCCATATCTTTTGCTAATTTTGCCACAATATCTTTAGCAACGATTTGGTCAGTACCTGTTTGCTTTAATTTGGCAAACATCGTATTAATAATATTTTCTTCTTCATCTTCAAATGAGCCAATACCTTCTACATCACGCTTGTCCGTAATTTCAATAATATGATAGCCAAAGTCTGATTGAACAGGCT
Source organism: Lysinibacillus sp. NPDC098008 (assembly GCF_044760715.1). Classification (NCBI taxonomy): domain Bacteria; kingdom Bacillati; phylum Bacillota; class Bacilli; order Caryophanales; family Bacillaceae; genus Lysinibacillus; species Lysinibacillus sp. NPDC098008. Next base: position 57,558 of record NZ_JBIWBA010000005.1, read on the forward strand.
CGCTTAATGTATTTAATTCAAGTGCATATGCAGCATCATTAAATTCATCGACCATTGCCCCAACAGAGAACCAGCCAAGCTCGCCACCTTTTTCAGCAGAGCTTGTATCTGTTGAATATTCTTTCGCTACATCCGCAAATTTAGCGCCGCCTTTAATTTTTTCAATCACTTCTTTTGCTGTTGCTTCATCTGCTACTAAAATATGACGACCGTTTAGCTCGGTTTTCATTTGCTCATAATATTTTTTTGTATCAAATGAATCCTTTATAGCTTTTTCTTGCAGAAGCTGTACACGTAAAGAATCTTTAAAGCCTTCTTCTGTTAAGCCACTCTCCACAAGTGCTTGTTCGAAATTGTCGCCAATTTGCGCAGCTGTCATATCATATGCTTCTTGTACTTCTTTATCTGTTACTTCATATTTATCAGCTAATACTTTTTCAGTTAGCATTTGTTGTACAACATATGAGCCTGTTAACGATTTTGCTTTTTCATTAAAATCAGCTACTGAAATATCGCCTACTTTAGAAGTAACAAGTGCCTTATCATCTCCTCCGCTACATGCGCCAAGCGCTAAAACAGAAGCAGCTAATGTTAAAGATAAAACTGTCTTTTTCATAATGGATATTCTCTCCTAACATGGTTTCGTCCATTTTTTACTATAACATAAACGATTTAAAAACAAAATGGTTCCCCCTTGAGTATTGCCCATATTTCAAAATTCAAAGCGCATAGGATATAGAAAAGAAAGGGGGTGAAGTTATGGGCAACGGAGGATACGGTGGCGGTGGCTACGGCTCAGGCTTTGCTTTATTAGTTGTGTTATTTATTTTATTAATTATCGTTGGTGCAGCGTTCCTATACTAATTAATAAAATGGCGAAAAGCTAAGAGTGTAAGGCTCTTAGCTTTTCTTGTCAGACATTTGCATTGCATACGAAGAATACTAAGTTGTTGCATGGGGGCTCAACTTATTGTTATACGTATGATTGGTGCGAATGTCTTTTTGGTTGTCATTATACAGCGTATAAAACTTCAATATAGAATGAAACAAGTAAAATCGTAATAAGTATATTGATCGTTCGGAATACTTTTGGTTGGTTTTCTTCGGGAATTTCACGTCGCACACATAGCGTATATGTCATGCGGTTTATTTGAAATAAATAGAATACCGAGAATAGAACTACAATCATTAATAGCAAGTCTATTCCTCCCCTCTTTCAATAGTAATAGCATAACAAAGAACGTCATCAAAACACAAGTACAAGTAATTTAGTGAACCGTTGGTGGCACTAAAATTTCATAGCCCTTAGGCGTTTCCTCTATTTGTGAATTTTTTGGTGAATGTAGTAAATATTTCACGTAAAGAATGTCAATTAAACATAAACTACAATGATAAGCAAATAGTAACGTACCATAATGTGTATATTGCGGTAAAAGCAGTGTACCCAATAAAATACTTGTATTAAGCACAATAAAGGGCGTTAATAATGCTAAAATATAACGATTTTTTGCTAATGGCTCACGAATACGCATATGCAATACAGGAATAATATAAAATTGAGCACGTACACGCAACTTTAAATGCTGTCGTAAATCATATAGTGCAAGAAAATGTAAAAATTTATGAATCGGATACAATATAATAACAGCTATTACAAAGAGCCAAAATAAATGATCTGTATAATGCTCCTCATTGAATAAATTAAAGGTTACATAAGAAGTGCAAAAGACCAGCAGAAACGTGATAACGCTCATTATAATAATACGCGTAGTGCCGTAATGATGTTCTAAGTTTAAAATTTTCCAACAATGCATCGTTTATTATCAACTCCGAAAATAGGAAGTGTCCTATTTACTGTAAAGTGAATAATGTTAGAATGCAAGAAAAAGGAGGCGTTTCAGAAATATTTCTGAAATACCTCCTTTTTTATAAGTGAAGCTTCATCTTATCCTTTTACAGGTGTACGTTGTTCAAGCGTGTCAAAGGAATCACGGAAATGTTGGAAGGAGCGTTCGAAAATATCGATGAAATCCTCACCATAAATATTACGAATAACAGCCATTACATCTAAAAAGTCTGGGAAACGACCATATAGGTCCTTTAATGCCAGTGACCCTTCCAGTACAGAATGATACGTATTATGATAGTTTTTATTCATTTCGATTATTAGGTCTGTGCCAGCATCTGTTAGCTCAACATACGTATTACGCTTATCGTCATCTCGCTTTGAAAATTTAAGGAGTCCACGCTCCTCTAATTTTTTAGAGAAGTTAAACGCTGTTGAAACATGCATCACGCCAAATTTTGCTACATCTGAAATAGAAGCCCCTTTTAAATGGTAAGAAATCCATAAGATATGATGTTCATTAATATTTAAGTCATAGGGTTTAATCCATTGCTGCCAATCTTTTTCAACCGCTTTCCATAGAGCTTTTGATAATTGCGCGATTCTTTGACTATAAAGCATCGCTTCTTTTTGTGTGTATAATTCCTCTGACAAAGCCATCACCTACTGCTTTCTTTCACATTTTTAAAAATATTATAGCAGTAAAGGAAAAAAGTTTAAAGTTCGAAAAATTAAAAAATTAAAAGTGGTTAAAAAATAACATTATTACAATTTAATTTAATAAAAATATAGAATTATATTCAATTTAAAGGGTCTTTAGTCGTTGATTTTTTCTTGAGATTTTTCTTTGCTTTTTATGATTTGTGCGATGTTTTTCTCGATTTCGCTTATTGAATTCTGTAATGCTTCTATTTCTTGTTGTAAATTATTTTTATTTGGCTCAATTTCCTCTGTAAAAGTAGTAATAGTTTGTTTTAAATCATTTATTATTAGAGGAATATTATTTTTAACTTCATTTGTTAGTGAATTGACAGATTGTTTAACAGTGCCTACCTGTTGTTTTACATCCAAGAGCATTCCCTTTGTTTGATCTGCATTTTGTTTTAAGGAAGTACGTAGCTGTTGTCCTGATTGTGGTGTGGAGAAAAGTACAGCAACTGTGCCGCCAATAATGCCTGTTGTAAGTCCAAGTAAAAATGGTTTTGCTTTCATATTTGTCTACCTCATTTCTTATCATGATTACCTACTATTAAACCATGAAATCCGTGAATACAAAAATAAAAAAGAAACTAATATTGTGATGAATGACCACATATTAGCTTTCTGATGGTAGATAAAATTAACATAAAAGAACTTGTAGCAGGCGTTTCGCACCATTGCTACAAGTTCTTACTTTTGTTTGTTTATGAAATTTGAGAAATTGCTGTTACAAATTTAGAACGCTTTACTAATTTTGTTACGATTGGATAGATCACTACAAAGGCAACAATGTTAAATACGACAGCTGGAAGAACAACGCCTACAAATAACATGGCAAACGTTGCGCCCACATTGGCATTGAAGACAAAAAGTGCTGTGGATAAAAAAACAGTTCCAGATAAAATTGTACCCAATCCAACTAAAATCGTAGCTACAGCAAGATGATTTGCTAATTTTTTAAGCAGCAATACAGCAGCTAAAAATACAAAGCCTGTCACAGCTTTATCTAAAATATTTGGCACAAGACCAGCAGGGAACGTTGTAAATAAACCTGAAAGTACCCCTGTTGCTAGAGAAAGTAAAAATGTTTCTTTCACAGTAGGAAATAATAAAATCCCAATAAACATCATTGTTAACATAAAATCAGGCTTCATGCCATTTACCATTCCAGGTGTAACTACATAAAGAGCTGCACCGACACCTACTAAAAGTGCCATTAATACTAAATTTTTCGTATTCATTTTCTAATCTCTCCTCAACTCAACTAATCTAATTGTTTCCTAACGTGCCCTCATAGCCGTGAGCGAAACTTATTTGTGATTGTACGTTAAAATTTTGAAAATTGCAATACAATTATGCTAAAAACGTGATTTAAAGGTGTGCTTTAATGCTTTCCGCCACTTCTACTAATTGCTCTGATGTATAGTTTTGTGTTTGCCAAATCAAGCCTAGACCTTCTTTTTCATCATAACGCGGAATAAAATGTAAGTGGTAATGGAAAACAGTTTGTCCGGCTGCTGCACCATTATTATTAATCGTATTTAAGCCAATTGGCTGGAATGCGGCTTTAATGGCATTGGCGATTTTTGGTGCGACAGCATATAAATTACGTGCCACATCCTCTGGCATTTCAAATAAATCCTGACAATGCTGCTTTGGAATTAATAATGTATGACCTTTTGCGACAGGTGAAATGTCTGTAAATGCATAGACATGGTCATCTTCATAAACTTTTGTACTTGGAATAGAGCCATCAATGATTTTACAAAATAGGCAATCGCTCATAAGAATCTCCCCCTTATCGTATATGTAAGTATATTCTAACATACTCAAACCTGTATCATTTGCTAATTTTTGATAAAATATAAAGTGAAACTACCAATCGGGTTTTTACAGGCTGTTGGCTCCCTACTTAAACATTTCGTTTCTGCTAACTAGTTTGAAGTGGGGGTCTTATAGCCTGTTAATACGGGATAAAACAAGAAGAGGAGTGAGGGTATGCCGGTATTAGAGGTACAACATGTGACGGGTGGCTATACGAGAAAACCTGTTATTAAAGATTTATCTTTTACAATTGAAAAGGGAGAGCTTGTTGGCTTAATCGGCTTGAATGGTGCTGGTAAAAGTACAACGATTAAACATATTATCGGCACGATGTTGCCAAAGGAAGGGAATATTCGGTTAAATGGTGTCACGTTAAAGGAGGATACTGACAAGTATCGAACAGCCTTTTCCTACATTCCTGAAACCCCTGTACTGTATGATGAGCTGACATTAAGAGAACACTTAGAATTAACAGCAATGGCTTACGGCATGGATAAGGCTACGCTTGATGCCCGCTCAGCTACCTTATTAAAGGAATTTCGAATGGAAAAAAGATTAAATTGGTTTCCATCCCATTTTTCAAAGGGAATGCGACAAAAGGTCATGATTATGTGTGCCTTTTTAGTGAATCCTAGTCTTTATATTATTGATGAGCCATTTGTCGGGCTAGACCCACTTGGGATTCAATCATTATTAGATCAAATGGATGAAAAGAAAAAAGAGGGTGCCTCGATATTAATGTCTACGCATATTTTATCGACTGCTGAAAAGCATTGTGATCGAATTATTTTATTGCATGAAGGAAGTGTGCGAGCACAGGGAACAATGGCAGATTTACGTCAAGCCTTCGCGATGCCAAATGCCACATTAGATGACCTATATATTGCAATGACAAAGGAGCGGGACCATGAAGAACTTGCGTGATGTATGGTCTTCTCGCTTTATGCACTACATAGGGGAAGTACAGAAATATATGCAATTTATTTTTACAGGGCATATTGCCATTGTACTTGTCTTTTTGATTGGAGCGGGAGGCTACCAATATAGCGAATGGTTGAAAGTGGTGCAAACAGATTTTCCAGCAGAAATCGTAATAGCCATTATTATTGGGTTATTATTGATTTTTAGTCGTCCTACTACGCTCTTAAGAGAGCCAGACCAAGTATACCTCCTGCCATTGGAGTCTAAAATGCCACAGTATTTTAGCAAAGCTCTAACATGGACATTTTTTTCTCAAGTATGGATTGTAGCGATTGTCTATATTGTGAGTATTCCATTATTAAAGGCAGTGACAGCTTTAACAACGGCAAATATTTGGTTGATATTTTTACTTGTAGTTGTCCTAAAGTATATAAGTGTACAAGGTGAATTTAGCTATCGTTATAGTGAGCGTGGACAACTTGTTTGGGTGGACAGATTAATTCGAGCGGTTATATTTATTGCAGCTATCTATATGGCTCTTCAGGGGCAGCTACTATTAGCTATTGTTGCAACAGTGATTAGCATTATTTATATGATCGTTTTTCGCAAAAAGTCTAGCGGTGAGCCTGTGCCGTATGAGCATTTTGTCAAGCTTGAGCAAAATCGGATGATGAGCTTTTACCGCTTTGCTAATTATTTTACGGATGTGCCGCATCTACGTGGTAGTATTCGTCGTCGTAGCTGGCTTGATTGGTTATACAAATTTATTCCATATGGTAAAGATAACGCTCAAAAATATTTAGTATTTCGTACCTTTGTCCGTACAGATGACCATTTCTATTTATGGCTTCGTCTGACAGCGATTGCAGCTATTATTGCAGCCTTTGTAGATATTCCTGTTGTAACATGGATTGTTGCAGGCGCATTAAGCTTTGCCACAACCATTCAATTAAAGCAAGCATTGCTGTCAAGCGGTGAATTCCGTATGGACATGCTATATCCATTGCCAGATAATGCTCGTCAAATTGCTGTAAGGCAAATTGTACGGCTAGCGATGATAATACAAGCCGTTATTGTTGGCTTATGTGCTATTGCCCAGCCAATGTTTTATATTGTCATAGCAATCATAATCGTAATTAGTGAATTAACAGCAAAGCTTTCTAAATAATAACGTCAAACTTCAATTAATAAGCGTTCTTCATCCTCGCTGTTAATTACGGGATAAATTTAAAAAGAGAGTCGCCTAGAAAGGGGTATCTTTCTAGGTGACTCTCTTTTATTTTTTACTCTGTATCTTCTTCTTTTGGTATCGCGCTATAAGTAGTTAGATAGGAAGCTGCTGAAAAAATATTTTGCTGGCGTATGCCTGTTGAGTCATCCCTTTTAGGGTGTACTGCTTCAAATGCTTTAGAGCTCTTCCATGCTTCAAAGGAATGTGGTCCATTCCATTGGGTCATAACGATATAAGTATCGCTTTTAATAGGTCGCAGCAAGCGAAATGCTACAAACCCCGGTTCGTCCTCAATAACACGTGAACGCTCTAAAAAGCGGTGTTCGAAAACGGGTCGTCCTTCATCTGTCACAGGAATATTGTTGAAAACAAAGAAGCCACGTTCCTCTAAGTCATTGACTGAATCCAGCACCTCAAATTTACGAGGTGTTGCAAACACTGTTTTTCCTGCTGTTTCATGTATCAGTACAGAGTTACCATCTCCATGAATTAAAATCATATGCTCATTTGGATATTTGTTTTTTACCTGCTCTAAAAAATCGCCAGTGCCAGAAGTTAAATAAATGTGCATTATTTTACCCTCCTTCTCAATCTTACTAACTATAGCGTGATTATACCCTTTTAAGCATAAGTCTAACGCCTCGTGTGAAAAGAAACTGTCTAGAAAGAACAATTTTATGACATTTCATAAGGAAAACTATACAATAACAGAGGAAGCGTTTACTATTGAAAACGGATATCAATAATAAAGGAATAAACAAGGCTTTTTTTATAATAGGAATTTATTGAGGGGAAGGAACTATTCATGACAACTTTTAATGATACACTTCTACGTGCGGCACGTGGAGAAAGGGTAGCACATACGCCTGTATGGTATATGCGACAAGCGGGACGTTCACAGCCAGAATACCGTGCGATTAAAGAAAAATATTCTTTAGAAGAAATTACACATCAACCTGAGCTATGTGCGTATGTTACACGTCTTCCTGTCGAAAATTACAATGTTGATGCAGCAATTTTGTATAAGGATATTGTTACACCTCTCCCTGGTATTGGGATAGATGTCAAAATTAAAGCAGGCGTTGGTCCTGTTATTGCAAATCCTATTCGTTCGGTTGCAGATGTAGAAAATCTAGGTGAATTTGATGCGAAGGAGCATACGCCATTTGTATTAGAAACAATTAAGCTGTTAACAGAAGAACAGCTTAATGTACCATTAATTGGCTTTGCAGGCGCGCCATTCACACTTGCGAGCTACATGATTGAAGGCGGTCCTTCAAAAAATTATAATAAAACAAAATCATTTATGGTATCAGAGCCACAAGCATGGTTTGCATTAATGGATAAGTTAGCTGATATGATTATTGCCGATGTAACGGCTCAAATTCAAGCTGGAGCCAAAGCTATCCAAGTGTTTGACTCGTGGGTTGGAGCCTTAAATGTTGAGGATTATCGTGTATTCATTAAACCGATTATGACGCGTATTTTTGCAGAGCTACAAAAGGAAAATGTGCCATTGATTCAATTTGGTGTTGGTGCTAGCCATTTAGCGAAGGAATGGAACGATCTACCGATTGATGTGGTAGGCCTAGACTGGCGTTTACCTATTAAAGAAGCACGTACACATGGTATTACAAAGCCTGTACAAGGTAACTTAGACCCTTCCCTATTGCTAGCAGATTGGTCAGTAATTGAAAAGCGTACAAAAGATATTATCGATCAAGGCTTAGAAATGCCAGGACATATTTTTAACTTAGGACATGGTGTGTTTCCAGAGGTTAATCCAGATGTCTTAAAGCGTCTTACTACATTAATTCATGAATATAGTGCACAACAAATTCAAGCACGTTCTTAATAATAAGTCCTTTTCTATAATGAGCGATGGATGCCATTATAGAAAAGGAGCTGTCCAATAAAAAGATTGGGCAGCTTCTTTTTGTCACATAATGTATAAAAATAATTTTAGAGGTGAAAAGGTAATGAAAGAAGTTAAAGGCTTATTGGTAATGGCATACGGAACACCTTACAAAGAAGAAGATATAGAACCTTACTATACGCATATTCGTCATGGTCGTAAACCTTCTGCGGAGCATTTAGAAGATTTACGCAGTCGTTATGAGGCGATTGGCGGCTTATCACCATTAGCAGCAGCAACAAAGGCACAGGCTGAAGCATTATGTGCACGTTTAAATGAAGTACAGGATGCGGTAGAATATAAATTATTTATCGGCCTAAAACATATCCATCCATTTATTGAGGATGCGGTAGAGCAAATGGTGGCAGAGGGTATTAAAGAAGCGGTTTCGATTGTTTTAGCACCTCATTTTTCAACATTCTCTATTCAATCCTATAATGGGCGTGCAGTAGAAGCAGCTAACGGACGTTTAGCTATTACTTCTGTAGAATCATGGTATGATGAGCCAAAATTTATTGAGTATTGGAAGCAACAAGTCAATGCTACATTTGCTGCAATGTCTGACGAGGAACGTGAAAAAGCATGTTTAATTGTATCAGCACATTCATTACCTGAAAAAATTAAAAGCTTAGGTGATCCTTACGAAGAGCAATTAATTGAAACAGCTCGACTTATTCAGCAAGCAACAGGTTTAAAAAATGTTGAGGTTGGCTGGCAATCAGCAGGGCAAACACCAGAGCCTTGGATTGGTCCTGATGTGCAAGATTTAACACGTGATTTATATGAGGAAAAAGGTTTCCGTTCATTTGTTTATACACCAGTAGGCTTTGTAACAGAGCATTTAGAAGTGCTGTATGATAATGATTTTGAATGTAAAGTTGTTTGTGATGAACTTGGCGCAAAATACTATCGTCCAGCGATGCCAAATACACATCCATTATTTATTGATGCGATGGTAGATGCGATTCATAAAAAATTAAGCTAAGCGAAAAGAAAGTGATGATGTTGGTGACTCAGAAAAGACGAAAGGTAGTTGTTGTTGGCGGTGGTATTACTGGCCTTACAGCTGCGTTCTATATGCAAAAAGAAGCAATCACAAAAGAATTGCCATTAGATATCGTACTTGTCGAGTCGTCATTACGTCTTGGCGGAAAAATTCAAACATTAAGAAAAGATGGTTTTATTATTGAACGTGGACCTGAATCTTTTTTTGATCGTGAAAACTATGTTAATGCTTTAGCAAAGGATCTTGGTATTGAGCAAAAAATTAGAACAAGCAATGCAGGGCCAACCTATATTGCTGTTGGTAGCGCACTTTATCCAATACCTAGTCATCTGTTATCTGGAGAAACGCCACATATCTCATCATTTATTACCTCAGGCTTATTCTCGCTTAGTGGTAAGGTTCGGGCAGCAGGAGATTTTTTTATTCCTCGCTCTGAACAAGATGATGACCAACCGTTAGGAGCTTTTTTTAGAAGAAGGTTTGGCGCAGAGATTGTGGAAAATTTAGTTGAACCGTTACTAGCGGGTACATTTGCGGGGGATATTGAGCAATTAAGCATGAGCTCAACATTCCCTCAGCTTTATAGCTTAGAGCAAAAATATCGTAGTTTACTAATTGGTATGAAGAAGTCTGGCACAAACTTCTTAAATAATCATCTTGTAGATGAAAATAAAGGAATCTTTCAAACCTTTAGCAATGGTCTTGAAACACTCACTGAAAGTTTAGAAGATTCATTACTTCCTGGAACTGTTATGAAAGGTGTGAAGGTTGAGGAAATTGAGCATGGCAAGGATGGCTCGGTTCAGGTGATGCTCAATAACTTCTCACATATAAAGGCTGATGCGGTTATTATTGCAACACCATTCGATACGGTAGAAAAAATGTTTAGTAAGCATCAGCTGTTAAATGAGTTAGGGACAATGAAGGCTGCAACAATTGCAACTGTCACAATGGCTTTTAAAAAAGAACAGCTTGGAAATTTAGATGCACTTGCTTTTTATGTTTCTCGAAATAGTGATTTTTCAATAACCTCCTGTACATGGATGAATCGAAAATGGCCAGGTACTGCACCAGAGGATTATATTTTATTGCGTAGCTATATTGGACGAGTGGGTGATGAAGCCATTGTTGCACTATCCGATACTGAGATTGAAAAGACAGTTCTTCAAGATTTACAAAAAACAATTGGTGTAGATGGAGCACCTATTACAACTGTTGTTACACGCTGGAAAAATGCTATGCCACAATATACTGTTGGGCATGAGGCAAAAGTACAGCGCATTAAGCAGGAGTTACAGCAACACTTTCCAACGGTTAAATTAGCAGGTAGCTCTTTTGAGGGCATATCTGTACCCGAGTGTGTACAGCAAGGTAAGCAGGTAGCAGAGCAAGTGCTACAGGAATTATTAAAATAGAAAAGGAGTCGTTTGCAAAGTCTTTTAAAACGGCTCCTTTGTGACTAGCGTAAGCGCACTAGTTTTTAGCAAATAGTTATTATAGAAGTTAAGGCTGTCCAAAAAGATATTATCTTTTTGGACAGCCTATTTTTATTGTTTAGTGATAAGTGGTGGATAGAATAACCGAATTAGTGGATAATGTATAAAAGATAGATAATTTTTACAATGTGCATGGAAATTTCATAAGAAAGGGTTGGGGTAGTATGGAATTACGGCATTTAGAGTATTTTTTAATGGTTAGTAAAGAGCTACATTTTACAAAAGCCGCTGAAAAGTTAGGAATTTCACAGCCCACTTTAAGCCATCAAATTAGAATACTTGAAAAAGAGATAGGGTATTCACTATTTAATCGTGTTGGTAAGAGAATTGAACTGACGAAGGTAGGGGAAATTGTCCAACAGGAAGCATTGAATATTCAAGGCTCTATTCAAAATATGGCTTCTCAAATTGCAGCATTCTCGAAAGTAGAAATCGGGGAAGTAAAGATTGCAGTGTTGCCAGGAGAAATAACAGATTTGGTATCTACGTTATGTATTCAATTTAATCAGCTCTATCCAAACATTAAGGTTTTTATTGAAACGACAGATCAGGTAGAAAAGGCCGTTTTAGAAAATCAAGCTGATTTCGGTATTAGCTTCCAACTTAATGAATATGATATGTTGCAAGTAACAAAACTGTATGATGAAGAATTTTATCTGATTAGTAATCAATATCATGAAGAATCAAAAATATCATTTTGTTCTATTTTAGATAGTCCTCTTATTTTATTTCCAAATATGCATCAATGTAGAAAATTACTTGATAAGGTTGGCTATGAAATAGGCAAGCAATTAGAGCCTATTGTGGAAACGTCTAGTATTAAATCTATCTTAAATTTTGTTCGGAGTGGTATTGGTTGTAGTATTGTTTCGCGTACACTATACGAATTTTATGATACAGAAGATTTGTATTTCCAACATATTAAAGACCCATCTTTAACAAGAGGCGTTTATCTTGTGATGAAAAAGAACTGTTTTATTAATTATGCAGCACGTGAATATATTAAATTATTAGTATGTGAAATTGAAAAGCTTCATTTTCACACAGAGAAAGATGCCATTAATTCTTTGTCTAGTTTTGTATTATAGTTTTTATCTATCATTATCATAGAAATAATGTAATAGACGAGAGATAAAGTCCTTCTTACAATGTAGATAAGACAGCTTATGAAAAGCAGAAATAAATATTGCAAAGAGAGTAAGAATACTTATGAATTTTTGTGTTAAAAATTCATAAAGTCACAAGGAAATACTAAACTAATATGAGGTGATTGTTAATGGGAAAAGATTTAAGTCAATTCATTAGAAATGAAGCGTTTTTAGACAAAGTTGTTTCAGCTGAAGAAGCGGCTTCTTGGATTGAAGATGGAATGAACCTCGGCATGAGTGGCTTTACACTGTTCGGTGAGCCAAAAGAATTTCCACTTGCACTTTCTAAGCGTGGTGAGCAAGAAGACTTTAAAATCAACCTATATACAGGAGCTTCATTAGGGCCAACTGCTGACCAATCAATGGCTGAAGCTGGCATCATTAATTTACGTGTTCCTTACCAAGGAAACGCTGTAATGCGTGGGCAAGTCAATAAAGGGGAAATATACTACATTGACCAGCATTTATCACATACAGCAGAAGAAGTACGAAAAGGAACATTAGGCAATATTGATTATGCCATTATTGAAGCAGCTGGAATCACTGAGGATGGTTATATTATTCCAACTGGCTCTGTAGGAAATTCACCAATCTTTGTGGAAAAAGCTGAAAACGTTATCATTGAAATCAACACAACTGCACCTAGAGCGTATGAAGGACTTCATGATATTTTTGTACAAAAAGAACAAGGTGAGCGTAGAGAAATTCCAATTTATAATGTTTCGGATCGAATTGGAGAAGCGGGCATTAAAGTTGATCCAGAAAAGGTAAAAGGAATTGTTTTATCAGAACAGCCTGATGTTCCTTCACCATTATTTGAACCAAATGAAGAAACACAGCAAATTGCTAATCACTTATTAGACTTCTTTGCCAGTGAAGTAGCAGCAGGAAAATTACCAGAATCATTAGCGCCATTGCAATCTGGAGTAGGGTCTGTTGCGAATGCGGTTTTAAATGGTATGCAAAATTCTCAGTTTAAAGATATAGAAGTATTTTCTGAAGTATTACAAGATGGTGTCTTTGATTTAATTGATGCGGGTATCGTTAAATTTGCGGCTGGTACTGCATTCTCACTTTCAAAGAAGCGTGTTGATTCATTAGCGGAGGATTTAGAGAAATACAAAGATAAAATTATGTTTAGACCTCAAGAAATTTCGAACAATCCAGAAGTGATTCGTCGTTTAGGTGTAATTTCATTTAATACGGCAATCGAAGTGGACATTTATGGAAATGTTAATTCGACGCATATTAATGGAACAAAAATTATGAATGGTATTGGTGGCTCTGGTGATTTTGCTCGAAATGCTAGAATTACAATTTTTGTAACATCCTCTTTAGCAAAAAATGGAGCGATTTCAACGATTGTTCCTTTTGTATCACATGTTGATCATACAGAGCATGATGTAGATGTTATTGTGACAGAGCAAGGATATGCTGATCTTCGCGGATTGCCACCAGTGAAGAGAGCAGAAAAGCTTATCGAAATTGCACATCCTAAGTATAGACCACAATTACGTGCCTACTTTGAAGAAGCAAAAGAGAAGGTGGGTGGTCAAACACCACATATTCTTGAAAAAGCATTCTCTTTCCATACAAACCTAAAAGAAAAAGGGACAATGTTAATTGAAGAAGAAGTAACAAATTAATTTATAAGGTTAAAAAGGATTTAAATAAAACAAGCATAACCCCATTTTAAAACGAGGTTATGCTTGTTTAAATTTTAAAAATTCAATTATTCTCCTATTGTTTTATAGATAGCCCTATAAAATTCGATGACATGACCATACAATACCACCAGAATTTGCACCACCAAGCGTCAGACCAAGTGTCAGGCCATTCGCTTCGTAATACAGATCAACTGTATCGCCAGCATTTAATTCCACTTCTCCTGCTAAAGTAACTGTGCCATTGCCAAGAACTGCCCGTAAAGTTAGTAGTGTAACGGCTACATTTAATACTGGGAATAGACCGCTTATTAAATTTGTTGTACCATTTCGACGAATAGCAAAGGATGGGTTAATACCTGAACCTAAACTTAAGGAGATAGCTGCTGTTGTAGAGTAATTAATGGTTGCTTCAAAGGAATATCTACCTGTTGTTGGCACAGTAAATATCCCAGTTGCTGGATTGAAAGCAGCTGTTGTATAGTAAGGTGAAGAAACATTCCAGTTAGTAATGGAAGTAGAAGCATTTACAGCTAATGTATTTTTAAAAGCTGAGAATCCTTCAGTAAATGCCGATCCAGTTGCACCCGTAGCGCCAGTAGGACCAGTAGCTCCAGCGATTCCTGTTGCCCCAGTAGGACCAGTAGCTCCAGCGATTCCTGTTGCCCCAGTAGGACCAGTAGCTCCAGCGATTCCCGTAGCGCCAGTAGGACCAGTAGCCCCAGCGATTCCCGTAGCGCCAGTAGGACCAGTCACGCCAGCAATACCCGTAGCGCCAGTGATTCCTGTTGCCCCAGTAGGTCCAGTAATACCAGTGATTCCAGTAGCGCCAGTAGGTCCAGTAGCTCCAACAATTCCAGTCGTGCCAGTAGGACCAGTAACGCCAGTGATTCCAGTAGCGCCAGTAGGTCCAGTAACACCAGCAATACCCGTAGCGCCAGTAGGACCAGTAACACCAGCAATACCCGTAGCGCCAGTAGGTCCGGTCACACCAGTGATTCCTGTTGCCCCAGTAGGACCAGTAACACCAGCAATACCCGTAGCGCCAGTAGGACCAGTAACACCAGTGATTCCTGTTGCCCCAGTAGGACCAGTGATACCAGTGATTCCTGTTGCCCCAGTAGGACCAGTGATACCAGTGATTCCCGTAGCGCCAGTAGGACCAGTCACGCCAGTGATTCCTGTTGCCCCAGTAGGACCAGTAACGCCAGCAATACCCGTCGCACCAGTAATCCCGGTAGGTCCTGTTATACCAGTGGGTCCGGTAGCTCCCGTTGCGCCAGTCGGACCTGTACTCCCAGTAGGCCCTGTAATGCCACCTGTTGTCCCAGTTGGCTTGGTAGGCCAAATTGAGCATGAGGTAGGGGCAGTGTTGCAGCAGCAAGGAAATGCATTACATTTGCTACAAACACGGTTTAGGAAGTTTCCAAAATGCATAATTTCACCTCCTCTCTCACATATCCTATTCGGCGATAGGAGAAAGGAGGAAGACAGATAACTATTGATTACTTATAAATTATAGAACTGAAAAACTTTACCTAACTATAAAAAGGTACTTGGGTGATGAAGCGAAAATATGTTAATCATTGTTTTGCTTATGCTTTAAAATACGCTGGAAGTATTTTTTATTGTGTAAAATTTTCGCATCGTTAGGGATAAAAGTGCTTGCTAATTCATTATGTGCATGAGCAAGTTCGTATTGTTGTAAGCGATCATAAAGCACACAAAGCTGTAAATGGGGGAGCCATGTGGAAAAGCTTTTATGTTGAAAAGGAGCGTTTGGATTTTGCTTAATATTAAGTGCTTGTTCATACCAAAAGATGGCTTGGTGATTTCTACCTTGCTCCATAAAATAATAGCCTAAACGACAGCAGGCTTCAGGGCGAGGGATATCATATTCAAAGCTTCGTAAAATAGCACTTACACTGTTTTCTGTATCGTTTAAATGTGCATAGCAATCGGCTAGCTTAAAGCAGGCACGGATATTATCTTCTACCCAGCCTAATTTTGAGGTTAAAAATAGCTCGTAATAATAAATGGCATCTTCAAATTGGTGATGGTCTAGTAACTCATTAGCAAAATAAAATGTATCACGGGGTGTTAGTGTTGCACCAGATTTAATAAGTTGTTGATAAATCGTAATGTTGCGCGAATGGTCATGTGTTAGTGGTAAATGGCTAACTGCTATATCGCTATCAAATAAATTACCACCTACTTCTAAATATTCATGAACAGCACCAATCCATTGAAATTGCTTCGCTCTTTTCACAAGACGGTATCTTCTGATAAAGGCATCTACATTACCTTCGGGATCAAAGCTTAAATGATAATTCATTGAAACAGCATCAATATTAGAGGAGAGCGATTTTTTTAAAGCTTGCAATTTTTCTCGATCCTCCTCTAATAAAACATCGTCAGCATCTAACCAAAGAATATAGTCCTTTGTTGCCTGTTGAAAGGAGAAGTTTCGTGCTGCTGCGAAATGTTGAATCCATTCAAAATCAAAAATTCGATCTGTAAATTGCGCAACAATTTCTTTTGTATTATCTGTTGAGCCTGTATCAACAATATTAATTTCATCTACTATATCTTTGACGGATGCAAGACATCTGCCAATGACCTCCTCCTCATTTTTTACAATCATACATAAGCTAATTGAAATCACATTTTATTCCTCCTTACTATTATCTTTGTAGTATATGAACTACTGATAGAAATGGCTGGATGATTGAAATGTGAAATATGATTTGTGTGGTTTGTCATAAATTTACCTCTCAAGTTTCACCCCAATTTCACAATTGTGAAGTATAGTTAAGGGGCAGAGGTGATAAAGTTGAAAAAATGGGCATTCTTCATTTTTTCGTTACTACAAATCATATGGTTAGCAGGCTGTGCTGAAAAATCATATGAACCAATTGAACGTGATCAAGATTTTATAGCATCATTAAATATACAGGAGCCGTCGCTGGATTTTATTGATGAGGATGGCAATATACTCGCGACATGGGCATTTAACCAAGCCTATTCAGGAGCGGTTTTACTAGGGGACGATCAAATTCTATTGTATGGACACCAATTAAGTACAATTGATGTTTATACAATATCAACTGGTGAAAAGCGCTTTTCTAAAAAAGTAGATATTGGTACAACGAATGTATATTATGACGACAGCATCCAACAATTTTTTATAACGAATAGTAAAAATAATACAGTGACAAGCTTTGATCAGGAAGGAAATGCGCTAGCAACACAACGGATTGGTAATTATCCAATGTCAATGGCATCCTATAAAGACAAGCTATATGTTATTAATTTTAAGGATACAAAATTAACAGTGTTAAATACGAAAAATTTAATGATTGAAAAAGAATGGCCGATTCCAAAGTCATCACATGGTATAGCAGTTTTAGAAGAAACACATGAGCTATGGATAGGTGGTCATGGAGAAGGAAGTAGTCCAAATCATTCCGTTAAAAAATATGATTTGACGACAGGTGAGCTGCACGGAGAGATTGATATGCCTCTAATGCCAGTTGGGTTAAAGAAGACAGAAAATGCTGTTTTTGTAGTAAGTCATGGTCATAATATGTTATATGTCGCAGACTTTGCTGGCTCAGTCAAATGGCAGCAAGAGGTAGGTGCCAATCCCTTTGTTGTTGAGCGATTTCAGGACTATATTGTAGTGGCTGGCTATGATGACCATACATTACATTTTTTAAAAGATGGTCAGAAGGATAAAACAGTTGATGTAGGAAAAGGAGCCTTTCAGCTACTAGTAAGGGAGGAAAAGTAATGACAACTGTCTTAATCATTGATGATGAGCAAGATATGCGTAATTTAATCGAAATGATGTTAAATAACTCTGATATTGAAACATTTACAGCTGCAAGCGGTACAGAGGCTTATGATGTGATTATGCGTGAGCATATTGATTTAGTGCTGTTAGATGTAATGATGCCGCATGAGGATGGCTTTGTTGTTTGCCAAAGTATCCGTGCTATATCGAATGTGCCAATTATTTTTTTAACAGCGCGTGATGCAAATGAGGATAAGGTGAAAGGTCTTACACTTGGTGGCGATGATTATATTGTTAAGCCCTTTACACACGATGAGCTTGTTGCAAGAATCTATGCTGTGTTAAGAAGAAGTGGCTCGAATGTTTCAGAGCTACAGCAAAAATCGATTGTGATTGGTTCTATTAAAATAGATGAAATCGCTCGGAAAGTATCTGTCAATGATGAAAATGTTCCACTTACTTTAAAGGAATTTGAGTTATTGCATTTATTTATGAAAAATCCAGGTAATGCCTACACAAGAGAGCAATTGCTGGAACGTGTGTGGGATATTGATTATATAGGTGGTACTCGAACTGTTGATACACATATTAAAACGTTACGTATAAAGCTTGGAAAGGATGCGGCAGCGCATATTCAAACGGTCTGGGGAGTGGGCTATCGCTTTGACCCTGGCGAATGAAAAAGATTGCAACACGTATTTGGCTATTAATTTTTGCCTTTTTAGTCATTACAGTTGTCTTTATGTATGTACTGACGGATTTTTTATATCAACGTTTATATGTACAAGATACAGAAGATACAATGATTGAAGTCGGCTTAAAGCTCCAAACAATGTATGATAGCGGAAAGGTGACGGATGAATTTATTGCAGCGATTGAGGAATTTAATGATTATTCAAATTTGAATATTTTTGCTGTAAGGAATCCACGTGAGTTGAGTGCCTGTGTGCCTTTTGATATAGATTATGAAACATTGATTGGTCCTGAGGAAAGACAAAAGCTATTAGATGGTAAAACGATTCAAAAAATTGGTTATGAGCCTCGTTTTGATCGGCAGCTTATTTCAGTAGTAATACCACTTGTTGATCAAAATAGACTAGAAGGGATTATTTATATTTATTTCCCACTAGCAAAAATTAGTGAGCTGGCAAATAATGAAGTGATTTTATTATTTATTAGTGCTTTAATATTTTTAGTAGTTGTTAGTTATTTAATTTATAAAGGTATTCGACATATTATGCGCCCATTAAGTGAATTACAAAATGCTGTGGAGCAGATGTCCTTTGGTCATTATGAAACGCGTGTGCCTGTCAATTCAAGGGATGAAATCGGTAAATTATCGAGCACCTTTAATAAAATGGCGGAGGCTATTCAGCAGGAGGACGAGGCACGAAAAACATTTTTAGCTACGGTTTCACATGAGCTACGAACACCAATTAGCTATGTAAAGGGCTATAGTGAGGCTATACAAAATGGTATGATTACAGAGCAGCAAAAAGAGGAAACGATTCAGTTGATTGTACGTGAGGCAAATCGAATGGAACGTTTAACAAACGAATTATTGCAGCTTGCTAGGACAGAAAATGAACAAACAAATATTATGCTTTATCCAATTCCTCTTGGTGAAACAATACGAGAGGTTCAACAAATTTTAATGCATCAAGCACATAAAAAGAATATTACATTATGTGTAGATGTAGATGATGCACTGATTATTCAAGCTGATGAAGTAAAGCTTAAGCAAATTTTTATTAATATTATTGAAAATGCTATTAATTATTCATACGAAGGTTCTGATGTGGAAGTTATTGCAGCGGAGCATAATGGCTATGCAGTTATTACGATTAAGGATTATGGAATTGGTATTCCGCAGGAGGATTTATCGCATGTAACAGAGCGATTTTACCGTGTGAATAAGGCACGAAGCCGCGCAGATGGTGGTAGTGGATTAGGGCTATCCATTGTTGAGCAGCTTGTAAAGCAATTGCAAGGGAAATTAGAAATTGACAGTGTTGTTGATAAAGGTACAATTGTTAAAGTTATATTGCCATTAATGGAGGAATAAAAAATGAAAAAGTGGTTATACGCATTAATTGCAGTCCCTGTACTGCTAGTAGGTTGTGGAGATAAAAAAGAACAGGCAGCTTTATCGGAGCCAGAAGTTCCACAAGTACCAGAGGTAGAAATTTTAACACCAGAAGCGGTAGCGCCTAATGAAACAATTGAGTTGTCTGCGCATGTTCAACAGGGCGGCGAAAATGTGGATGATGCTATTGTGGAATTTGAGGTATGGGAATCAGGGAAGCGTGATGAAGGGCAAATGATTGATGGGAAATTAGATAAAGACGGTGTTTATAAGGCGACAACGACATTTGACCATGATGGTGTTTATTATATGTATGCACATACAACAGCGAATGGTGTACATAGTATGCCAAAGCAAGAAATTATTGCAGGCAGTCCAGATATGACACAGGTTTTGCCGGAGGATGAAGATGCTAATAATAGTATGGATCATGAGATGATGGAGCATAATCATGACTCATCTGATAAGGAAGACCATAATAATCATGAAAAAAATCATCATTAAACACTTGCAATTTTATTAAATTAGGACTATGATAATGACCAGATGACCAAAACGGTTTTCTGGTCATTTTTTAAAAGACACTATTTAGATGTACATAACTTAGTAGGAAAGGATGTTATGAATGGATCGTAGGCAGGAAATTCTTGAAGCAGCTACAAAGTCTTTTACATTGTTTGGCTATAAGGCAACAACGATGGAGCAAGTGGCAAAAATAGCGAATGTTGGTAAGGGTACGATTTATACATTCTTTGCAAACAAGGAAATTTTATTTCAAGAGATTGCTATGTCACTTGTACGTGAAATGAAGGCGGAGGCAGATGCAGTGTTGGATGCATCAGCAAGCTTTATGGATAATGCACATAATGCTTTAATGAAAATCCTGCAATTCCGTGAAAAACATCTTTTGTTTGCAAAGTTAATAGAGGAAGAAAAGGAAATACGTACACCAGCTGTTAAACAGGTTCTTTTACGCATCGAAACAGAAGTGCTATCATATATCACAGAGTTAATACAAAGGCGTATCAAAACAGGTGAAATTCGAGATTGCAATGCAGAGCTTGTTAGCTATTTATTGTTAAAGGCATATCTTGCATTTGTTGTCGATTGGTATGAGTTACATGGCGAAACGATTCCTGAAGAAAAAATTCTTGATTTATTTAAGGAAACCATCTTCCAAGGATTAATTTCAACTTGATTCGATATAAAAAAGATGTTAAAGTATCGAGTCAAGTGCTCTTTTTTAAATATAAAGAGCGTTTATTTTTTAACTTAAAATGACCAAATGACGTTTTAGGTCAAAATGTTTAGGAGTGAGGATATTTATGATTAAAGCTGAATGGCTGAAAATCTTGAAAACTAAAAAAATGCTTATTTCCATTATCGCTGTTTTATTTATTCCAGTGATGTATGCAGGCATGTTTTTATGGGCATTTTGGGACCCGTATGCAGGGCTACCTAATTTACCAGTAGCAGTTGTCAATGAAGACACTGGTGCTGAAATGGACGATGTTCAATTAGATTTAGGGGACACCTTGGTTGATAAGCTGATGGATAGTGAACAGTTTAACTTTATTGAGGTATCAAAAGAAGAGGCTGAAAAAGGGTTAAACGGCAGAGATTATTATATGATTTTAGAAATTCCAACAAATTTCTCTGAGCATGCAACAACACTATTAGATGATAAACCATCTAAATTAGTGATGAACTATATTCCTAACGAAGGGTTAAACTTCCTAGGTGCACAAATTGGTGAAACAGCAATGGATCGTGTACGTGCTGAAGTAAATGCACAAGTATCAGCAACATATGCTGAAAAATTATTTGATTCGATTGCAACAATGGGAGAGGGCTTTACAGAGGCGGCAGATGGCTCGTTGAAGCTAGATGAAGGTGCTAAAAAAGTAGCAGATGGTGCAAAGGATTTAAAAGGCTATCTTGAGCAATTAGCATCAAGCACAGTTGAATTGTCAAATGGTACAGATAAATTAACAAAAGGTGCTGGCGAAGCTGCAAAAGGTGCCAATGAATTATCAAATGGTTTAGTGAAACTTCAAGACGGTACTGTACAATTACAGCAAGGTGCACAGCAAGCTGCAAATGGCGCAGCAAGCCTTGAGCAAGGGTTAACACAATATACACAAGGCGTTGCAAAAGTAGGCGCAGGCTTAACAACTTTAAATGATAAACAGCAACAAATTAGTGCAGGTGCAGCCTCTATTGCTGAAAATGCAGGTGCATTAAATGGTGCAGCAAGCCAACTAACAGAAGGCTCTGCAAAGGTAGAGGCAGGAATTACAGCTTTATCTAACCAGCTACAAGATATGATAGCTACAATGCCTGAGGAGCAAGCGGCTGTCTTAAAGCAAACTTTAGCAGAATTACAGGCAGGTAGTGCAAGTGTGCACAATGGCTTAAGCTCTTTATCTGCAGGGACAGAACAATTACAGGCTGGTGCTAATCAAGTAAGCTCTGGTGCAGGTCAAATTGCGGCAGGTCAAGCAGAGGTTTTAGCAGGTGCAAATGCATTAACAGCAAAAAGTGGTGCTCTATTAGAAGGAGCAAAAGGCTTACAAGCAGGGAATGCAACATTAGCTGCAAAGCTAGGAGAATTAAATGCTGGTGTAAATACAGCAGTGGCAGGCTCTCAAACATTGGCGTCAGGTTTAAATGAGCTAACAAATGGTACAACAACATTAAATCAAGGTACATCTACACTTGCATCAAAATCTGGTGAGCTCGCACAAGGTTCAGCAACACTTGCAGAAGGTTCTACGGAGCTTGCAGATGGTACAGCAACTTTATCAGGTAAACTAGATGAAGCAAGTGAAAAGGCAAATGAAGTAAAAGCAAATGAAGATACGTATGATATGGTCGGTAGCCCAGTTGAAGTTGAAAAAGAATCTGTCAACCATGTTCCAAACTACGGTACAGGCTTTGCACCATATTTTATTTCGCTTGGCTTATTCGTAGGGGCATTATTAATTTCGATTGTGTTCCCACTTGTTGAACCTGCTATTCGTCCTAAAAACGGGGCATCTTGGTTTACAAGTAAAGTGACTGTATTAGCTGTTGTAGGTTTAGTACAAACATTACTAACAGTAGCTATTGTTAAATGGGGTCTAGGGCTTGAAGTGAATAACATGGGCTACTTTATCTTAACAGCTTTATTAACAAGCTATGTATTTTTAGCATTAATTCAAATGCTTGTTTCGATCTTTGGTGACCCTGGACGTTTCATGGCAATTGTAGTGTTAATTTTACAACTAACAACAAGTGCAGGTACGTTCCCATTAGAATTAATTCCATCACCATTACAAGTATTTAACAAGCTATTACCGATGACATATACAGTGCAAGCATTCAAATCAAGTATTTCTACAGGGGATATGTCATTCTTAATGCAAAACTATGGTGTGCTAGCTGGCTTCCTAGTAGCATTTTTAGCCATCACATTCGGCTACTTCATGCTACTTCACAATAAACGTTATTCAAAAGTAGCGGAAGAAAACTAAAATAAATAAGCACTCATCCAGAAATGGTGAGTGCTTATTTTGCTAGCTGGGGATAAGTGAATTTTAAACTAAGCAGATGAAGTATATTAATATAAAAACAAACAGCTGATATGAGCGTATCAGCTGTTTGTTTTGTAAGTGTAAGAGATTTAATTAAGGATTCATCATAGAAATGATGAGGGGTGTCATAATTGCTACGTGTGGGGCACGTATATGACGGTTACAGAATAGGCAAATGCTTATAGGTGGTTGCAGTTTTCACAAGTGTTGCTGTAGCATTCGCTTTGTTCTTCCAATTTTTCACCGCATTCAGTACACTGCTTTGCAGGTAAGTTCTTGAAAAATTCAACTACATTTTCTAACATTGTGGACGCCTCCTTTAAGTTCATCTGTACTATTACTGTTTCGATATTTTATAGTGTATTATAACAGATGCTTTTCGTCAACACAAAATGCCTAATTTACGGTAGAATAAATATGGATATTTTGTGAAGGAGGAAACGTAAACTATGATTTTCGTTGATAATAAAGGGATTCATGATCCACGCATTAACCTTGCGATTGAGGAATATTTATTAAAAACAATGGATGTTGAGAAGGAGCCAGTGCTACTTTTTTACATTAATCAGCCTGCTATTATCATTGGCAAAAACCAAAATACAATTGAAGAAATCAACACAGACTATGTAGAGGATAATGGCATTATTGTAGTACGACGTCTTTCGGGTGGTGGAGCTGTTTATCACGATTTAGGCAATCTTAACTTTAGCTTTATTACAAATGATGATGGCGATAGCTTTATGAATTATAAAAAATTCACACAGCCAGTTGTGGACGCGCTAGCAAAAATGGGTGTGAATGCAGAGCTTTCAGGGCGCAATGACATTTTAGCAGAGGGACGCAAGGTGTCAGGCAACGCACAGTTTTCAACAAGAGGACGCATGTTCAGTCATGGTACATTAATGTTTGATACAGAAATTGATGCGGTTGTTTCAGCTTTAAAGGTGAAAAAGGACAAAATTGAATCAAAGGGTATTAAATCCATTCGCTCACGAGTAGCCAATATTTCTGAGTTTTTGCAAGAAAAAATGACAATTGAGGAATTCCGTCTTGAAATTTTAAAATCTATTTTTGGTGGAGAAGAAAATATTCGCTATTATGAGCTAACTGAGGAAGATTGGGCGAATATTCATAAGCTATCAGCGGAGCGTTATCAAACTTGGGAATGGAACTATGGTAAATCACCACGCTTCAATATTCAAAAAACACATCGTTTCCCAACAGGTGGTGTCGATATTCGTCTTGAGGTGAATCATGGTATCATTGAAGAGGCACATATTTTTGGTGATTTCTTTGGTGTAGGCGATATAGCTGATATAGAACAGCGTCTAGTTGGGACAAACTATGATAGAGCTGCCATTGCGAAAGCGTTGGCGGATATTGATATTCCTACATATTTTGGCGGAATTTCAACAGAAGACTTTTTACAATTAATATATTAAGGAAAATAAAGGTTTTTTAGGCTGAAGGTTCGCTGACAATTATGTCGTCGAACCTTTTTTTGATACAATATAGAAAGAAAGGAGTGTTGATATGGAAAAGCATCGAATATTTATCGTTGAAGATGATGTGAAAATCGCTTCATTATTAGCGGAAACGCTTCGTAAATATCAATACGAGGTTGAAACCATTCAAAAGTTTGAACATCTTATCGAAGAATTTACAGCATTCAATCCACATATGGTACTGCTTGATATAAATTTACCTGCCTATGATGGCTATTATTGGTGTCGCCAGCTACGCCAGCATACAACATGCCCAATTATTTTTATTTCTGCCCGTTCAGGGGAGATGGATCAAATTTTTGCCCTTGAAAATGGCGGTGATGATTTTATTACAAAACCATTTAATTATGAGATTGTATTGGCTAAAATTCGGAGTCATTTGCGTCGTACATATGGTGAGTATGCGGCAAGACAAGAGGAGCGGACAATTAAACAGGGGCAGCTTATCCTGCATTTAGAAAGAATGGAGCTGCATAAAAATGATTTAGCCATTCCTCTACAGAAAAAAGAGTGTATTATCCTAGAACTTTTAATGGGCAATGCGCCAAAGGTCGTGACACGCGAGCAATTGCTAGAGGAGCTTTGGGACGATCAAGCCTTTGTTGATGAAAATACATTAAATGTCAATATGACACGCGTACGTAAAAAGCTAGCGGATTATGAGATATCATCGACGATAGAAACTGTGCGTGGTGCAGGCTATCGCTTTATATTAAGTGCAGGTGAGCTGTAGTGGGCTGGAAATTATTTTTACGCGATTATGCATCATTTATTGTGTTCCAGCTTTTACTAGTTGGCTTTATTATGGTTTTATATGCGCTGGATGGCTTTCGAAATGTTAATACAGCGATTTATTCCTTCTGTATTAGCCTTGTACTATTAGCGTCATTTCTACTTGTCCGTTATTTAATGCGTCAACGCTATTTATTAAAAATAACGCAGCTTCCTACAACAATGGAGGATGTATTGCAAAAAAATGCGAAAACACCTGAGGCTATACAAACAGAAAAATATATGCATGAATTGTATCGCCTTTATCAGCATGAGCTGCATTCATTATATGCAAGTCAAAAACGGCATGACCAATTTATGAATCAATGGGTGCATCAGATGAAAACACCTATCTCTGTTATTGAGCTATTATTGCAGGATGATCGCCCTCTTGATAAAAGGAATGTGCAGGAGGAAATTGATCGCTTACGCAGAGGCTTGGATATGGTACTTGTCAATGCACGCTTAGAAAACTTTGAAGATGATATGCAGGTAGAGCAGGTTGCGTTAAAGGCAATTGTGACTGCAACTGTTAATGAAAATAAACGTTTATTTATTACGAAAAGGGTTTTCCCTGAAATTCATGTTGAGGATGACCTAATTGTTGCGAGTGATTCAAAATGGCTTCGTTTTATTCTTGGTCAATTTATTACCAATGCAGTGAAATATACATTTGAAGCAAATAAAAAAATTGTGATTTCCGCTATTCAAAAGGATGACTACGTGCAGTTAGCCATTTGTGATGAAGGAATTGGGATTCCCGCCTCTGATCTTTCACGTGTAACAAAGGCTTTTTTTACTGGTGAAAATGGGCGTAAAACAGGGGAATCAACAGGGATGGGGCTTTACCTAGCTAAAGAAATTTGCGAAAAGCTTGGGCATGAATTAACCATTACATCAGAAGTAGGTCAAGGGACAATTGTAACAGTGACATTTACAAATTAGGGGGAAGTAGCATGGCGGAAATACGTATAAATCATTGGCTATTAAATATTGAAAAGGAGAAAACGAAGGCTCTGTATGCGACACAGCTCCGAATGGATGAAGATGTACATTATCAAAGCTTTCATGAGGCAAATCAAATACTCGATGCAGATTTACTGCATTTTTCAAATACGCTTGGGCTAGACTTACAGCAGCCAACAATATTGAATGCCTTTCCTGTGGAGGGCGAGCAAATTATGTACAGTGGCTATTATACGGTATGTGGTGACATTATCGAGGGAGAAATGGATGCTTGGGATGTGGTGATTGGCAAATATTGCTTTAGCCTGATTGAGGAAGACTCTATATTGGCAGAACCTCATTTCCATATTGGTTTTGAAGTAGTGTTACCAGCATCCTTAGAATTAATAAAGAAATAAGGTGAATAAAAGTATGCCTATTTTACAAATTAAAGATGTGACAAAAGTATATGAAGGCAAGGTAACACATCGAGCCTTAAATCAACTAAGCTTTGAGGTGGAGGAAGGCGAATTCTTAGCAGTAATGGGACCTTCAGGAAGCGGTAAAACAACATTGCTCAATATTATTTCGACAATTGATGAACCAACAAGCGGTGAAATTATTGTAGATGGCATGAATCCGCATAAATTGAACGCCACAGAGCTTGCCTTTTTTAGAAGAAGACAGCTAGGCTTTATATTTCAGGATTTTAATCTTTTGCATATGTTAACGGTAGAAGAAAATATTGTGCTGCCATTAACATTAGACCAGCAGCCATTAGAGGTGATGGAGGAGCGTCTAGCAAGCATTATAGAAAAGCTAGATTTAACCTCTTTTCTGCATAAACGACCAAATGAAATATCTGGTGGACAGGCACAAAGAACGGCAATAGGGCGTGCATTGATTCATAACCCAAGCCTGATTTTAGCGGATGAGCCAACAGGTAATTTAGATTCTAACTCATCTCGTGATGTACTAGAGTTGTTAACAAAAGTAAATCAGGATAAACAAACGACGATTATTATGGTAACGCATGATCCAATTGCCGCAAGCTACTGTGATCGTGTGTTATTTATTAAAGATGGCGAATTTTTCAATGAAATTTACCGAGATAATCGTCGCCAAATGTTTTTCCAACGCATATTAAATGTTTTGAGCTTACTAGGAGGAGGGCAAGTAGGTGACCTTTCGACAATTCGCTTACCGTAATGTCGTACGGAACAGCCGAGTATATGGTGCCTTTTTCATGGCAAGCTTTTTTTCTGTGGCTGTATTTTTTATCTATTCCATGCTGATGTTTCATCCTGATATTGAGCATGGGATATTAGGTGAAGTATCGCTCATTGGGATGGTGGGTGCTGAAATTGTACTCGTCCTTTTTACATTATTCTTTTTATACTATTCGATGAGTGCTTTTTTAGAGGCGCGTTCACATGAATTTGCGATTTTATTGCATTTAGGCATGGAAAAGCGTCAGATGAATAGGCTTGTCTTTTTAGAAACCATGATTATTGGCTCAGGCTCTATTATTGTAGGGATTATTTTTGGTTTTTCATTTTCAAAATTCTTCTTTATGATTGTGCGTGAGATTTTGCATTTAGATGATTTACCATTATATGTTTCATGGGAGCCATTTTTATTAACAATTGGCGTTTTTACAAGTGCCTTTGTCGTGATTTCCTTTATTAGTGTGTATTTTACACGAGAACGACAGCTACGAGATTTAATTAAAGGCAGTGATTATTTAAGCAGCCTAGCAACCTATTCTAAAATTCGTGCTATATATGGTGTTGCTCTAATTTTAGCAACGTATATTTTAGCCTTTGTTGTGGGGCACACTTCATTAATTGGCTTAACATTAATTATCCCGTTTTCAGCAACCTTTGGCACATATTATTTTTTTAGTGATTCTGTGCCATATATTTTAGATTTGGCGCGTGGCAAGCGTAAATTTTATTGGCGACGCTATCGTCTTCTGTCACTTGCTGAGCAAACACACATTATGATGGATAATGTCAAAATGTTTTTTGTTGTGACAATGGTGTCAACACTCGCTTTTTTATCTGTAGGTGTATTAGCAACAATGTCCTCTTACACTATTCAATACGATCGTTTAAATCCATTAGGGCTTGTCTATAAGGGAGATGTTGATAATCCATTTGAGCGGGAGCATATTAACTCACTACGTCTGCAATTAGAGGACAAGGGCTTATCCTATCAGCTATCCCGTTTTGTTGTGGTAAAACAAACATCCTCGTTTACAAAAAATGAAGTAGAAGTATTTCGAGAGTCTGATATGAATGTATTGCTGTCATCCTATAGTTACCCATTGTTGAATCTTGCGGCAGGAGAAGCAGTCTTTATCCCTTATTCGGAGGATGCACTAAAAAAATTAAAAGATCGAGTTGTGCATACGGTGCTGGAGGAAAATTCAATACCGATAACAATTGATAGTGTCTATCCTAAAATTGTATTTCCTGGATCAATTGTTAGCGTAAATTCAATTGTTATTAGTGATGAGGATTTTGCAAACCTTGTTCATCCAATTTCTGATAAAAATATTATGCAGCCAAGCTACCATTTATTTACGTTTGTCATTCCGCAATGGATGGAAACAAAAGAAATTGGCAAGGATATAGTGAATTTAGAAACGAATTTATATTTTAGCAAAAAGGATAAATTTAGTCCTTTCTACTTTGAAAATGCAGGATTAAATTATTCTTATATATTAGCTACCTACTCTTTATTTACATTAGTGGGTGTCTTGGTGGCAACAGTATTTTTACTGGCGGCAGGAAGCTTTGTCTACTTTAAATTGCATACTTCCCTTGAACGAGAAAAGCGCAAATTTGATGTATTAAAGCGTATGGGCTTAACAGATGCGGAGCTGAAAAAGCTTGTCAATCGCCACTTATTCCCGCAATTCTTCTTACCATGGGGCGTTGCAATGATGCATAGCGCTTTCGCCTTTTTAATGGTTCAAGGTGTTTTAAAAGATTTTGCGAATATTTCGATTGTAAAAGAGGTATTCTTTGCATTTGGCTTTTTTGTCGTTATACAAGTAGTGTATTTTTACTTAATTCGTTGGCGTTACATCTCTCATATTCGCTCATAAAGAACGTGCTTAAAAGAGCAAAAAATGGATTACTTAAGCTAATTTATAACACGAAATAAAAAGATTCATTGTCTTTTAGATGTATTTCTTATATAATATTACTGAATAGCGATTCATTTTATACGATAAGGGGATGGTGTAATTGAATTTAGTTTCATGTGTTCGTCAACAGGCAATAGAGCAACCGGAAAAAGTTGCGTATCATTTTATGGGGAAGAATACGACTTACGGGGAATTTGAACATGCTGTTGGACGCTTTGCAAAGGGGTTAGAAGATTTAGGTATTGAAAAGGGGGACCATGTGGCGTTTTTACTTGGCAATACGCCACATTATTTAATTGCGCTCTATGCGACAATGCGTTTAGGAGCAACAGCAATACCTGTGAATCCAATCTATACACCAGATGAAATTTCTTATATTTTACATAATGGAGATGTAAAAGCAGTTATTGCATTGGATGCTTTACTACCATTAGTTGAAAAGGGTGTACAAGCATTTCCGCAGGTGCAAGCATTTATCATTTGTGAAACAGCATCAGATATAGCTGAAAAAATTGCAGCTTTATCACCAGAGGCGCGTGACAAAACGCATTTATTTACACAGGTCATTGCCAATGCTGCTGAAGCATTACAACCTGTGGAAGTGACAGATGATGATAACGCGATTATTTTATATACATCTGGTACAACTGGCAGCCCAAAGGGAGCTATGCTAACACATGGTAATATCTATTCAAATGCTCGTGATGTTGCTCATTATTTAGGAATAAGAGCTGATGATCGTGTTATAGCTACATTGCCAGTATTTCATGTCTTTGCTTTAACAGTTGTGGTGAATGCACCGCTATTAAGTGGAGCAACGATTTTGCTTGTACCTCGTTTTAGCCCAGCAGAAATTTTCGCATTAGCAAGGGAGCAAAAGGCAACAGTATTTGCGGGTGTTCCAACAATGTATAATTTCTTATATCAATTACCAGAAGGCAATGCTGAAGACTTCGCAACAATTCGCTTAGCTGTTTCAGGGGGAGCTTCTTTACCTGTTGCATTATTACATAATTTCGAGCAGAAATTTAATGTACGTGTGTCAGAGGGCTATGGTTTATCGGAGGCGTCACCTGTAACATGCTTTAACCCGTTAGACCGTGAGCGCAAGCCAGGCTCTATCGGCACATCCATTAATAATGTGGAAAATAAAGTGGTGGATGTGAATGGTCAGGAAGTACCCGTTGGTGAGGTAGGAGAGCTTATTGTACGTGGACCGAATGTGATGAAGGGCTACTATAAGCTACCAGAGGAAACAGCAATGGCTATACGTGACGGCTGGCTTTATACAGGAGATTTAGCAAAGGTTGATGAGGAAGGTTATTTTTATATTGTTGATCGTAAAAAGGATATGATTATTGTTGGGGGCTATAATGTCTATCCACGAGAGGTTGAGGAAGTGTTATTTGCCCATGATAATATTGTAGAGGCAGCAGTTGTAGGCTTCCCTGACCCGAATTTAGGCGAAGCAGTACATGCCTATGTTGTGCTTAAAGAGGTAGCAGCTACTTCAACAGAGGACTTATTCACTTATTGTGCTAAACATATGGTGAAATACAAAGTGCCAAAAGTAATTGAAATTATGGATGAGTTACCGAAAAATACGACAGGAAAAATATTGCGTCGTTCTCTTAAAGCAAAGGTATAAAATTAGACAGTCAGCCTTCACTGTTTTGGTGGAAGCTGACTTTTTTATTTGCCATTAGCTATCATTTCAACAATAATAGCTGATTTGTGTAAAGTGTTTTTGTCAAAGTTGTGACAAGCCTATGCTAGCTATTATTTATTCATCTAGGCTACATTGTGAAATGACTATATATCCTTACGATATAGGCGATAAATGTGCTCTTAGCTATTACAAGAAATCAGTTGAAGGACTTTGTAGACAAATGATAGAATCAGTTTTGGAACATAACGTCATGCATTCGAGCATATAGTAGCTAGTAGAATTGCAACCTTTGGATAGCTATAACGTCAAAATTCACGGAATGACAAATGAGCGACTTATAGCTCGATGTAGGTCAGTTAAAAATAAATCGATAATAGAGAAAGAGAGCCTATATGCAATGATTGAGCTTATTCAAGATTTAATTAGTTTTATTGTACATATTGATGTGCATTTAGAAGAGATTATTCGTGATTTTGGCAACTGGAGTTATCTTATTTTATTTGCCATTGTTTTTGTAGAAACAGGAGTTGTTATTTTCCCATTTTTACCGGGAGATTCATTGCTATTTGCTAGTGGCACATTAGCTGCTGCAATGGGGGCCTTTGATATGTGGATATTAATTCCTGTATTTTTAGCAGCAGCTATTTTAGGCGACACAATGAACTACCATATTGGCCATAAAGTAGGCACATCGATTCCTCCAACTAGTTTCCTTGGCAAGGTCATTAAAAAGGAGCGTATGGAGGCGGCTGAAAAATTCTTTAATACGCATGGTGGAAAAACAATTGTGATTGCTCGTTTTATGCCATTTATCCGCACCTTTATTCCATTCGTAGCGGGTGCAAGTAAAATGAAGTATAGCTATTTCCTTTTTTATAATGTTTTTGGTGCGTTTTTATGGGTATTTAGCTGTACATTGCTAGGCTACTTCTTCGGTAATATTCCTATTATTAAAGAGAACTTCTCAACTGTACTCATTTTAATTATTATTATTTCCGTGATCCCTGCTATCGTTGGAGCAATCAAATCGAAAAAGAGTAAATAAGTAAGACAGTCCTTACGTGAGTAATTATCACTGGGACTGTCTTTTTTAGCTATTGTAAATATTGAATGAAACCTTGACGATCTTCAAGCTCCACATCAGGCGATATAGTAATCACCATAAATTTAGAAGATTGTGTAGATGGTGAATGGTCATGAGGCTCACGATTAAACGCTAAAAACGTTAATACTGCCTCTGCACGCTTATATTGAATATGTTGTATAGGTAATGGCTGAATAATGAGTTCATTTTGTTCTATATATACATGTGGTGTTGGTATTTCACCTGCAATATTAATGCCATTAATAATATAAGGAAATTGATAGTAGGTGACAATTGCTTTCCCTACTGGAATATGTTCATCATACCGATAGCGAATATTAAACGTATAAGAATCTTGGAGAGTTACAGGCAGTGATGTACCTTGAAAATCGAATTCCCATCTATCTCGTTGATATTGCTCTGTTAAAAAAGAGCCATTATATTCTTGGTCATAGGTTTCAATCATATGGATATCCTTTTCGATTGCTGTTAATTCAGAAGCTGAAAGTACATGGGTCGGTGAATCTAAGAACAAGCTTATATAAAGAAAGGCACATAAACCAAGTGCAAGGTAGCTGATAATCCCGATGAAAATTTTTCGAGGCGACCAAAAGCCTTCTGTTAGCTTACCGAGCTTTCTAGCAAGCAATATTACAAACGATGCAATGAGCAGTATTGATAAAACAGAAACTATGATAAAAATCATCAGCTTGTCACCTCCGAGTGGCGGGCAATCCAAGCTGTCAGGCTACAGCAAATAATTGCTATTAAAAAGAGACCTGCACTTATTACTAGATTAGGTAAAAGTATAAATGGCTGTAGATTAATCAAGTTTGGATAGATGATGGTTATAACAGAAAATCCAATACATAGAAAAGTCATCGCAAATTTTAAAATACGTGGTCCTTGAAAGCAATAGCCAATTAGTAGACCAACAGATCCTGAGAAGCTAATACTGCAAAAGCATACAAGTAAAATGAAAGGTGAAATTATTATTTGATTAATGATTAGTGCATCCTTTTGTAGCATGAATAAACATATAATTTGAATAAAGTAAGAAGAAACCAAAATCAACACAGCTACAATGCTATATAAAATCATAACAAAACTATTAGCAATTGCACTCGATGTTCTACTAGAAATAATCGCTAAATCATCCTGACGATAGCCCTTTGTCGAAAATAGTAGCCCTGTAATAATAGCCCATAGCATAGCCGTTAATAAATAGATATCTAATGAATAGATAGAAAACTGGACATCTAAATCTGCTTGCCCATAACCTTCTGAAGCGAATCCTTGATTGAGAGAAAGCACAATAAAGATAGCCTGTAAGATAATAAGTGAGCTAAGGGCTGAAAGATACAGCTTTGCCTTCCATTTGATTTGCTTTTTTAGGATAAAGATAGGCGATAATTTAGTCAAAAATTGCATCAATATCACTTCCTTCTTTATAGGTTAAATAATGAGAAACATCACTTATGGATAGTGCTGCTGTAGTGATTCCTCTGGCTTGCATCACATCCTCTGCCATCTTTAATTGCTTAGCATCTATAATAATCGTAGCTATATTTGCTAGCTCTTTACGGGCATAAATGTTTAGCTGTGAGAACAATGCTGCTATTTCTTCACTTGGTCCAGTTACGGCAATAAGCTGTTCCTTGAACGTATCAACAGGCGCATGTGCAACTAACTTACCTTCATGCAGCAGGATAATTTCTTCTAAAATAGGTTCCATCTCCTGTAAATGATGATTCGCTATTAAAATGGTGCGAGGGAAGGCGATATACTCCTTTAAAATCACTCTGTAAAAATCCTGACGTATTGCTTCATCCATACCATTCATTGGTTCATCTAAAATTGTGAAAGCACAACGAGCAACTAGCCCATAAACAAGGTTGAAAATAGCTCGATGTCCCTTTGATAGCTGGTGATGCTTCATAGCAAGATCAATGTTCGCGTGATGTAATAAGCGGTAGGCTAAATCATTTTGCCAGTTAGGATAAAAATCAGCCGCCATTGTTAAAATTTCTGCAAGTGATAAGTAATTCGAGAAGCTTAATTGATCGTGAATAAAAATCGTGTTAGCCGCCGTTTGAATATTATTAAATGGGTATTGATTAAAGAGCTTACATATCCCACTTGTTGCTTTTAGATGCCCCGCTAAAAGATGAAATAATGTTGATTTACCAGCACCATTACGCCCGATAACACCTACAATTTTTTGACCATCAATCGTGCAGGTCACTTGCTGGAGTATCTGACGATGACCATAGCTTTTACTTAGCTGCTCACATTGAATTACGTTCATAATTATTCCCCCTGAATTTTTTGAATTAGCGTTAGCAATTCTTTGTCTGAAACAAGTAAACGTCGGGCTTCTAATACGAGGTCTTTTGCCATTTTTGTTAATAGTTCATTGCGCCGCTTCATCATAATTTTTTCTTTCGCATCAGGCATGACAAACATTCCTAGCCCACGTTTTTTATAGAGAAGCTGCTCCTCCAGCAATAGCGTTAATCCCTTACCAGCAGTTGCTGGATTAATATTGAACAGTTCAGCAAGCTGGTACTGTGAGTAAACTTTTTCATCTGCCTGTAAGCGATCAGCAATAATTTCATGCTGAAGCCACTCAGCAATTTGAATGTAGATAGGCGTTGAATTATTTAGCTGGATATGCAAGCAAAAATCCTCCTCTCTATATTATGTAATATAGTGCATTGCTATTGTAATGTACTATATCTCGAAGAATAGAAAATGTCTAGCGTAAAATGATAGTAAAAGTCATCTTGGTAAAATAATGAGGTTACTGAAACATGGGCAGACTTCTTAAAATAACAGTATTTTTCTATGATTTGTTTGTTAAAATGGCTATAAAAAATTTATTTATAGCAATATTCTTTCTGTGAATCGACTTTTTCAGTATTCTTTAAAACAAAGTGGATGGCTTTTGTACTATACCTATTAGATTGATAGGAAACTATATTGAAGTATAAGCATCAGGTAATAAAAAATGATATACTATTAATTACTAAAATGCGGAGAAATGGGGGCAACGAAATGGAAGTATTTATTGGCAGACAGCCTATTTTCAATCTTCATGAACAGATCGTTGCGTATGAATTACTGTACCGTGGTAACAACATCAATGCCTTTCCATTGGTTGATTCAGATGCAGCAACGATTGATGTATTGGTGAACTCATTTCTTTCAATTGGTTTTGAAGAAGTAACAAAAGGTAAACCCGGCTTTGTTAATTTTACTGAAAACCTATTAATGAGCTCTATTCATGAATTTTTAAATCCTTCTCAAGTTGTAATAGAGATATTAGAGAACGTGCCGCTGACACCAGAGTTAGTGGAACGCGTTATTGAGCTAAAACAACATGGCTTTCAAATTGCCTTAGATGATTTTATTATGGATGAGCAGGTGGAAATCTATGATGAATTATTTAAGCAAGTCGATTATATTAAAATAGATTTTTTAGCATCATCTATTGTAAAACGAATGGAAGTTGAACAGAAGGTAAAGGAAAGCTTCCCACATATTCAATTATTAGCTGAAAAGGTGGAAACTCGCCATCAATTTGAAGTGGCTAAATCCTCTGGCTATGTATTATTTCAAGGCTACTTTTTTGAGAAGCCTCAAATTGTGCAAGCAACAGATATTCCAGCGAATACCATTCAATATATCCATATTATCTCATTACTAAAAGAGGAAGAGCCAAATATTCAATTACTGGCAGAAAATATTGAACGAGATATTTCACTCACGTATAAATTGTTACAAATGATAAATAATTCATCTAAGCGTTCTAAATCAAAGGTACGCTCCATTAAGCAGGCGATTGTCTTACTAGGCATACCAAACCTACGTAAATGGATTTATTTATTAGCGATGCGCGAAATTGATATGGATACAGATTCGGATATCTTTAAGGAAATTTTATGTACCTCGTTATTCCGAGCAAAAGTTTGCGAAAAATTAGCAAAGCTTACGTATAGAAAGAATTTCTCGGAATATTTTTTAGTAGGAATGTTTTCATTGATTGATACATTATTACAACGACCAATGGAGGCTATTTTGCAGCAGCTCCCTTTTTCAGAGGCTATTACAAATACAATTTTAGGAATTGAAACAGAAATGACGCCTTATTTAGAATTTAGTATCGCGTTAGGAAAATTAGATTGGGCGCAATTAGAAGAGCTAGCTCCTCAATTTCATATGGAGCTAAAAGATATGGAGCATTTATATTATGAAGCGATGGAATGGGCAGAAAAATCATTTTAAATGGGCAGACTAAATATTTGCTTAGTAAGTTATCTTACGCTTGTTAAGATAGCTTATTTTTGTGTTTTCTTCAATCGTATATTTCCTTCATCAAGATGAAGTTCTCAATACAATAACTATTTGCTATAATCATTTCGTCTTAAAAAAATTCTGATAGTTGAAGTGGACGTGGAGAAATGAAGCATGATATGAAGGAAAGCATTGTAGAATATGTGTATGTAATAATAGGGGCAGCGATTATTGCGATTGGCTTTAATGTGTTTTTATTACCAAATCAAGTTGCTTCTGGTGGTGTAAGCGGTATTAGTACCATATTACATGGCTTATTTGGCTGGAATCCGGGAATTGTGCAATATGCATTTAATATTCCATTATTTGTTGCAGGGATTATCTTGCTGGGCAAAAAATTTGGCATTAAATCATTTATTGGAACGATTACTTTGCCATCTGTCGTTTTACTAACAAATAGCTGGGAGCCTTGGACGAATAATCCATTGCTGGGTGCACTTTTTGGTGGAATTGTAGTTGGTTTAGGAATAGGACTTGTTTTTAAGGGGAATGCTTCTACTGGTGGCACTGATTTACTAGCGCAAATCATTACAAAGTTTACAGGATTATCGCTTGGGACAAGTGTACTATTTATAGATGGCATCATTGCGATTAGTGCAGCAATTGTTTTTGATTTAGAAAAGGGTTTGTATGCGCTTATTGGGCTTTATGTTACAACAAAAACGATTGATATTATTCAGCTTGGCTTTAGCCAATCCAAAATGGTTTATATTATTACATTGAAACAAGATGAGGTACGTGAGGCCATTTATGCTGAAATTGATCGTGGTGTAACGAAATTACCTGCAATTGGCGGCTATACAGGAGAGGAACGACCAGTGTTAATGGTTGTCGTGTATCAAACCGAATTCACAAAGCTGAAACAACTCATTAAAAGCGTTGATCCATCAGCGTTTGTTATCGTTTCTGATGCCTATGAGGTATTAGGAGAAGGTTTCAAACGTGCATAACTTTGGTATAATGGCGACGTAAGGTATTTGTTGATAATGAGGAGGGGTATGAATGAAAAAAGCAATGTTAACATTAGTGTTTGGCTCAGCTATCTTCTTAGCAGCATGTGGTGGCGGAGATGATAACGGCACTAAGGATAATGAAGGTGCTACAGCGCCAGATGGTGAAGCGATTGCCATGAAATCCTGTGTTTCCTGTCATGGTGGCGAGCTACAAGGTGCAAGTGGGCCAGCATTGAATGATGTAGGCTCGCGTTTATCTGAGTCGGAAATTTTAGATATTATTAATAATGGTCAAAATGGAATGCCTCCTGGTATCGTAAAAGGTGAAGATGCAGAGGCTGTTGCGAAATGGTTAGCAACTCAAAAATAAGTGCTTTTAAAACTAGCGGGCTGGAGAGCCGCTAGTTTTTTTATGCTCGTAAACGCTTAAGCGTAAATATATTTCTTTTGTACATAGTCATGCTAAAATAGAGAGAACCTTATCCATTGATTGGAGGCTTTTTCATTGGGCGTAGTATTAACAAGAGATGTTATGGAGAAATTTAAGTTAGAGTTACTAGCTGGAGAGGAAGGGATTGGCAGAGCGATTGTCACAAGCGATATTTCAAGACCAGGACTTGAAATGGCTGGCTATTTTACACATTATCCAGCAAATCGTGTACAGTTACTTGGTAAAACAGAGCTATCCTTTTTTGAAATGCTGCCAGCAAGTGTCAAACTTGAGCGTATGCGTTTACTTTGTTCACAGGATACACCAGCAATTATTATTTCAAGGGATTTAGAAGTGCCTGAGGAGCTTATACAGGCTGCAAATGAAGAGCATGTCCCTGTTTTTAAAACACATATGACAACCACTAAATTTTCAAGTAGATTGACAAATTATTTAGAAGGACGCTTAGCGCCAATGACAGCTGCTCATGGTGTACTTGTTGATGTTTATGGTATTGGCGTGCTCATTATTGGCAAAAGTGGCGTAGGGAAAAGTGAAACAGCACTTGAGCTTGTGAAAAAGGGGCATCGTTTAGTAGCAGATGATTGTGTTGAAATTCGCCAAGAAACTGAAAATGTACTAATTGGTAATCCACCGCCTTTATTAGAGCATTTACTTGAAATAAGAGGTATTGGCATTATTGATATTATGACGTTATTTGGCGCAAGTGCAGTACGTCCATATAAGCGAATTACATTGATAATTGAGCTGGAAATTTGGGACCCAGAAAAAGTATATGATCGCTTAGGCTTAGAAGAGGAAAAAATGAAAATAATTGATACAGAGCTAACAAAGTTAACAATTCCAGTAAGACCAGGGCGTAATGTTTCAGTTATTATCGAAGTAGCTGCAATGAATTATCGATTGAAGAAAATGGGTGTGAATGCAGCAGAGGAATTTTCAAGACGCTTAGATGAGGTTATTAGCTCAAATGATGTGTTAGATGATTAGTGAAGGCGATATACTATCAGCACATAATGGAGAGGAGTAGAAGATGGATTTATTATTATTAGATATTAACCCTGTTGCCTTTCATTTGGGGCCTATTGCAGTGCGCTGGTATGGATTATTGATTGTATCAGGGATTATTTTAGCATATATTGTTGGGCAACGAGAGGCTGTAAAGCGAGGACTACCTGAAGATTTCCTTGCTGATTTATTGTTATGGGCAGTACCTATCTCTATTATTTGTGCACGTATTTACTATGTGTCAATGCGCTGGGATTATTATAGTGAAAACCCAGGGAAAATCATTGAAATATGGAATGGTGGTATTGCGATCCATGGAGCGCTAATTGGCGCATTTGTGACAGCCTACATATTTACAAGGATTAAAAATGTGAGCTTTTTACGAGTTGCGGATATTGCAGCACCAAGTATCCTAATCGGGCAGATTATTGGGCGATGGGGTAACTTTATGAACCAAGAGGCTTATGGAGGACCTGTATCGAAAGAGTTTTTAGAAAATTTGATGCTGCCTGATTGGATTATCAATCAAATGTATATTGAGGAACTAGGGACATATGTACATCCTACATTTTTATATGAATCTGTATGGAATGTAATTGGTCTGATTATTTTATTAGTATTACGTAAAGTGAATCTACATCGCGGGGAAATATTCTTTGGTTATTTAATTTGGTATTCAATTGGTCGCTTTTATATAGAAGGCTTGCGTACAGATAGCCTCTATTTAGTGGGTGATTTACGCTCAGCACAGGTTGTATCTGTAGTTGGCATTGTAGTAGGTCTTGGTGCCATTATTTACCGTAGAATAAAGGTCAAGCCTGTTGTGAACTATTTAGATGATA
Source organism: Lysinibacillus sp. NPDC098008 (assembly GCF_044760715.1). Classification (NCBI taxonomy): domain Bacteria; kingdom Bacillati; phylum Bacillota; class Bacilli; order Caryophanales; family Bacillaceae; genus Lysinibacillus; species Lysinibacillus sp. NPDC098008. The sequence goes on from NZ_JBIWBA010000005.1 coordinate 97,506, forward strand.
AATAAGGAGATGTAACGATGGCTGTAAAAGCATTATTATTCGATTTTGATGGGACTTTATTGAATACGAATGACTTAATTATTCAAACATTTATGCATGTATTAAATGAACGATTTCCTGGGCAATATTCGCCAAAAGATTGCTTGAAATTTATTGGTCCATCACTTAAACAGACATTTAGCGACATTGCACCTGGTGAAGAGGATGCTTTAATGGCAAAATATCGTGCTTGGAATATAGAGCATCATGATGAATTGGTTACACAATATCCGAATGTTGTTTCCACACTGGAGCAATTAAAGGAATTAGGCATTCGGTTAGCCATTGTGTCCACAAAGCGTAATGATATGATTGATCGTGGACTTTCGGTGCTTGGTGCAGCACAGCTATTTGATGTGCGTATTGGTACAGATGATGTGAAAAATGTGAAACCTGATCCAGAGCCTGTTCTGCTTGCCTTAGAACGTTTAGGTGTAGACAAGGAAGATGCCATTATGATTGGAGATAATTCACATGATATTGAAGCTGGTCACCATGCAGGGGTGAGAGCAGCTGGTGTTGCTTGGGCTGCTAAAGGTGAGGCTTATTTACAGCAATTTAAACCTGATTATATGCTACAGCATATGACAGATTTACTGGATATTGTGAAAGAGGGGTAAGGTTAGATGGCACGTAAAACAGAACGCTATCGTGTTGAAGGTGCAAATTCGCTTTGGCATATTTATGACACGGTGTCCTTTTGGAAGGTGATGAAGTGTTTCATTATCATTCAAATTGGTCGCTTCACACCTTTTTTACGTGTGAAAAACTGGCTTTATCGCACATTTTTAAAGATGACAATAGGTGAGCAAACTTCATTAGCTTTAATGGTGATGCCAGATACTATGTTTCCAGAACGTATTTTTATCGGTAAAAATACAGTGATCGGTTTTAATACAACGATTTTAGCGCATGAGTATTTAATTGAGGAATATCGCTTAGGGGATGTTCATATTGGCAATGAAGTAATGATTGGGGCAAATACAACCATTTTACCAGGAGTAACAATTGGTGATGGAGCTATTGTGTCGGCTGCAACTCTTGTACATAAGGATGTGCCAGCCGGCTGTTTGGCAGGTGGGAACCCAATGCGAATTATTTACACTGCTGAACAAATGGCAGAGCGTAAGCGTCATGAGGTTGTAGAGTGGTGTACACCTAAAAAATAAGTAAACGCGACTCTAAGATGATATGCTCCCCACTAGGTAGACAGATTTAAAAATAAAATTTGTTTATCAAATGGGGAGTTTTTATTAGTTAAAAATTTTTTATGCATGTGCTGTATCGTATTCAGGCTTAAACTCACAGTTATCATGGTCACCTAAGCAAGTTGACTCAACGAAGGTTGATTTAATTGCAGTGCCATCAATATCCTCTGATGCATGAAGTGTTACTTTATCTCCCGGATAATACTCCCCTTTACAAATACTAACAATCATTTGCTCGCTAAGTTGTACGAATGGACATGCCATAATACATCCCTCCAATGTGTAATTTTTATAGTGTTAATATTATTCTATATTGAGTTTCTTGAAATGTAAAAGAAAAAATAGAATGAAGATGAAAAACAACTGAAATATTGATATAACAGTGTTTTAAATGATAATGAGATTGAGAATCGTTTTAATTTAAAGGGGATTATTTAATATATTATTATAATTTATTCGTAACCTTATTGAGAACAGCTTATTAAATAATCAGTATTTGTGCGAGTTAAGCTTTAAAAGATAATCATTATCATTTTTCTGAAAATTATAAATTTATAGGGTGGATTATTTTGTTATAAAAATGACATATTCTTATTCTCAATAAAATATTTTGACAAATCCTACATGAGTATAGGTGTTTCTCTAAAATTAGTGAGAGCTGATAGTGATGGTATAAGTCTTTGAAATGTTAGCCATTGTGAATAATGAGCTAAATTTAAACGAAATTATGTTATTCTTTGCTATAATTTTTCATTCCATAAAGTGTATAATTAACAGAATAATAAGTGTTTTAAGATTTTGATAATTTATGTAGATAACGTTGACGGTTGAAGCGAAATACGTTAGAATTCTTTCATAATCTGATTCTCTAATACTCTAGTGAACTAAAGTGCGAGGAAGTGTCTATATGTCGTCGATAAAAATGTTTGAAAAACCGCTTGGAATGCGTGATACATTTCCGCAAATATATGAAAAAGTAGAGGCAGTCAGACATGCTGGCAGAAACTTTTTATATAAAAGAGGTTATGAATTTATTAAAACACCTGCTGTAGAGTATTTTGATACAGTTGGCAAGGCTTCAGCGATTGCTGATGCTCATTTATTTAAGTTAGTGGATAGTCAAGGAAATACATTAGTGCTACGACCTGATATGACAACACCGATTGCTCGTGTAGCAACATCCAAATTATTAAAAGAAATGATACCATTGCGTCTTGCTTATTTTGCTAGTGTCTTTCGAGCGCAGGAAACAGAAGGTGGACGACCTGCAGAATTTGAACAAATGGGTATTGAATTAATTGGAGATCAATCTGTTTTTGCCGATGCAGAAGTGATTGTCACAGCAATGGAGCTGTTAAAGCATTTCCATTTAGAAAAATTTAAAGTAACAATTGGTCATGCAGGTATTCTTAATTGTATTTTACAGGATTACACAGAAAGCGTAGAGCAACAAACCGTTTTAAGAACATTGCTCGTTCAACGCAATTATGTAGGATTTGAAGAAGCTGTAGAGTCATTTGATTTACCAAAAGCAAAATCCGATGCTTTGCTGCAATTTATTGAAGAAGCCATGCATGTTAAGGAAATTCGAGATATTGAAAAATATGTGCGTAAAAATGATGCACTAGAATATATGCAGCAGCTTGCTCAACTACTTGACATAGCGGACTTAGCTGATTATGTAGCCTTTGATTTTACGCTTTCCAGTCATATGAGCTATTACACAGGTATGTTATTTGAAATTTTTGCTTCAGGCAGTGGCTTCCCGCTAGGTAATGGAGGGCGCTATGATGGCTTGTTAGAGGTGTTTGGCTCACAAGTAGGTGCTACAGGCTTTAGTATTCGAGTAGATCGTTTATTAGAAACGCTAAATGAACAGTCCAACAAGCATCCAGAAGCAACAGTTGTACTTTTTGAGGAAGAACAGTATGCAACAGCTTTAGCGAAGGTCAAGGCACTGCGAGCAGCAGGAAAGCTAGCTACATTACAGTTGCGTAGTAGCTTAGTTGACGAGGCAGCCTTTTTAACAAACTTTACAGAAGTAGTTGTTGTTGGACAGGAGGAAGTTGGCAGTGAATGAGTTAACAATTGCGATGCCGAAGGGGCGAATCTTTGAAGAGGCATATCAGATGCTACTAGAGGCAGGGTTTAATTTACCAGAAGAAGTAGAAATGTCACGCAAGCTAATGATTGAAATCCCAGAGGAAAAAATTCGTTTTATTTTAGCAAAGCCAATGGACGTGCCAGTTTATGTCGAGCATGGTGTTGCAGATATCGGTATTGCTGGAAAGGATGTTTTGCTAGAGCAACAGCGAGAGGTTCATGAGCTGCTTGATTTGAAAATTAGCACATGCTATATCGCGTCAGCAGGATTACCAAATACAACGATGAATGAAATTGCCCCAAGAATTGCGACAAAATATCCAAATATAGCAATGAAATACTATAAAGGCATTGGTGAGCAAGTTGAAATTATCGAGCTAAACGGGTCGATTGAGCTAGCGCCAATGATTGGCTTGGCAGATCGCATCGTTGATATTGTATCTACAGGACGTACGTTAAAAGAAAATGGCTTAGTAGAATATGAATTTATTGCAGCGGTATCTTCACGGCTAATTGCCAATCCAGTTAGTTATCGTATGAAGGGTGACCGTATTATCGATCTTGTAAAACGACTAAAAAAGTGTGTAAGTGAACAAAAGAGTAATCCTATCTAGCTACATAATAAAGGGGTTTAAATCTATGAAAATAACAAAGCTAGCAAAAGGTATTTCATTAAAAAGACCGCTTGAGGGAGGCAATGAAGAGCAACTAGCGGTAGTAAGACAAGTATTATCAGATGTTAAATTACAGGGAGATGCAGCATTACGTGCCTATACTGAAAAATGGGATGGCTATGTGCCAACGCATTTACGTGTAACAAAGGAAGAAATTCAGGAAGCCGTCAATGCGTTAGATCAACAGCTCTATCAGGATTTAACAGAGGCAGCTCATAATATTCGTCTTTATCATCAACAACAGCAGCGTTCAGGCTATCGCTTAGAGCTAGGTGATGGCTCTTGGCTTGGGCAACGAGTAACAGCGCTTGATGCGGTAGGCTTGTATGTGCCGGGTGGAACAGCCGCCTATCCTTCCTCCGTACTGATGAATGTTATTCCAGCGCAAGTTGCAGGTGTACAGCGTATCGTCATCACATCCCCAGCTGGTCGTGATGGGAGGTTGCCAGCAGGTGTTCTAGCAGCAGCACATATTTTAGGCATTGATGAAATTTATAAGGTCGGTGGTGCACAAGCAATTGCGGCTCTTGCCTACGGTACAGAAACAATCGCACCTGTTGATAAAATTACAGGTCCAGGGAATATTTTTGTAGCATTGGCAAAGCGCGAGGTTTTTGGTGAGGTAGCGATCGATATGATTGCTGGTCCAAGTGAAATTGCTATTTTGGCTGATGACACAGCATATCCTGATGAAATTGCAGCAGACCTTTTATCACAGGCAGAGCATGATCCATTGGCATGTGCCGTACTTATAACAACCTCTGAACAATTGGCAAAAAAGGTAGCAGAGCAGGTAGAGCGCCAATTAGTAACGTTACCACGTCAAGATGTAGCACGCGCTTCCATTGAAAACTTTGGAACAATTTATTTAGCAGAAACATTAACAGATGCTATTGCTGCTATTAATTCATTAGCACCAGAGCATTTAGAAATTGTCACAGATGATGCTGAGATAGTAGCACAACAAATTCGACATGCTGGTGGTATTTTTATTGGTCGCTATAGCTCTGAGCCTGTCGGTGATTATTTTGCGGGTACAAATCATGTATTACCAACGAATAGCACGGCTCGCTTTGCTAGCGGCTTAAATGTTGATGATTTTGTTAAAAAATCAAGCATTGTTTATTACAGTGAAAAAACATGGGCAAACAATGCACCTAAAATAGCACGTTTAGCACGGATGGAAGGCTTAGAGGGTCATGCACGTGCAGTAGAATCACGTGGGTGGGAAAAGGAGTAGTACAATGACTGAAAAAAGACGATATGCAAAAATAGAGCGGACAACGAATGAAACACAAATTGCAGTAGCGATTGATTTAGATGGTGAAGGTAAGGCTGAGATTCAAACAGGAGTAGGTTTTATGGATCATATGCTTGATTTATTTATCAAGCATGGTCTATTTAATGGCACAATACAGGCGACTGGTGATACTTATATTGATGATCATCATACAACAGAGGATATTGGAATTGTGCTAGGGCAGGCGATTCGTGAAGCACTTGGCGATAAAAAGGGTATTAAACGTTACGGAACAGCGTTTGTGCCGATGGATGATGCACTGGCACAGGTTGTTGTCGATTGCTCAAACCGTCCACATTTAGAATATCGTGTACCAGAGCTAACGGAAAAGGTAGGTACTTTTGATACGGAGTTAGTGCATGAGTTTTTATGGAAATTTGCGTTAGAGGCACGTATGAATGTCCATGTAATTGTCCCATATGGGCATAATACACACCATATTATTGAAGCAATTTTTAAGGCGTTGGCGCGTGCTATTGATGATGCGGTGACAATCGACCCTCGTGTTAAAGGAGTGCCATCAACGAAGGGGCTGTTAACATAGCATGGACAACGCGCGACTCAAAATCGTGTTCTGTCTAGTACCATCAATGAAAGGATTGTTAACATGAAAATAGGTGTGATTGATTATGGTATGGGCAATTTATTTAGTGTGGAGCAGGCATTGAAACGACAAGGCTGTGAGGTTATTGTCACGGCTGATGAAAGCGTGTTGGATACAGCAGATGCTCTTCTATTGCCAGGGGTTGGTGCATTTCCTGATGCTCGCAAGCGTTTAGCAGAAACAAAATTAGATTATTACTTACAAAAAGCACAACGTGAGAATCGTCCTTTGCTGGGGATTTGCTTAGGGATGCAATTATTGTTTGAGGAAAGTAATGAAGTAACGCCAACAAAGGGGCTAGGCTTTTTTAAAGGGCGTATACAACAGTTTAGTGGTATGAATGAGGAAGGACAAGCATACCGAGTGCCACATATGGGCTGGAATGAGCTAGTAATTTCAAACCGTCCTGTATGGCTGCAGCAGGAAGCACCAGCTAAGCATGTTTATTTTGTTCATTCCTTTTATGCCACAGATATTGAGGAGGCGGAGCTTGTTGCTTATGCTGATTACTATGGTATAAGAGTGCCAGGCATTGTCGCAAATGGCTCTGTCACTGGCATGCAGTTTCATCCTGAAAAATCGGGTGCGCTAGGTGTTTATTTATTAGAGCAATGGCTGAAAGGTGTGAAGGCATGCTAACAAAACGTATTATTCCATGTCTTGATGTAAAGGAAGGTCGCGTTGTTAAAGGAATACAATTTGTTTCACTACGCGATGCAGGTGATCCAGTTGAACTGGCGAAGTTTTATGATGAGCAAGGTGCAGATGAGCTTGTATTTTTAGATATTTCTGCCTCACATGAAGGGCGGGAAACGATGGTGGATGTCGTTCGGCAAACGGCTGCCACGCTTGCAATTCCTTTTACGGTTGGCGGTGGTATTCGTACATTGGATGATATGAAGCGTATTTTACGTGCAGGAGCGGATAAAGTTTCTGTCAATACATCTGCGTTGGAGCGCCCCGCTCTTATTCAAGAGGGTGCTGACTTCTTTGGCGCACAATGTATTGTTGTAGCAATTGATGCACGTTATAGTGAAGAGGATGGCACGTGGATGGTTTATACACACGGTGGACGTAATAAAACAACTTGGTCAGCTATTGAGTGGGCGAAAGAGGCTGTACGCTTAGGAGCTGGCGAGATTTTATTAACAAGTATGAATCAGGATGGCGAAAAATCAGGCTTTGATTTAGCTTTAACAAAGGCGGTCAGAGAGGCTGTCACAGTACCAGTAATTGCTAGTGGTGGAGCGGGACATGCCGAACATTTTTACGAAGTATTAGCAGAAGGTGTAGATGCAGATGCAGCACTTGCAGCATCTATTTTCCATTATAAAGAAACGAGCGTAGCGCAAGTAAAAGAATACTTACGTGAAAAAGGAGTGGCAGTAAGATGATTGACATGATTCAATTCGATGAAAAAGGTCTTGTGACAGCGGTTGTGCAAGATGCCAATACAAAAGAAGTGCTGACAGTGGCTTATATGAATAAGGAGTCACTCGCTAAAACAATTGAATCAGGGGAAACTTGGTTTTATTCTCGCTCACGACAAGAGCTTTGGCATAAAGGAGCAACAAGTGGTCATACACAAAAAGTTGTGTCGATCAAAGCAGATTGTGATCAAGATGCATTAGTGGTGGAGGTTTTACCGAACGGACCAGCTTGTCATAATGGTACAATTTCTTGCTTTACTGAGGTAATTCAGCAAAATGAAAAAGTTGGCTCTGTGGACATCCTTTCTAAACTTGTCCGTGTTATCGAAAAGCGAGAGCAGGAAATGCCTGAAGGGGCGTATACTACATATTTATTTGATAAAGGTATCGATAAAATTTGTAAAAAGGTTGGAGAAGAAGCGACAGAGGTTGTGATTGGTGCTAAAAATCGTGATGCAGAGGAAGTTAAATGGGAGGCTGCAGATTTAATTTATCATCTGCTAGTATTACTGCAAGAGCAAAAAGTAAGTATTTATGATGTTCTATATGTGTTGGAAAAACGTCACGAGGAGAAATAACAGCATATTATTAATTGTATGGTATAATAAGTGTTACTGTGTCAAGGAACGTGAAATACGTTCCTTATTTCTTGTTTCGGAGGAAATATATTGGAAAAGAAACGTCAAAATGAGAAGCAATCGAATATAGTGTCGTTTATTCCAACAGGCGACTATTATTATAAAAAATCAATTCAGGCAATGAATAGTGGACAAATGAATAAAGCCTATAAATATTTACAGCGTGCTGTAGATTTAAGCCCTGATGATTCTATGATTATTTTACAACTAGCCATCGTTGAATTAGAAGGTCAACGTTTTGAAGAAGCGTATGATCTGCTTCGTCGTGCCTATCAGCTTGACCCAGATAATCCAGAAATTATTTTTTATATGGCAGAGGTATCGGGCTGTATAGGGATGATGCATGATGCTAAAAATTTTGCAGAGCGCTATTTGCAATTAGAGCCTGAGGGTGCTTATGCAGATGAAGCAGCAGAAATATTAGAGTTTGTTGCTTTTGAGCAGGATGAATTTGAGGTGCCAGAAGGATCTGGCGAGGATTTATATCGTCAGGAGCAGGCTCGTCGCTGCATGGAAAAGGGGAATTTTCCAGAAGCTATTCAGATTTTAGAAGATTTAATTGAAGATCGACCAGCGTTTTGGTCTGCGTATAATAACCTAGCGCTTGCGTATTTTTATGTTGGAGAAGAAGAGCAGGCAAAGGCTCTCTTGCATACAGTGCTACGTGAAAATAAAGGAAATTTACATGCGCTTTGTAATTTAACAGTCATTGCATACTATGAAAAAAACGAGGAGGATTTACAAGAGTTATTAAATATTCTTGTTAAAATTCAGCCCTATACATGGGAGCATCGTTATAAACTAGGTGCGACATTGGCGTTAATCGGGCAATATGAATTAGCCTTTAAATGGCTGCGTAGTATGCAGAAGCGAGGCTATGCAGGTGATGCAGGGTTTTATTTCTGGCTATCACATGCAGGTTATTTTTCAGGGCATAAGGAAATTTCCAAAAGCGCATGGGAGCAACTGCTGGAGTTAGATCCAGATAAAGAAGGATTTGAGCCTTGGCGTCAGCAGGAAAATGAATTGGCGCTTGATGCATTAGAGCATAATCGTGATTTTATCGTTGAAAAGTTAGAAAGCAACTATACAAGTGAGCGCATTTTTGGCTTGTTTTTATTAAAGGATACAGCGTATAAGCAAGAAATTATTGCGCATCCTAAATGGATAAATGTGGAGCAATTAGGTACGTTTGAAAAGTTGTTTTTAGCCTATGCACTTGGTCATGAGTTTGATAAAAAAAATAAAGTAGAAGCGAGCTTTTTACGGGCTGTTCATGTGCCAGAAATTTTATTAGAGCAGTATGGTAAGCTCTCCTCACTAATTGTACCAATGTTTCAAATGTGGTTTGTGCTATGTGAGCAAGCTCTAGGGCAAAATTATCGCTTTACAAATCCAGCAGCGATTGCGGGTGCAAATGATTATTTATTTAAAACTTCGCACATGCTGAAAGTCACAAAGAAGGAAATTGCTCAGCAATATGGTATAGCGGTGTCCACATTAACAAAATATATTGATGAAATTTTAATGTTTTTACCAAATAGTCATGATGAGCAAGTGTGAGCAACTTAGTTGAATAACTTTATACTTTCACATACGATGAACATACGGACGCTATAATAAGTTTCCTTTGGTAATATTGCCAGAGGCCTTATCTTCATCTTCTGAATGAAGATAAAAAGTATTATGTTTAGGGGGAAGTATTGATGTCAGAAGAAAAAATTTATGATGTGATTATTATTGGAGCAGGTCCTGCTGGGATGACTGCTGCTGTTTATACATCACGTGCTAATTTAGCAACATTAATGATTGAACGGGGAATTCCTGGTGGGCAAATGGCTAATACAGAGGAAGTAGAAAACTACCCAGGCTTTGATACAATTTTAGGTCCTGAGCTGTCAACAAAGATGTTTGAGCATGCAAAGAAATTTGGGGCAGAATATGCTTATGGTGATGTAACGGAAATCATCGATGGCGAAGAATATAAAACAATCAAATCAGGTGCAAAAGAATATAAAACACGTGCCATTATTATTACAACAGGTGCAGAGTATAAAAAAATGGGTGTGCCTGGTGAAAAAGAGCTTGGTGGTCGTGGTGTCAGCTATTGTGCTGTATGTGATGGTGCATTCTTTAAACAGAAAAATCTTGTTGTCGTAGGTGGCGGCGATTCAGCTGTAGAGGAGGGTGTTTATTTAACACGCTTTGCTGAGAAAGTAACAATTGTTCACCGTCGTGATAAATTACGCGCACAAAAGATTCTACAAGACCGTGCCTTTGCTAACGATAAAATTGATTTTATTTGGAATGCCACTGTCAAAGAAATTAATGAAGCAGATGGCAAAGTTGGTAGTGTTACATTACAATCGACAATCGATGGCAGTGAATCAGAATTTGCTACAGATGGTGTCTTTGTCTATATTGGTATGTTACCATTAACAAAGCCATTTGAATCTTTAGGCATTTTAAATGAAGCAGGCTATATTGTGACAAATGATACGATGGAAACAAACATTCCAGGTATCTTTGCAGCTGGAGATGTACGTGAAAAATCGTTGCGTCAAATTGTCACAGCGACAGGTGATGGTAGTATTGCCGCACAGGCTGCACAACATTATATTGAAGAATTATTAGAGAAAATCAATGCGTAAGCTTGCTATTTTAACGAAAAACCAGTAGTTTTAATGTGGTTTTAATATTGCTGTAACTTGAATGACATATAAAAGGTGTATGATAAGAATTGTAATTAGCAATCCCCCTTTTATTTTGTTTTAGTAGGTTGTTTCCGCCTCAAGTAGGTGAAAGCAGCCTACTTTTTTTGTGGAAAGGGTTTGTAGCTGAAAAGTTGTAAATGAGGACAAATCTTACGAGGTCTTGTTATAATGGAGAGTAGAATGCAAAAGTGATTAGAGGTGTGCCTATGCAAAGAATTGCAAATTTAATTGCCGTAAAAGACGGTAAAGTATTATTACTTCAAAAACCAAGACGAGGCTGGTACGTGGCGCCTGGTGGGAAAATGGAAAGTGGCGAGTCCATCTATGAGGCCGCTATACGTGAGTTTCAAGAGGAAACAAATGTCACACCATTACATGTGCATTTAAAGGGTGTTTATACAATGGTGATTAAAGAAAATAATGATGTAGTGGACGAATGGATGCTTTACACATTTGTTGCAAAAGATGTGGAAGGAACACCACTTGAAGAAACGCGAGAAGGCAAGCTTGCATGGCACCCAATAGAGGATTTAGCGCATTTGCCAATGGCTGAAGGAGATCGAACGAATTTACAATTTGCTGTTTCACAATCAGGTATTCAGTATGGTACGTTTGACTATACAACGAATTTTGAATTACTTCATCAGAAAATACAAATATCAAAGGAACAATAAAGGAGTTGCATAGCAGTGGTGGTTGAAGGCCAACAAAGTACACATGAATTGGTTATTATTACAGGAATGTCTGGAGCTGGAAAAACGGTAGCGATTCAAAGCTTTGAGGATTTAGGGTATTACTGTATCGATAATTTACCACCAGCATTACTCACAACTTTTTTAACCTTGCTAAGGGATTCGGGAAAAAATAGCACACGTATTGCCGCTGTAATGGATATGCGCGGAGGAGATTTTTTTGATTCTCTTATTGGTGCATTAGACCATATACTAAAAGAAGGCGATATTATGGTTCGGATTTTATTTTTAGATGCAGATGATGCAACACTAGTTAGACGCTATAAGGAAACAAGACGTGCCCACCCATTAGCAGTCAGCGGCTTACCATTGAATGGCATTAAACAAGAGCGTGCCCTTCTAGCTGAAATAAAGGGACGTGCTAATTTTGTTTATAATACATCCCAAATGAAGCCTAAGGAATTGCGTGAAAAAATTGTAAAAGAATTTGCTAGTGAGGCAGATACAATTTTTTCTGTTAATGTGATGTCCTTTGGATTTAAGCATGGTATGCCGATTGATGCTGACTTAGTATTTGATGTGCGTTTTCTTAAAAATCCTTACTATGTGGAAGAGCTACGCTCAAAAACAGGCTTACAAACAGAAGTATCCTCGTATGTTTTGGCATTAGATGATACGCAAATATTAATACAAAAATTAACCGATTTATTTGATTTTATGATTCCGCTTTATCGACAAGAAGGAAAATCCCAGCTTGTTATTGCTTTTGGTTGTACTGGCGGGCAGCATCGTTCAGTAACATTAGCAGAATTTTTTGGGGCATATTTAGCAAGCAAAGAAAATACGGTTATCACGCATCGTGATATTCATCGTAGAAAGGATTGAGTGCATGGGGAAAAAGCAAACAAAGCTTGTCGTGATAGGTGGAGGCACAGGTCTTTCCACGCTACTTCGCGGGCTAAAGCACCATCCATTTGATATTACTGCGATTGTGACGGTTGCAGATAATGGGGGGTCATCAGGGCGTTTACGGGATGATTATGACATTCCGCCCCCTGGTGATGTTCGCAATGTGATTGCTGCATTATCCGATGTTGAACCACTTGTCGAGCAAATGTTTCAATATCGCTTTTCAGCATCAGAAGATTTACGTGGACATTCATTAGGGAATCTTATGTTAACAGCATTAACGGATATTACAGGTGATTTTAACCATGCTATTAGTGAGATGAGCAAGGTATTAAAAGTTCATGGGCGCGTTATACCAGCAGCGAATAAAAAGATAAATTTACATGCAGTGTTAGAGGACGGTTCTATTATTGAAGGAGAATCTAAAGTTCCGACAGCAACCAAACGCATTGACCGCGTTTTTTTAGTGCCTGAAAATGTGCAACCGTTACCAGAGGCAATTCGGGCTATTCAACGTGCGGATTATATTTTAATTGGCCCCGGAAGCCTGTATACAAGCATTATTCCCAATCTCCTTGTAAAGGAAATTGGAGAGGCTGTTGTGAGAGCCAAAGGCAGAAAAATATATGTTTGTAATTTAATGACGCAAAAAGGTGAAACAATTTCTTATACAGCAGGTGATCATGTGAAGGCTATCTATAAACATGTTGGCAGTGCCTTTATCGATTCCATTTTAGTGAATAATGAAGAGCTTCCTAATCTTGTAAAGGAATTATATAAAGAGGAAAGAGCAGAGCCAGTGACATTTGATGTGGCAAAGCTTGAAAGTATGGGATTAGAGGTTATTAAACGTGATATTGCTACAATCCGCTCAGATGGAACGGTTCGACATAATGCAACGAATGTTGCAGAATGGCTGATCGACTATGCTGATATTTATAATGATAAAATAAGAGGAACGTTATAGCATCATAATGCACATATTGTATATGGTAAGATACACATATACATAGAAATCATGATTGAAAGGGGGGCGTGATATGTCTTTTGCTTCTGAAACAAAAAAAGAGTTAACCCAAGTAGAAGCGGATAATCATTGTATGAAAGCGGAAGTATCTGCCCTAATTCGTATGAATGGTTCATTATCCTTTGCGAATAAACAACTAAGCTTAGACGTGCAAACTGAAAATGCTGCAATTGCGAGAAGACTATATACAATTATGAAAAAGCTATACCCATACAATGTAGAATTACTTGTTCGTAAAAAAATGCGACTGAAAAAAAATAACGTATATATTTGCCGCGTAAGAGAAGGTGCACGTGAGCTGTTAATCGATTTAGCAATCATCTCAGACGACTTTCAATTTAATCATACGATCTCTAGAAAACTTATTAAAAAAAGCGGTCAAAAGAGAGCGTATTTAAGAGGCGCATTTTTAGCAGGCGGCTCTGTTAATAATCCAGAAACATCAGCCTATCATTTAGAAATTTATTCTTTATATAAAGAACATGGTGAGGCATTAATGGATTTAATGAATGAATTTGACCTGAATGCTAAAACGATTGAACGTAAAAAGGGCTTTGTCACATATTTAAAAGAAGCGGAAAAAATTTCAGATTTCCTAAATATTGTAGGTGCACATCAAGCAATGATGAAATTTGAAGATGTGCGTATATTGCGGGATATGCGTAATAGTGTCAATCGCATTGTCAACTGCGAAACAGCCAATTTGAATAAAACAATTGGTGCTGCATTACGTCAAGTAGAGAATATTCGATTTATTGAAAATTCAATTGGTCTTGACCAACTACCAGAGAAGCTGCGAGAAATAGCGCGCCTTCGTGTGGAATATCAAGATGTGACATTAAAAGAGCTTGGTGAAATGGTATCAAGTGGAACTGTTAGTAAATCAGGCGTGAACCATCGCTTAAGAAAAATTGATGAGATTGCTGATGCATTACGACGTGGCGAAAAAATAGGTGGTTAAATTTCTATACTTTTTAGGTATGAATGTCATGCGTAATCGTTTATTGTTCTTTTGCTAGTAAGTAAGGTAAGATAAAATTAATCGACGAACGGTAGTGAAAGGGAGTTTTAAGAATGATTGAAAGAACAGTCCAAGTCAAATTAAAATTAGGACTACAAGCAAGGCAAGCAGCGCTATTTGTGCAGGAAGCAAATCGTTTTAGCGCTGATATCTTTTTAGAAAAAGATGAGAAAAAAGTAAATGCCAAATCCATTATGGGTGTTATGAGTTTAGCAGTTGCTAAAGGAGCTGAGGTAACGTTAAGTAGCGAAGGCAACGATGCCGAGCAAGCGGTTTCAGCATTAGCAGCAATTATTGAAAATGAAGACTGAAAATTGTTATTTCATTTGAATAGAAAAGGCATCACAGAACAACTCTGCGATGCCTTTTTATGTTTATTTATTGTTACTGTGCATAATATGATCAATTAAGCCGTATTCTTTTGCACGTTCAGCTGTCATAAAGTTATCACGGTCTGTATCACGTGCAATAACCTCAAGAGGTTGACCAGTGCGTTCAGATAAAATACCATTTAATTTTTCACGTAAGAATAAAATACGCTTTGCAGCAATTTCAATTTCTGTCGCTTGCCCTTGAGCGCCACCTAGTGGTTGGTGAATCATTACTTCAGCATTTGGCAATGCAAAGCGTTTACCAGGCTCACCAGCAGCAAGTAAGAAAGCCCCCATAGATGCAGCCATACCAATACAAATTGTTTGTACCTGTGGCTTAATTAGCTGCATTGTATCATAAATTGCCATACCAGCTGTAATTGATCCACCTGGTGAGTTAATATAAAGAGAAATATCTTTATCTGGGTCTTCCGCTTGTAGGAAAAGAAGCTGTGCGACAATAGAGTTCGCAACGTTGTCATCAATAGCGCTTCCTAAAAGAATAATGCGGTCTTTTAGTAGTCGTGAATAAATGTCATAGGCACGTTCACCACGGCTTGTTTGTTCAATAACTGTAGGAATTAAATTCATGTTAAATCCTCCTTAAAAAACTAAATTCGAATACCCTTGCTGAAAATTTCCATTGTTATTTCAGCTGTATCCCTATCATACACATTATAGTCAGGGAAGGTCAAATATTAACCCTGCTTAATTTAATAAAAAAATAAATTGTTTTTGCATTCTATGGTTGAATTATAGGTTAGACGTTTGTATAATAGTTAAGGTCATAAGTTTAAAGTACGTTACACTATTTTGCAGGTATGCTTCAAAAATGAGGGTTATCTACATCATGCTTTTCGAAAGCCTAGATAGAGTGTGTACTTTTTTTTTGTGTCTTTTGCCCTCGTGGTGTAATGGATAACACGCAAGATTCCGGTTCTTGCACTGGGGGTTCGATTCCCTCCGAGGGCGCCATTTTACTGATTATTGATATACTGTTATAACTCAATCTCCTAATAAGTAGTTTAGCAGCCTGCTTAGTGGAGATGGAGAGGGAAAATATCGGGAATATTGCTCTAGTTGGCATTATTCCCCTATTTCTTCCTTTCAAACCTTCAAAAAAGCAACAACTCCAAATTATTTTTTAGTGAACATACTGTACGTGAAGACTAGTAATAGTCGAAAAAAAAGAATCCTTTCTGAGGGGATTCTTTTTTTTGCCATAAATTCGAAAAGCTAAAACAGTCCATGGCGATAAGAGGTCGCCATGGACTGTTTTTTAATGAAGTGGATTAGATGTTGTTGTATGGGCATTCAGCATAATTTGCATATCTTGCTGAGAATATTGTGGCACTTGATAGTAGCCATGTTTATTTTGATAAATAGACAATTCGTAGCCCATTTCAATACAGTTAGGGATACTATCCGCAACAACACGACGTACAACAGGATTTGTTGTTTCCAGAGCAGCCGTTGTCATACATTTTGCCGCTCCTTTTTGCGCACCTAGTAAGAAGCCAGAAATCATTTCATCATTGATTTCATTGGCATTTTGCATTGGCTTTTTCGGTTGGCCAGCCGTCATACCATATTTGAAATCATTTCCTGTTTCCATTTGGTAGCGCCCTGTAGGAACAGTTGGATCATGACCTGTACTAAAAGCTTCAACAATTGTGTTATACATGCCTAATGTAAAATTGTATTGGCGATCTAAAATGCTTAATAATTCAGGGTCTTTTACATGTGGACGCAAAATAATTGCTTGGTTCATACCAGCCATAACTTCACCAATGGTTTCATGCATGTCCATCATTTCATGGCCGCCATGATTTAGGCTTTGCTGCTGATTAAAATTGTTTTGATTGGATGATTCATTATAAAACGATTGTGACAAAAGAAACGCCTCCTAGATGTTATTTTGTTGCAGTATTTAGTATGTCAACTTCCGTTCATTTCATACGGTATAAGTACCAATTCGTTGGAATTGTTTTTATGGAGAAAAAGGGAATTATCATAAAATGCTATCAATTATTGACAGTGATATAAAGGTTATGATAGTTTATGTATATATCGACATTCGATATAACGTAAACTGATATAAGGAGGAGTTATGTTGAAAAAAAGATTTCTATCTGCATCATTGGCGATTATTTTAACAACGTCTGCTGTAGTTCCTGCAACAATGCAAGAGGTGCGTGCTGCTAATGACACGCAAAGTGTAGCTATTGCGCAAGAGGAGCAATTGTCATCACAGGAATTTTTAGACTTAGCTGTAACGGCTTTAACATTCCAGCACGGCTCGGAATCAATGCGTCAACAAATTATGGATAAGTGGGTAAAGGCTGAGGAATTCACAGATTTAGATGTAGCCATTAAACGTGATGAAGCCGCTCGTATTTTAGTAAGAGCTTTAAATAAAGAAGACCAAGAAGCATCACTTACAGCATACTGGGACACAGCGAATAAGCTTGGCTTATGGAATGGTGTATCCGTGGATAATGAATTTATTTCAAAACAGGATGCAAATAAAATTTTAAACAATGCTAAAAATATTAAAAATGCTACAAATAATGAAGGTGTTCCAGAAATCTCTGTGGAAGATTTTATGAAAAATCCTGGTAGCTTTGGCTATGAACTGTCACCTGATGGCAATTATATTACATTTGCTGCTGCATGGGAAAATCGTTCCAATGTATTTGTGAAAAAAATGAATGATGATAGTGAGCCAGTACGTGTGTCCAATTCAACAGATCGCGATATTGCAGGATTCTTCTGGAAGGACGATACATTGCTTTACTTAAAGGATAATGGTGGTGATGAAAACTACCATATTTATTCCACAACCTTTAATGGTGCAAAAGAACAGGATTTAACGCCGTATCCTAACGTAACAGTAGGGATACTAAGTGGACTTCAAGGCGTGAAAGATGAAATTCTTATTATGATGAATAAAGAGGATGCAACTGTTTTTGATGTATATAAGCTAAATATTAAGACGGGTGAAACAACGCATGTTGCTAAAAATCCTGGAAATATTACAAGCTGGTTAGCGGATCGTAATGGAGAAGTGCGTGTTGCTGTAGCCTCTGATGGTGTAGTAGGAACGATTCTTTATCGTGATTCTGAAAAAGATGAATTTAAACCATTTATTGAAATAGAAGCAGGCGATGAAGTCATGCCATTAGCTTTCTCAAAAGATAACCAATTTATTTATGCTATATCTAACAAAGGCAGAGATAAAATAGAGGCTGTGAAGTATGATTTAGAAGGTAATGAAGAAGTAATTATGTCCAATGAAGAGGTTGATGTTGCAGGCATATTATATAATGCTGAGCAAGATAAAGTATTATATGGTGCATATATTACGGATAAGCCTCATTATCAGTTCTTTGATGAAAATTTTGAACAGCTCTTCCGTAAAATTCAAAACAAGCTTGGTGTTCATGAGAGTGAATTAGGTATCAATGATTACAATAAAGAAATGACAAAATTTATTGTAAGTGTTTCAAGTGATACAGTCTATGGAAAGTACTATTACTATGACTCAACAACCGATGAGCTAACAGAGCTAGCAACATTAAGCCCTTGGCTAAATTCTGAGGAATTGGCTGAGATGCATCCGATTTCGTATAAGAGTCGAGATGGCTTAACAATCAATGGCTATTTAACATTGCCGAAAAATAAAGAAGCTAAAGATTTACCATTAATTGTTAATCCACATGGTGGACCATGGGCTCGTGATATGTGGGGCTTTAATCCAGAGGTGCAGCTATTAGCAAATCGTGGCTATGCTGTGCTACAAGTGAATTTCCGTTCTTCAACTGGCTATGGCAAGGAATTCCTACAGGCTGGGAATAAGCAATGGGGTTTAAAAATTCAGGATGATATTACAGATGGCGTACAATGGGTAATTGACCAAGGTATTGCAGACCCTGAGCGTATTGGTATTTATGGTGCATCCTTTGGTGGCTATGCAACATTAGCTGGTATTACGTATACACCAGATTTATATGCCGCAGCAGTGGATTACGTTGGTGTATCGAATATCTTTACACTACTAGATACAATTCCACCATATTGGGAAACAATGCGTAATATGTTTTATGAGCGCGTAGGTCATCCAGAGGAAGATAAGGAATTATTAACAGCAGTATCACCTGTTTTCCATGCGGATCAAATTAAAACGCCATTATTTGTTGCACAAGGCGCAAATGACCCACGTGTGAATAAAGCAGAATCCGATCAAATTGTGGAAGCTTTACGTGCTAGAGGTGTAGATGTAGAGTATATGTTAAAAGATAATGAAGGACATGGCTTTGCAAATGAAGAAAACAGAATTGAATTTTACAATGCCATGGTAAAATTCCTTGATACACATTTAAAATAATTTAAAAACAAGGCATTGCTGTGTCGTTTATTCGCACACAATGCCTTGCCTTTTATAATAGAGGTCGCATATTTTTGTAGCGGCTTTTATTGCGCTCTAATAATGACAGACAATAGGCTAACTCGTTAATCCCCCCTTCAATCAGATGTTCCTCCACTTGAGAAATACTTAAGCGAATAAGATGATCCTGCTGGTAGGCTGGTAAAAACATTCTAGAGGCATCGTCCATCCATATATTTTTTTCATGTAATAAATGGACAACCTGCTTAGCGCTGATATGGTCTGGCAGCATAATCGAAAGATAAAAGCCAGAAGTAGGCTTTGTAAAATGGATATGGTTAGGTAGCAATGCTTCACAAGCTGTCTGTAGGGCATTCATTTTTCTGCTATATAGCTCTTTTATTGTTTTAATATGACTATCAAACATACCGCTTTTTAAATAAATATCTAATGCTCCCTGTGAAAGCACGGAGCTATTAAAGTCGGCACTGAATTTATAGCGTGAAAAATCATGAATCATTAAAGCTGGAAGTACAACTGCACCTACTCGTAAGCCTGGCAAAAATACTTTTGAAAAGCTTTTAATATAAATCACTCGACCAGAAGGATTAAAAGAGAATAATGGGTCTGCTTTCATGTTTGGATCTAAATCACCTAAAAAATCATCCTCCACAATATACACATCATATTTTTCTGCAAGCTCTACAATGCGTTTTTTCTCCTCATTTGTATAACTATGACCAAGCGGATTTTGAAATCTCGGTACAATATAGAAAAATTTTATATCATTGTTGCGAAAAATATATTCAAGCTGCTCTAAATCAATGCCCTCCATTGTTAAATCAATACCAAGCGTAGTAACTTGCTGAAGACGAACGGCTTCAATAAAGCCAAAATAGGTAGGCTGCTCAACGAGTATATTATGTTTGCCGTTTGGAAAGGGCATTGACGCTAATAAATGGAGTGCCTGTTGAGAGCCTGATACAATAAAAAGTCGCTCTGGACTTGTAAAGACCTGTAAGCTTTGCAAATACTTTGCTAATTGAACACGAAGAGCATAAAGCCCTTGTTGATCGTTGTAACTAAATAATTCTTCCTTATAGATGTCAATGGCTTGGTTCATGCAGTGCTGAAATTCTATATATGGCATAATACGTTTATCTGGCCCAGCAGACAAAAAATCAATGATTTGTTGTGGTGCACTTGGCTGTGTAGCCTGATGAACAACATAGTAGCCACTTTTAGGGACAGAAAAAATAATATGCTCCTTTTCTAGCTCATTATAGGCTCGTAGTACTGTATTTTTACTGCACGAAAATTGCTGAGATAATTGTCTTACGGATGGCAGCTTGCTACCTGTAGTAAGTATGCCCTTTGTGAGCTGTGCTTTAATGTCCTTAATAATTTCTAAATATTTAGTCTGCAATACAAGCTCTCTCCTTTATCTGTACCAGGACAGTTGATAGAAAATTCTATTTATTTTCGATATAGCTCCTTTTACTATTGAGTATACCAGGGACAGATGGCATGAAAAATAGGAGGTTTGGAATAATGCAGAAACAAAAAACAGAAAAAGTGGGATTACTGTTAGGGTTATTAGGGGTTATTTGCTTTAGTTTAACTTTGCCAGCAACAAGTGTAGCTGTACCATATTTTGGGGCAACTATCGTAGGCTTAGGAAGAGTTGTCATAGCGGCAATTATTGTGGCGATTGTTTTACTGATAAGAAAGGAAAAGCTACCTACTGCTCGTCAATTTAAAAGCTTATTGCTTGTATCCTTTGGGGCAGTGTTAGGATTTCCATTATTGACCTCGTGGGCAATGATAAGCTTACCGGTTTCTCATGGCGCTGTAGAATTAGCGCTTTTACCTTTGGCAACAGCAGGCTTTGCTATAATAAGAGCAGGAGAGAAGCCTTCCTTAAAGTTTTGGCTTTCAAGTATTGCTGGTGCGATAGCAGTTATCATTTATGCGGTTTATCTTGGGCTAGGGCAATTACATATAGCGGATTTAGCGTTATTAGCAGCAGTGGTAATATTAGGGCTTAGCTATGCAGAGGGCGGGCAATTGGCGAAGGAATTAGGAAGCTGGCAAGTTATTGCTTGGGCTATTTTAATTGCTGCACCATTTTTTATAATTCCAGTTGTTTTAAATTTCACAGCAGTGATGTTACATGCTCCTGTAACAGCATGGCTAAGCTTGCTCTATTTAGCTGTTGTCAGTCAATTTTTAGCATATGTAGCATGGTATAGCGGCATGGCATTAGGTGGCATTGCAAGAGTAAGTCAAATTCAATATTTACAGCCATTTCTAATGATTCTTTTTGCTACATTATTTTTACATGAATCTATCACTTGGTTTACGATTATTGTAGCCATCATTGTGGTGATAACAGTAATCATTGGCAAAAATGCAGTGATTACAAAAAAGTAGTCTAGTGCTCAATACGTAAAGAAGGCAGCTTTTCCTTTATGCTGTAAAACCTGATTAGCCATTTCGCTTTATAATAGAAGAAGGGGGTGCTAGCAATGCTGGTGAAGTTTTTTAGTCGGGCAAATTGTCCGCTATGTGTAGACGGTTTACGCACATTAAAGCTTGTACAGGAGGATATACCATTCGATATTGAGATCATTGATATTGAAGCAGATGATCATATACATGAAAAATATATGCTGATGATTCCTGTAGTTGAAAAGGGTGGTCAAATTATTCAGTATGGCAACTTAGATTATGCTACATTAATGGAACATTTCAGTGAAAGATAACTTGTTAATTTGGCACGGTTATTCGCTATAAGCTATACAATTCACAAATTGTTCAATGAAAGCGTTTTGAATTTGAACAGTTTGTGAAGACCTTCACATTGGGCTTCCTTTTCTAAAAAATCGGCGTAGAATAGGAATCAAGCAAGAAGTTGTTATAAAACAGTCGGTGAAAATTATTATAGATTTTGGAAGTTGTTATATTACAAAAACAATGTTGAAGGGAGATTTTACAATGTGGGTTATTACAGTATTTGAGAAGCAGGATGTTCGTATTTTTGAATTTGCAAATAAAGGTGAAGCAACAAAAGCGTTAGAAGGATTTAAGAAAAACGCAATTTTATCTTTTACAAAATAAGAATGTATAAGCCTCGTAGCGATGACCAACGTTACGGGGCTTTTTTCTTTGGATACTACTTGCTCTTTTACATAAAGCATATTATAATAGCTATATAAGTGGGACATAATTTTAAACGGTGGGACTAAAAACAACCCACTGTTATAAAAGGGAGTAGATAAATATGTTAACTGTTCCTGAGGCACAGCAAAGACTACTTCCTGAAATGTATCCGCTTCTGCAATCTAGATACCGAATTTTACAAACCGTTCAGCTTATGCAACCCATCGGACGACGCACACTTGCGGATTCATTAAAAATGACAGAGCGAGAAATACGCAAAGAAACAGATATTTTACGTGAACAAGGGTTATTAGATTCACAAAAATCGGGTATGGTATGTACAGATGATGGTGAGATTGTAATTGAAAAGTTAAGAGCAATTGTTTATGAATGGTCAGGTCTGACACAGCTTGCTAAACAGCTTGAGGCTCATTTTGGCATACAGCGTGTAGTTGTTGTGCCAGGTGATTATAATGCAGACGATACGATATTGACCTTGCTTGGTAAAGAAGCGGCATTGCAATTTATGTCAACAGCTTTTAAAGGGCAAGTAGTAGCCGTCACAGGTGGAAAATCAGTGGCATCTCTTGCACAATTTTTACACCCATTAGAAAAAACAAAAGATATGACATTTGTTGCTGCACGTGGAGGCATCGGACATGAAATGCAAATGCAAGCAAATACACTTGTTGCAACATTTGCTATGCAGATGGAGGCGCAGTATCGCACCTTATTTTTACCTGAGTATTTAAGTGAGCAAGCTTATCAAGCAATGCTAACAGAGCCGATGATAACAGAAATGATGGCATTTTATGAGCAGGCAGACTGTGTGATTCATGGGATTGGCTCCGCAGAGGAGATGGCGATTCGCCGTAATTCTTCTCCTGAAGATTTACGAATTTTAGTGGAGAAGGGTGCTGTCAGTGAGGCTTTTGGCTATTATTTTAATGCCAAAGGAGAGGTCGTGCATCGTATACGTACAATTGGCATTCAGCTTGAGCAGGTGAAAAAAAGTCAGCAGGTTATTGCAGTAGCAGCAGGAAAACAAAAGGTCAATGCTATGCTTTCATATTTTAAGGTAGCACCAAAGCAAACAATATTTATCACAGATGAGGCAGCTGCAAAAGCTATTGCTGCTCGTTTATCATCTAGTGAAAATAATGATTTTGAATAACTTATATAAACATAGGTCACTCGACTTCAAAAAGTGCTACAGCGCTTTTTGAATGAGCATAAATTTAATGTTTCTATTTTTTAGAAACATACATTACACATTATTGGAGGAATTAACAATGGCATTAAAATTAGCGATTAATGGATTTGGACGTATTGGACGCTTAGTATTTCGTGAGGCAATGGAGCATGATGAAATTGAAGTAGTAGCTGTCAACGATTTAACAGATGCTGGTCAACTTGCACATCTATTGAAATATGATTCAGTCCACGGTATCTATGATGCTGAAGTCAATGCAGATGAAGATTCTTTCGTAGTAAATGGCAAGCGCGTAAAAGTATATGCTGAAAAAGATCCAGCACAACTACCTTGGGGTGAACTAGACGTAGATGTAGTGCTTGAATGTACTGGTCGTTTCCGTTCAATGGAAGAAGTAGGCAAACATGTTGAAGCAGGTGCTAAAAAAGCGATTCTTTCTGCACCAGCTAAAGGCGCAATGCCTACATTTGTAATGGGTGTAAACCATACAGACTACAACCCAGCAACTGATGATGTGATTTCAAATGCTTCTTGTACAACAAACTGTCTTGCACCAGTAGCAAAAGTATTAGATGAAAAATTTGGCATTGAGCGTGGTATGATGACAACAATTCACTCTTATACAAATGACCAACGAATCCTAGACTTCCCACACTCAGACCCACGTCGTGCACGTGCTGGTGCGGTATCTATGATTCCAACAACAACAGGTGCAGCTGTAGCTGTTTCAAAAGTATTACCACAATTAAAAGGTAAATTAGATGGCTTCTCTATGCGTGTCCCAACACCTAACGTTTCATGTGTAGACTTAGTTGTAGAGCTAAAAGCAGATGTATCGAAGGAAACGATTAATGCAGCATTAAAAGAAGCTTCTGAAAATGAATTAAAAGGTATTCTTGGCTACAATGAGCTACCGTTAGTATCAATTGATTACAATGGTAACCATCACTCATCAACTGTAGATGGTCTTTCTACAATGGTATTAGAAAAT
The DNA here is from genome assembly GCF_044760715.1 of Lysinibacillus sp. NPDC098008. Classification (NCBI taxonomy): domain Bacteria; kingdom Bacillati; phylum Bacillota; class Bacilli; order Caryophanales; family Bacillaceae; genus Lysinibacillus; species Lysinibacillus sp. NPDC098008. The sequence continues at coordinate 121,989 of NZ_JBIWBA010000005.1, forward strand.
AAAATGGTAAAAGTTCTTGCTTGGTATGATAATGAAATTGGTTACTCTACTCGCTTAATGGACTTAGCTTTATACATTGCAGAGCAAGGTTTCAACAATAAATAAGCATCACATTTGAACAATTTACGTAATAAGTGTGACACAATACTACTTTTATAGACAAAAAGTATAGCCTTTATAATATCTAATCGATATAATATACAAGGGTAAAGGGAGTAAGGGAATTTACCCTTACTCCCTTTTTAGTAATTACAAGACATCGTACGTAACTTTTGCTACTATAAGAGCAAGTATAAGGGTTCATAATCAAAAATTGGAGATAAGCAACACCTCTAGACGATGTACCAAAATACCTTGATGAAATACTAACAAGCTTTGAAGGGAGTTTCTTCATGTTAAATAAGAAGACAATGACAGATATTGATGTAAAAGGTAAACGTGTTTTTGTGCGTGTAGATTTTAATGTACCAATGGCAGATGGTGCTATTACAGATGAAACACGTATTCGTGCAGCTATTCCAACAATCGAATATTTAGTAGAGCAAGGTGCTAAAGTTATTTTAGCTTCACACTTAGGTCGTCCGAAAGGTGAAGTAAAAGAGGATATGCGTTTAACAGCAGTTGGTATTCGCCTAGCTGAGTTAATTGGCAAGCCTGTGACAAAGCTGGATGAGTCGATTGGAGAAAAGGTAGAGCAAGCTGTTGCCACTATGCAAAATGGCGATATTGTGTTGCTTGAAAACGTGCGCTTCCACGCAGGTGAGGAGAAAAATGACCCAGCATTAGCGCAGCAATTTGCACAGCTAGCTGATATTTATGTCAACGATGCTTTTGGTGCAGCTCATCGTGCACATGCTTCTACTGAAGGAATCGCTAAACATATTCCAGCAGTATCTGGATTCCTAATGCAAAAGGAATTAGATGTACTTGGCAAAGCATTGTCAAACCCTGAGCGTCCATTTACGGCTATTATTGGTGGCGCCAAAGTAAAAGATAAAATTGGTGTTATTGAAAGTCTGTTAGAAAAAGTAGATCACTTAATTATTGGTGGTGGCCTATCTTATACGTTCATTAAGGCACAGGGCTATGATATTGGTAAATCTTTATTAGAGGAAGATAAAATCGAGCTAGCTAAATCCTTTATTGATAAAGCAAAAGCAAAAGGCGTGCAATTACATATGCCAATTGATGCTGTTGTAGCAAATGAATTTTCGCAAGATGCTGAAACACAAGTTGTTGATATTGATGCAATTCCAGCTGATTGGATGGGACTTGATATTGGACCCAAAACAGCAGCTCGCTATGCGGACATTATTCAAAACTCCAAGTTAATTATTTGGAATGGACCAATGGGTGTCTTTGAAATGGATAAATTTGCAAGTGGTACAAAAACAGTTGCTGATGCAATGGCAGCAACTGCAGGCTATACAGTAATCGGTGGTGGTGATTCAGCCGCTGCTGTTGAAAAATTTGCAGTAGCAGATAAAATGGATCACATTTCTACAGGTGGCGGTGCTTCCCTAGAATTAATGGAAGGCAAAGAGCTTCCAGGGATTGTAGCACTAAACGATAAATAAGCTAATCGGAGGCAAAATGATGCGTAAACCAATTATTGCAGGTAACTGGAAAATGTTTAAAACATTTGAAGAGGCTATTCAGTTTGTAGATGCAGTACAGGATAAACTTCCTTCTAATGATAAAGTGGACGCTGTTGTTTGCGCACCAGCTCTTTACCTACCTACACTTGTGCAAGTTGCTAGTGAGTCAGAGCTAGCGATTGGTGCACAAACAATGCATTATGAAAATGAGGGTGCTTTTACTGGTGAAATTAGCCCAACACAGCTTGCAAGTGTAGCAGTGGACTATGTTATTTTAGGGCATTCAGAACGCCGTGAATACTACAATGAAACAGATGATGCTATTAATAAAAAGGTAGCAGCAGCACTTGCACATAATATCGTACCGATTATTTGCTGTGGTGAAACGCTAGAGGAACGTGAAGCAGGCACAACAGAGCAAAAGGTTGCGGGTCAAATTAAAGCGGCACTTGCTGGATTTGAAGCACAGCAGGTAGAGCATATGGTCATTGCCTATGAACCAATTTGGGCAATTGGCACTGGTAAAACTGCTACGGCAGACGATGCCAATCAAGTATGTGGAGCGATTCGAGCAGTAATCGAAGAGCTATATAATGCTGAAACGGCGAATGCTGTGCGCATTCAATACGGCGGCAGTGTGAAGCCTGACAACATTCAGGAGCTTTTAACAAAAGAGCATATTGATGGTGCTCTAGTTGGTGGAGCAAGCTTACAACCAGAATCTTATTTAACATTATTGGAGGCGGCAGCAAATGCCTAAAAAGCCAGTAGCATTAATTATTTTAGATGGCTTTGCATTTCGAGATGAAACATTTGGAAATGCAGTAGCACAGGCGCATAAGCCAAATTTTGATCGATATTGGAATGAGTTCCCACATACAACATTAACAGCTGCGGGTGAGGCGGTTGGACTACCTGAAGGACAAATGGGTAATTCAGAGGTAGGACACTTAAATATCGGTGCCGGACGTATTGTTTATCAAAGCTTAACACGCTTAAATAAGTCGATTCGCGAAGGCGACTTCTTTACAAATCAAGCATTTTTAGACGCAATCGCACATGTTAAGGCACATCAATCAAAGCTGCATATTATGGGGCTGCTATCAGATGGTGGTGTTCATAGTCATTATGAGCATATGTTTGCACTGTTAAGGCTTGCTAAGCAGCAGGGCGTAGAGGATGTTTTTGTACATGGCTTCTTAGATGGTCGTGATGTTGGGCCAACAACAGCTATCGGCTATATAGAGGAAACAGAAAAACAAATGGCTGACATTGGTGTTGGTCAATTTGCGTCTATTCATGGGCGCTATTATGCAATGGATCGCGATAAACGCTGGGATCGCGTGGCACTTACGTATAATGTGCTTGTGGATGGTGTTGGGCAAACGGCAGATAGTGCTAAAAGCGGTGTAGCTGAATCGTATGAACGTGAAGCAACAGATGAATTTGTCATTCCATTTAGCATTCAAGAGCATGGTGAGCCAGTAGCAACGATTGGTGATAATGATGCAGTCATTTTCTTTAATTTCCGTCCTGATCGTGCGATACAGCTATCCACAGTGCTTACAAATCCACAATTTGATGGCTTTGTGTTATCAGCTAACCATCCAAAAAATCTAAAATTTGTATCCTTCACGCATTATAGTGATGAAGTCAATGCACAGGTTGCCTATGAAAATGACAACCTAAAAAATACAATTGGTGAAGTGTTAGCCACAAACGGTAAAACACAGCTACGCATTGCCGAAACAGAAAAATATCCACATGTAACATTCTTTATGAGTGGTGGTCGTGAGGATAAATTCCCAGGTGAAGAGCGTATTTTAATTGCCTCACCAAAGGTTGCCACATATGACTTAAAGCCTGAGATGTCTGCGTACGAGGTGACAGAAGCCTTGCTTGCAGAAATTGCGGCTGATAAATTCGATGGTATTATACTTAACTTTGCTAACCCTGATATGGTGGGGCATAGTGGTATGCTAGAGCCGACGATTAAAGCCATTGAAGCAGTCGATGAATGTTTAGGAAAAGTAGTAGATGCACTCCTTGCAAAAGGTGGCGCAGCTATTATTACAGCTGACCATGGTAACTCTGATGAAGTATTAACATTAGCAGGGGAGCCAATGACAGCTCATACAACAAATCCTGTACCAGTAATTGTGACAAAAGCAAATAGTATGTTAAGAAATGGTGGTATTTTAGCCGATTTGGCGCCAACCATGTTAGAATTATTACAGGTGTCACAGCCTATTGAAATGACAGGACAATCATTAATTGAGAAAGAGGAGAATTAATTATGCCATTTATTACACAAGTTTATGCGCGCGAAGTTTTAGACTCACGTGGGAATCCAACAGTAGAGGTTGAAGTATTTACAGAATCAGGCGCTTTTGGTCGCGCTATCGTACCATCAGGTGCATCAACAGGTGAATACGAAGCGGTAGAATTACGCGATGGTGACAAATCTCGTTACCTAGGCAAAGGTGTATTAAAAGCAGTTGAAAATGTCAATACAACGATTGCACAAGAACTAGAAGGAAATTACTCTGTTCTTGATCAAGTTGTTATTGACAAAGCTTTAATCGAGCTAGATGGCACAGAAAATAAAGGTAAGCTAGGTGCTAACGCAATTTTAGGTGTATCAATGGCAGTTGCACATGCTGCGGCAGATTATTTAGATGTACCTCTTTATCAATATCTTGGTGGGTTTAACTCTAAGCAATTACCAGTACCAATGATGAACATCTTAAATGGTGGCGCACATGCAGATAATAATGTAGATATCCAAGAATTTATGGTGATGCCTGTAGGTGCAGAATCTTTCCGCCATGCATTACGCATTGGTGCTGAAATTTTCCATAACTTAAAAGCTGTTCTAAAAGAAAAAGGCTATAATACAGCAGTTGGCGATGAAGGTGGTTTCGCACCAAACCTTGGCTCTAACGAAGAAGCAATCACAGTTATTTTAGAAGCAATTGAAAAAGCTGGCTATAAACCAGGCGAGGAAGTAAAACTTGCAATGGACGTAGCATCTTCTGAGCTATTCAATAAAGAAGATGGCAAATACCACTTAGATGGTGAAGGTGTTGTCAAAACATCTGAAGAAATGGTTGATTGGTATGAAGAATTAACAAATAAATACCCAATTATTTCAATTGAAGATGGCTTAGATGAAAATGACTGGGCTGGACATAAACTATTAACAGAGCGTATCGGTAGCCGCGTACAATTAGTAGGCGACGATCTATTTGTAACAAATACAAAAAAATTAGCAGCAGGTATTGAGCAGGGTGTAGGGAACTCTATCCTTATTAAAGTAAACCAAATCGGTACATTAACAGAAACATTTGAAGCAATTGAAATGGCGAAACGTGCTGGCTATACAGCTGTTATCTCTCACCGCTCTGGTGAATCAGAGGATGCAACAATTGCTGATATTGCAGTTGCAACAAATGCTGGACAAATTAAAACAGGTGCGCCATCTCGTACAGACCGTGTTGCAAAATACAACCAACTTCTTCGCATTGAAGATCAGCTTGGTGTAACAGCTGAGTACCTTGGTTTAAGCTCATTCTATAACTTGAAGTAATCATTTATTTGCATGAAAAATAGCTTGAACCTTGTCATATACGTCACTTTAGCAAGGTTTGAGCTATGTTATACACTTAAGTGAATTTAGCAATACAAGTGTATTGTTTCAACCTCTGATTTATAAGTGTGATAAACACTTGTAGATTGGGGGTTTTTCATGCTCATTAAAGATTTGTTGAAAGAATTTACATTCGAATTACAGATTAAAAATTATTCAAGCAGAACAACAAAAACTTATAAATACAATTCACTTCATTCAATATCTGAACGAGTTTCATAAGGTGAATGAAATTGAAGACGTTTCAACAGTTCCTGTAAAAAAATATATTCAACATCAATTAAATCTTGGTAAAAAGGCGACGTAACACTGTAATTAAATAGTTGAGGCTGTTTTATACATATTTGGTGGCAGAAGAGTATGTCACGTTCAACATCATGGCACGCACAAAATTGTTGAAAGAAGATAAAACTGTTATATCTACATTTACTGACCAAGAAATTGCGAAAATAATTGAAGCATACGATTTTAAAACGTATTTGAACGCACGAAACAAAGTAATTATCGCCATACAGCCATTAGATGTTCGGAATTAATAAATTTAGAGGTGGATTGGGTGCAAGATACGACATTGTAAATATTTGGTAAATTTGTTAAATGGCGATATGTGCCAATTAGTTTAATGCTTCGGAAATATATGATTCGTTACGAACGTATTTGTGAAGGATATTTGAGCAGTTTAGGCAGACCTGCTCACAATAACAATTATTTTTTAGCTCACAGTGGTAGACCGCTGACCACAGCCCAAATTGAAGTAATTGTACGAGAAGCAGGAGAAAAAGCAAAAGTACGACCAGATATTCGTTGTTCACCGCATACACTGCGTCATTATGCAATACAAGCAAATTTACGCAATGGACTGGATTTATGTAGTTGCTTGAGAATTGCTGGGCACGACAACATTCAAACGACCAACTTGGCAAAGGTAGTGAGGAACTGTCTACCTTTGAGGTTATATTGCAGTCATAAAGTTGAGTTTATGGCAAATTTGCCAGTAAGTATTATTGGAGAAAGTTCGGAACATTGCTCCGACACTTAAACGAAGCCATTATTGACTTGGTTAACATGGGATATACATTGTATATACCATTATCTACGAACAGTGTTCGTACTATAGTTTTTCATTGAACCTTGTTTCAATATTCTGTTATTATTATCCTAATTATATAATGATATAAATTACTATGAGGAGTTAATAACATGAAAAGAAAAACAAAGTCTGCAATTGTTATCATTGCAGTATTGGTCACTTTTGGAGGAATTTTTGGTTACTTCAAATTTACTGAACAAAAGGAGAAACCTACGCCAGAAAAAGCAACTGTAACTGTTGAGAATGATGGAGTAGCGCTTGAAGATAAAAAAATTACAAAAGAGGAATTGCTTTATCCTGACAATTTAGTAGAAAGCAAAGTAAACGAAATTATCCATAGCATGTCTCACCAAAAAGTTGAAGCTAGTGTAAAATGGGGTCATGAGCAAATAACGCAAGAAAAAATTGACCGATTGTTGGCTGTATGTAAAATGAACGATTATAAATTTAACGAACTTTACATTCCAATATTGGAAAGATGGTCGAAAGGTGATTTTTCTCATGCTGTAGAAGATCATAACGCAATTTGGGAGATGCAAGGTGGCGAAGATTCAAGAAATTCAGGGAGAGCAACTCGTTTAATGACTCCTGCTGAAGAGAAAGCTTATATTGAAAACAATTTAAAATTTGATTTATATGATGGCACTCATTAATGACACTATTTTTTTATTTGTCCGCTATTTTTCAATTTGTTATTATAATATTTATTACCAAAATTAACCAATTTCTAAGATGCAAAAAAATTATCGGTGGAGGTTCGTATGAACGAAGAAAAACGACTAACGGACAAAGAATTACATCATTTGAGCATTGCTTTAAATGCGAAGGCATATGGAATGAAAAATATCTACAAAAAGAGTTTGACGATTGGATTGATAAAACGAGAACACGATTTGAACCACACCATGGGGAACAAACGTAATGATAAATTCCAAGTTTTTGCATTTATTGAGACTCCTGAGTTCATCGCTGACTTAATAGAATTGACCACAAATAAATCACAAGATCAATAACATCACCAATCGTCACTGTTTAACCATAGTGACGATTTTTATTTTGGGTTAATATTCCCATTATTATGTTGAAAAAATGACAATGACGTATGCTGTATGTAAGGAAGTAAATACATATGATTATATATAAAACAGTTAAAGTACGAGAATTATATATTGAAAGCGCAATTGCTGAATTTGAAGCATTATTAAATGAGCAAGCAAATGATGGGTGAGAACTACATAGTTTAACTCCTCAAGTAGACAAAGATATTGTTTACAACAATGTTGCCATTTTCTCAAAAAAAGTAGAAGATAAATTACAGGCGTCCTTCCGAGGATGTTTTTATTTATCAATGATAAACAATCGTGAAAAGAAATCTGTTTTTAATTTTTCAGATAGTTGTTATAATGTGAATTAACACATACATGGATTGAATTATTAAAATTCGATAGTATGTGAACAATGCAATATCACAACTTTATAGTTCAGAGAAATGCTAATATATCAAGGTTCGTGCTCAGGTGCTCCATCACGTACAGACCGTATTGCAAAATACAACCAACTTCTTCGAATTAAAGATCAGCTTGGTGTAACAGCAGAATACCTTGGTTTACAATCGTTCTATAACCTTCGATAATAAATAATTGATGGAAATTGCCTCAAAGCTTTTGGGGCAATTTTTTATTAGGAAAATATTAACGTTTCCTTTATTTATTCGAGTATAATGAAAAAAAACAGAAGGAGATTGGCTATGGATATTATTCAATCATTAAAGGAAACTTTACCGATTTTTCATGAAATTTTTAACAAGGAAATAGCGTTAACTATCAATAGTGCGAAGGAAAGAAAGGTTCTCTTTGTATTAGAGGGAACAAAAGTGAAAACTCATTTACAGGTCGGCACAATTATTGAGGATACACCTGATTTCCGAAGTGTTACGAAAGGCGAAATTTTAAAACGGGATATTCCAAAAGAGTATTTTGGCGTTCCAATGCATACAGAGCTATATCCTGTTCGTGAAAATGGTAAAGTTGTTGCGGTCTTAAGCTTGCTCTTTCCAAACGATGCGCAGGAAAAAGTAGAAAGCTTTATGGACAACCTGCAAGCTACGATTCAAGAGCTACAATTAAAAGTACATACCATTGCGGCACATTCAGAAGAATTATCCGCAACAAGCGAAACCATTACTGAAAAATCTCGCCATGCCTTAGAAAACTCTTCACGCTCTAATGAGATTACAGATTTTATTAAAACCATTTCAAGACAAACGAACTTACTTGGCTTAAATGCCTCAATAGAAGCGGCTCGTGCAGGGCAATACGGAGCAGGGTTTAATATTGTTGCACAGGAGGTTCGCAAGCTTTCAAATGAAACAGCCACAGCGACAGAGCAAATTGAAACCTCTCTTAAAACTATTACAAGTAATGTACAGGCACTGATGGAAAGTATGGAGCAAATTGAATCAGCCTCCAATGAGCAGGCTGAGCTTGTCCAACAATTTAGTGAAGCGATTGAAACATTAAGTGAAATAAGTGGACAGATGGAACATTATATTAAAAACATATTACGTTAGATCAAAAAGAGGAACTCCGCTCAAAAATAAAGAGCAAGTGATCAAAAAAGCGTATCTGAACATCACATTTCAGATACGCCCTTATTTTTAGTTGATTGCTTGTAAAAGCTTTTTCGATACGTAAAACTCAGTGCCATTATAGACATTGATTGTGTCAAATGTCAGCGTTTTAGCCGTATTTGTGGAAGCTTGCTCATAGCTCATTGTATTTTTATTAACAGGAATTTTGACTGTAATATCTGCTTTTTGTGCAACAAATACTGGATTTTCTTTATCAGATAAATCGATTTTTGTTGTAAAGCCTTTTTCCGTTAAAGCCTTTGTTGCTGGTACATATAGCTCATTTGTTAATGTGTTTAAGTCAAAGTCCATAAATTGTGCCATAGCATGAGCTAAATCAGTGTTTTCTACTAGCCCTGTTATTTTAGAAGGTCCGAATGAATATAAGAACACATCATCGCCAGTATGTCCACCTGTTGTAAAGCCAATGTTTGCACGGTTTGCTAGCATTTTCACCATTGCATTGCCAAGGTTTTCAGCAGATTGTAATGTAGCTAGCTCGTCCTCTGTTAATGCATCTAATCCATAAAGTGCTGCCACTTCTACTAAATTAGAACGATCCTCTTTTAATTGGCTTAGTGCACCTTCAACAGTCATTTTAGCCTTTTTCAACGGATCAATATAGGCAGACACTGGGATGCTTGAATACGTTCCTGACGTGTTAGCGTTCCCCATTGTAATCCCGCTATTGCCATGGTCTGTTACAGCAATAACAAGTGTGTTGCCATCTTCCTTCGCAAAATCAACTGCTTCCTTGACAGCATCATCGAACGATAAAATATCACTAATCATACCAATTGTATCGTTGGCATGTGCTGCCCAGTCGACTTTGCTGCCTTCAACAAATAGGAAGAAGCCATCCTCATCCTTTTTCAGTGTATTAATGGCTTTACTTGTCATTTCAGCCAATGTCGGCTCAGAAGGTCTTGTTGTTGTACGGTCAAAGTCATAGGCAAGGTCGCTTGGTGCAAAGCTACCCCAAATTTTAGAAGCATTTGTATTTAATAATTCATCACGTGTTTGGACAAAATGATAGTTCTTTTGCTTTAATACATTTAGTAAGTTTTCGCCATCTTTACGAGCGTTTTTCACTGAGCCTAACTTAAACGAAGACGCCGAATCATCTAATTCACCAGGCACTAATGAATCGAAGCCACCACCTAAAACAACATCAATGTTTTGATAAACTTGTTGCTCAGCGATATTATCATATTGGCTTCTATTTGTCGCATGTGCTGAAAAACCTGCTGGCGTTGCATGCTGAATTTCGGAAGTAGAGATTAAGCCAGTTGCTTTCCCTTGCTGCTTCGCCCCTTCTAATACATTTGCAACAGGTCTAAAAGCATCCTCTTGTGCAATTTGCTCCAATCCAGGTGAATTCACTACGGACGGTAATACACCCACATATTTATCATTTGATTTATGGCCAGTTGCTAATGCTGTAGCAGCAGGCGCAGAGTCTGTAATCGCTGATTCTGCAGAGTATGTACGCACAGCACCTGATAAAATTTCATCCATTGCTAAGCCTTCACCTTTATACCAACGAGAAAGCGTTACAGCATTATTACTACTGCCATCCATTACAAGCATAATAACATTTGTTGGCTTCTCAACCTCAGCAGCCTGTGCCTCCTGCTGTGGAATGCTAACCGCGGTTAAAGTTACTGCACTTGCTAAAAACAATGAAGTCCATTTTTTTGTGTATTTCATGATTTTCCTCCTTTAAGTAAATTCATCTGTAAGTGTAAAGGAGGAATGTAAAGCTATCGTTAAAGCATTGTTAATAAAAGGTGGTAATATTGTAAACAAGCATACTACAATGCTTGTTGATGTATGGAGCCATCTAGCGTTTCATAGTATAAAATACCGCCATCAATATATAGGTTAAGCACTTCATCTTCGTATAAGATTTCCTCTGAACCATCCTCCACATTAATTTTTGTTAAATAACCAGCATTATCATAATCGCTGCAATAAAGCGCCGCATCCTCAACTGCTAAATAATAGCAGGCTGTTTCTGTAATCTGTCTGCGTTCATTTGTAGCTAAATCATATGCGTAAACCATGCTATCATTCATACTATTATAATAAATCACATTATCTACTGTATCGGCATACCACATATCGTGCATAAAGTCATAGGCATTGCTAGTAGCTGCAAAATAATTTTCAGTAGCCCATAAATGATCTTGACGAAGCTTGTCATCATTTACTAAAAAATATTCATAGGAAATTGTGTAAGGCTCATCAGGAGCGATGTCATTCCAAGTAGTATCAAGGTGATACCAATTGCTATCAACACTCACTAAATTCCAAGCATGTAGCTGATCTTCGCTATAGCCATAAACATATTTCGCATCAATATCAGATGCCAAAAGCAAACGATACGCAAGTAATGCATAAGCCTGACATACTGCAGTTTGCTCATTGATTAATTCAAAAACCATTTGCCCCTCAGTCGAGCCTTCTTCTGTATAAGTAGCCAGCTCTACAATATAATCATTAATAACTTTAACGCGCTCAAAATCGGTCATATTTTTTGTAATATGCTGCTTGGCAAAGGCTTCAACATATTGATCGACCTTTTGCTCCTTCTTTGCATCTGTTAAATAGTCAATAGATAGCTCGACTAGGTAGCCATTATTTGTTTCCCATGCTGTCCATTCATAGTCAAGAAAATAACCAGCTGTATATGGGTTCACAAAGGTAAGCAGGCCATTTAAGTCATTGAGCTGTACTTCAAAATCATCAAAATGAAGCTTTCCTGTATAATGAACTTCAAAGTGCTGTTCAAATTTTGCTACTTGCTTCTCTACTTTTTGAGTAAACTGCAATAAGGCAGGGTCATCTTTAAATAATGTAGTTGAAAATAAATCGGAGGGTGAAAAGGTGGCAGATAATGCTTTACTGTCGGGCTTTTTAGTATCCTCATTTGCCGTATCCTCCTCAAATGTTGCTGAGCCATCCTCTTCTGTCAACAGCACATTTAGTGCCTTTGAACATCCTGCTAGCGATATCAGCATACAGCAAATGAAAAACATAGCCATTATTTTTTTAGTCATCGTTTAAATCCTCCAAATAAATGTAATTATTTCCATTATAATTGGATTTTTGCAGGATTTATATCCACATTTAGTAGCAAAAATCGACAAGCAGCATTGTCTAAAGTGAAAAAATTCCTAAAGCTAGGTTTGTCATGGGAATTATTTTTTGTTATAATATAATTTGTTGTGATGTTTCAAAGTTCGGGAGGTGCAGTGAATGCATACAGTAGTGTTAGTTTCATTAGTAATCGTATCATTAGCATTGATTGTTGTTGTACTACTTCAATCTAGTAAAAGTGCAGGCTTATCAGGTGCCATCTCGGGTGGAGCTGAGCAACTATTTGGAAAGCAAAAAGCACGTGGTATGGATTTAATCCTTCACCGTGCCACAATTGTGTTAGCTATCATATTCTTTATTTTAGCAATCGCTATTACGAAAATCTAATAGTTGAAAATAGATCGCCTAACCGACTTGGTTGGGCGTTTTCTTTTATCCTGGTTCAGCAAATTCTTTTGGTATCGCAAGCGGCAGATGCTTTATGTACCGAAAGCATTAGCGACAGGTACAATTACGCTGGGGCGTAATTTATGAATGGAAAATTCTCTCTTGATTATCAATGAAAAGCCAAGTGCCATTTGCTCAAGTATAAATAAGATGGCTATACTGAGGATAGAGTGAATGATTGAGGATAAAGGGGTGCTTACAATGAAAAAATCACTATCACAGCCATTTTTCTTTCAAGCTGGACCACGTGCTGTTTTATTATTACATGGCTTTACAGGTAGCTCTGCAGATGTACGTATGCTTGGTAGGTTTTTAGAGAAAAAAGGGTATACTACATTAGCACCTCATTATAAAGGTCACGGTGTGGAACCAGAAGAGCTTATCACAACAGGGCCAGCAGATTGGTGGCAGGATGTCGTAGCCGCCTATCAACAGTTACAAGATGCTGGTTATGAGGAAATTGCCGTTGCGGGTTTATCATTAGGCGGCGTGATGGCATTAAATGTGGCATTAAATCATCCAGTAATAGGCATTGTAACAATGTGCGCTCCTATGACAATGCGGACAACGGATGTAATGTTTGAAGGTGTGCTAAAATACGCGAGAGATTACAAAAAATTTCAAGGTAAACAAGAGCAACAGATTGAAGAAGAGGTTGCGCTAATTGCAGAAAAAGGCATGCCATCATTACAGGAGCTACGCGAATTGATTGCGCGTACACGTCAAGAAATTGATATGATTTATGCGCCTATTTTAGTTGTGCAATCAACAAATGATGAAGTAATAGAAATAGAATCTGCCAATATTATATATAATCAAACGGAGTCACTTGAAAAGCATATCAAGTGGTATGAAAACTCCAAGCATGTTATTACATTAGACCAAGAAAAAGATCAATTACATGAAGATATTTATCACTTTTTAGAAGGCCTAAATTGGGCACAATAATTATAGAGGATTTTTGAATGAAGGAGGGAAATAATTATGAAAGATACATTACAAAGTCGATTACTCGATTTTTTTAGTCAAGAGGATTATCAGCCATTAACAGTTGGTGAAATCGAGGAAGAGTTTGGATTTGAGGATGCTGAGGAATTTAAGGAGCTTGTGAAAACACTTGTCCGCATGGAAGGGCAGGGCTTAGTTGTTCGTTCGCGCTCCAATCGCTATGGTCTACCAGAACGCATGAATTTACTAAGAGGTAAATTCATTGGTCATGCGAAGGGCTTTGGCTTTGTTACACCTGATATTGAGGGCATGGATGATGTATTTATTCCACCTCATGAAACAAATGGTGCGATTAATGGCGATATAGTGTTAATTCGTGTTTTAAAGGAATCGTTTGGGGATCGTCGTGAAGGAACTGTTACAAAGGTTGTAGAGCGTGGTCAAACAAGCTTTGTTGGTACATTCCAAGCAAATAGGGGCTTTGGCTTTGTTGTCTTGGACGATAAAAAGCTACCAATGGATATTTTTATTGCCAAGGGTGATACATTAGGAGCTGTCGATGGGCATAAGGTTGTCGTGGAGATTGCGACATGGCCTGAGGATTTAAAATCTGCTACAGGCTATATTACAAAAATTTTAGGGCATAAAAATGACCCTGGAGTAGATATTTTATCTATTTTATATAAGCACGATATTCCACCTGAGTTTCCAGATGAGGTCATTGCTGCTGCACAGCGAGTGCCAGATGAGATTACTGAGGCTGATTTAGTAGGTCGTCGTGATTTACGACATGAAACAATTGTAACGATTGATGGTGCAGATGCAAAGGACTTGGATGATGCAGTAACCGTAACAAAAAATGTAGATGGCACGTATAAGCTTGGCGTACATATTGCAGATGTTAGCTATTATGTTACGCAAGGCTCTGTCATTGATATTGAGGCATATGACCGTGCAACAAGTGTGTATTTAACAGACCGTGTCATTCCAATGATTCCACACCGTTTATCAAATGGTATTTGCTCATTAAATCCACAGGTTGACCGTTTAACATTATCCTGTGAAATGATCATTGATGCGAATGGCAATGTCATTGCCCATGAAATTTTCCAAAGTGTGATTAAAACAACAGAGCGTATGACCTATAGCGATGTGTATAAAATTTTAGAGGAGCAAGATGAAGAGCTAATTGAACGCTATCAGCCACTTGTGCCGATGTTTAAGCATATGGCAGAGCTATCCAAAATTTTACGCCATAAACGTGAAATGCGAGGAGCGATTGATTTTGACTTTAAAGAATCGAAGGTCATTGTCAATGAAGAAGGCTGGCCAGTGGATATTGAATTACGTGAACGCACAGTCGCAGAGAAATTAATTGAAGACTTTATGCTTGCTGCCAATGAAACAGTAGCGGAGCACTTCCACTGGATGAATGTACCGTTTCTATACCGTATTCACGAGGACCCGAAACCAGAAAAACTCCAGCGTTTCTTTGAATTTGTGACGAATTTCGGTATTTTAATTAAAGGTACAGGTAATACGGTGCATCCTAAGGCATTGCAGGATGTCTTAAAAGCAATTGAAGGCATGCCAGAGGAGCCTGTTATTTCAACAATGCTATTGCGCTCCATGCAGCAGGCAAAATATTACCCAGAAAGTCTTGGTCACTTTGGTCTATCAACGGATTTCTATACACATTTCACATCACCAATTCGTCGTTATCCAGATTTAATTGTGCATCGTTTAATTCGCACGTATTTAATTAATCAAGATACGTCGAGAGAAACACTTGCACAATGGAGTATGGCAATGGATGAAATTGCTGACCATACATCAGAGCGCGAGCGTCGTGCTGTAGATGCAGAGCGCGATACAGATGCGTTGAAAAAGGCACAATATATGTCCGATAAAATTGGTGAGGAATTTGAAGGTATTGTGTCATCCATTACAAACTTCGGTATTTTTGTAGAGCTACCAAATACGATTGAAGGGCTTGTTCATATTAGCAATATGACAGATGATTATTATCATTTTGATGACCGTCAAATGATTATGATTGGAGAGCGTACCAATCGTCAATTCCGCATTGGTGATGAGGTTACAGTTCGCGTTGCCAATGTTATTATTGAAGAGTCATCCATTGACTTTGAAATCGTTGGAATGGTAACTTCATATGGACGAACACGTAAAGCAGCACCAACTGTTATCCATGCACGTAAAAATTATAATGACCATAAGGATGGACGCACTAGTCGCAGAGGTAGTCGAAAAGAGGAAGAAAAGAGTGGCCGCAGCTCAAAACGTGGTGAGCGCCATGAAAGTGACCGTGACCCACGTGGACGTCGCAAAGATGGTTCAAGCCCAGGCACTAAAAAACGTGTCAAACAAAAGCAAAAATTTTATGAAGGCATTGCGAAAAAAAGCAAAAAGAAAAAATCTAAACGTAAATAAGCATAGGTGAAAGTAGCCATAGCAACTGGCACTTTCGCTTATACATAACCTTTTAAGTAGAGGGTGAATCAGATGGCAAAAGGTACTGGAAAAGTATTAGCACAAAATAAAAAAGCAAGTCATGACTACTTTATTGAGGACACAATCGAAGCGGGTATGGTGCTAACAGGCACAGAAATTAAATCCATTCGTGCAGGCAAAGTGCAGCTAAAAGACTCCTTTGTTCGTATCCGTAATGGCGAGGCATGGATTAGCAATATGCACATTAGCCCATTCGACCAAGGCAACCGTTTTAATCATGACCCACTGCGTGTCCGCAAGCTATTGCTTCATAAAAAGCAAATTGGCGAGCTAGTTGGGGCTGTAAAGCGTGATGGCTACACAATTGTCCCACTAAAAATGTATATTAAGGACGGCTATGCCAAGCTATTAATCGGTGTCGGCAAAGGGAAAAAGGACTACGACAAACGCGATGATATGCGTAAAAAAGAAGCAAAACGTGAAATGGAACGCGCCTTTAAGGAGCGTCACCGTTAATAAGGTCAATGAGAAAGCAAGTATCAAGCTTTCTCATTGGCCTTTTTCTGCTTTTTTGGTCTAATAACACAAAAAAATTAAAATATACGACGCTTTTTTATCTTACTAGACATATGTTTAGAAAATTCAAACTACTAAAATGGTAGTACATAAATAACTATAGCTGAGGTGAGTCCTATTAATAACATTGCAATCGAGAAAATTACAGAAATTATTGGTGAAAAATATGTTAAAAGCTCCACTGCACAGCTTTTAGCCTATTCATATGATGCAACAGCCAACTTTCAGCGTTTACCAGAGCTTGTGATTTCCCCACAAAGCACGGAGGAGATCACAGAGGTATTAAAAATATGTAATAACTATAACGTGCCGATTATTCCACGAGGCTCAGGGACTAATCTTGCAGCAGGAACAGTGCCTTATGATGGTGGTGTTGTTATTTTATTTAATCGAATGAATCAAATTTTAAATTTCGATAAAGAAAATTTAACGATTACAGTGCAGCCCGGTATTATTTCGGAAAATCTTTGCCAATTTGTTGAAGCACATGGCTTATTTTACCCACCTGATCCAAGCTCCATGAAAATATCAACAATTGGGGGCAATGTTAGTGAAAACTCAGGTGGTTTACGTGGTTTAAAATATGGTGTTACAAAAGATTATGTCAAAGGTCTACAGGTTGTGCTACCGAATGGAGATATTTTAGAAACAGGTGGTAAGCTCGCCAAGGATGTAGCAGGCTATGATTTAACATCATTATTTGTTGGCGCAGAGGGAACATTAGGTGTTGTGACAGCGATTACACTAAAGCTTATCCCATTGCCATCCTATAAAATGACCAGCATTGCATACTTTCAATCATTAGAGGATGCAGCGCGCACGGTTTCTAATATTATTGCAAGCAAAATTATTCCTGTGACATTAGAGTTTCTTGATAAGAAAACAATTATTGCTGTTGAGCAATTTATGAAAATCGGTCTTTCAACAGATGTGGAGGCAATGCTATTGCTTGAGCAAGATGGAGAGAAGCATCAAGTTGAGCAGGATATTCATGAAATGGTAAGAATCGCTAAGGAGCATGGCGCTCTCTTTACACAAATTGCACAGGATGAACAGGAGGCGGAGCAAATTAAAACAGCAAGGCGTGTTGCCCTATCAGCCTTAGCCAAATTAAAGCCGACTGTTATTTTAGAAGATGCAACAGTGCCACGCTCAGAGCTTGCAAAAATGGTCAAGAAAATCAATGATATTTCCGAAAAGCATCGTGTGAATATTGCTACATTTGGTCATGCAGGTGATGGTAATCTGCATCCTACTTGTCTAACAGACTTGCGGGACGAGGAGGAGATGCACCGTGTAGAGGTGGCATTTGAGGAAATTTTTGAAGCGGCATTGGAGTTAGGTGGCACAATTACAGGTGAGCATGGTGTAGGTGAAATGAAAGCGCCTTATTTAGAATGGAAAATTGGCTCTGTTGGCATTGCTGTCATGAAAAATATTAAGCAAGCATTTGATCCAAACAATATTATGAATCCTGGCAAACTATTCGCAAAAGAAACAAAGAAAAGGGTGGTGGTACATGGTGGTAACTAGCGTACAGCAACAAATGCAACAATCTTTCCAAACACATGTTGATGAAAATTTATTGCTTGACTGTATGAGATGTGGTTTTTGTTTATCAAGCTGTCCAACATATCTTCATATGGAGCAGGATGAGGCACAATCGCCAAGAGGGCGCATTGCTTTAATGAAGGCGGTGCGTGATGGACTTGTACCATTTGATGCCTCTATTGAACACTCATTTGATTTATGTCTTGGCTGTCGTGCGTGTGAACCAGCATGTCCAGCAGGGGTACAGTATGGAGCTTTAATTGAGCAAACTCGTGAAGCTGTACAGGAGGTAAAGCGATCATCCTTTGTTGAAAAAACAACGCGCAATATTGTATTTGATCGACTTTTTGTGGAGCAAAAAAATATGGAGCGTGCAGTCAGCCTATTGCATCTTTATCAAAAAACAGGATTGCAAAAGGTAGTTCGAAAAATTGGTTTTTTAAATTTATTCCCAAAGCATTTAAAAACAATGGAGGCATCCTTGCCAGCAGTTGCCAAAAAGGTACAGCCATTAAAGCAGGCAAAGAGCGCTACAATGAAGGTAGCTTTTTTCACAGGCTGCTTAATGGATACGCTTTATAGGGAAACAAATGATAAAACAGTATCGTTGCTACGCATGCTTGGTGTTGAGGTTGTTATTCCCGATCAACAAAGCTGCTGTGGTGCTTTGCATGGACATAGTGGTGAGCTGAAGCGTGGCAAGCAAAATCTAATTCATAATGTCGAGTTATTCGATTCAGATGATTATACCTATATTGTCAATAATGCAGGTGGCTGTGGTGCTTTTTTAAAGGAATATGAAAAGCATCTATCTAGTGATAAGCGCTATCATGAAAAAGCGATTCGATTTTCTGAGAAAACGATTGATATTTCCAGTTTACTTGTTAAGGCTGGCTTGTTGGAGTATTTAGCGACATTGCCACAGCAAGTCAAGAAAACCGTTGTGACCTATCAGGATTCCTGCCATTTACGCAATGTCAATAAAGTATTTAATGAGCCAAGAATGATTTTACAAGCATTACCAAATGTTCAGTTTAAGGAGCTACCAAGTGCTAATACATGCTGTGGATCAGCAGGTATTTATAATTTACTGCAACCTGCATTAGCAGGAGAGATTTTAACTACAAAAATGACAACGATTAAGGCACTAGAGCCAGCAGTTGTTGTGACAGCCAATCCAGGATGTTTACTGCAAATTCAAGCAGGTATTCATAAGGAACAATTGGGGAGTAGTATACAAGCCGCACATATTGTTGATTTTCTCTACAATAGCATAGCAAACTATAGTAAAATATCTTAAATATACTAAATTTTCAGTATAATAAGGATGTTAGACTTCTATGGGGGTGGCATAATGTTTGATTTACAAATTATTGGAACAAAAATTGTAAGGGAGCTTGGTGAGCTAATTGATCAAAAAGTTGTTGTAATTGATCATAATGGCTTTATTATCGCTAGCACAGATATGTCTAGGATGAACCAATTTCATGAGGGTGCGTTACTTGCCATGAAAAGCAAAGAGGTTATGCATATGACAAAGGAGCTATCAGCGCAATTAAAAGGTGTACTGGAAGGAATGGTGATGCCCTTAATTATTGAGGATACGCCAATTGGTGTTATTGGCGTTACTGGACAGCCTGAGGAAATTGAAAAATACGGAAAACTTGTGCAAAAAATTACACAGTTTTTTGTTGAGGATTTTTTAATGCACCGTAAAAAAGAGCGAGAAACAAAAATGTTTGAGCTATTTTTACTGGATTTATTAAATGGACAGGTTCATCAAGCACTATTGGAGCAACGAGCAGAAATGTTAAATATTGATACAGCACTTTACAATCGCGTTATTATTATTCAATTGAATAGGCGAATTGATGAAAAGGGGGTGGATTATTTGCGTGCAATTCAAATAATCCATCCTCAATTACATATTTTTCAATGGAGCTTCGATAAATTAGTGCTGCTTGTGCCAAAGGTGACACGCATGCATTTAGAGGAAACACTTTATTCATTTAATCGTAAGCTTAGCAAGTTATATGACAATGATATCTTTATAGGTGTCGGCAATTCGCATTCCTTTTTTAAGCTGAATGAATCATACAATGAGGCAAGTAATGCATTAACAGTTGCGATTGAAAATAAGCAAATTGTGTTTGAAGAGGATTTAAAATTAGAGCTGCTATTATCAGACCTGCAAGAACAAAAGGTAGATAATTTTATTGAGAGAACAATTGGTTCATTAATCGGGGAAGAAGAGCTTATTTATAATTTAGAAATATGGTTAAAAAGCAAAGGAGCATTGCAGGATATTGCTGATATGCTCCATATCCATAAAAATACATTAAAGTATCGCTTAAAAAAAATTGAGAAGCTTTTAAATATTGATATTAATAATAACGAAAATAAATTAGAGTTAATGATTGCCATTTTGCTGTATCGCAAAAAAAGAAGAGTAAGTTTATAAATCAATAATATTAGAGAACATAAAAAATGCTGGTTTTTGTAGAATTTTTATATGTTAAGAACAAAAATCGCTAGATTATTTTGTTTTTTTTATCCCCAAAGCATATATATTCCGATTTTTCGGAATTGTAGAATAATTATCAAGTCTAACATAAAGAGTAGGGGGATTAATTTATGAAGAAATTAGGAAAAGGGAGAAATCTTCTCCTTGTCATGTTGTTGATCGTTTCAACTGTACTAGCTGCCTGTGGGAATGGCGGAGGAGGAGCTGATGGTGAAGAAAAGTCATACAAATTAAAAATGTCTGTGACGGTATCGGACTCTTCAACTTGGTATGAGGCAGCTAAAAAATTAGCAGATGATATGGATAAAGAAACAGATGGCCGCATTAAAATCGAAGTTTTCACAAATGAACAATTATCCGGTGGCGATTCAGGTAAGGCTGTTGAAGGATTAGCAAAAGGTTCAATTGATTTAACATTTAACTCTACAATTATTTACTCTATTTTAGATCAACGCTTTGGTGTAACAAGTGCGCCGTTTTTATTAAAAGACCATGCTGAAGTAGATAAAGTCTTTAATGGTGAAGGTGGAGAAAAGCTGAAGGAGCTTTTAGCTGAAAAAGGTGTACACGCTTTAGGATATGGTGAAAACGGTTTCCGTCAAATTACAAACAGTAAACATGAAATTAAAGCACCAGAAGACTTAAATGGCTTAAAGATTCGTATTCCTGGTATTACTATGTATACAGATTTATATCGCTCACTAGGAACAGACCCAGCAACAATGACATTCTCTGAAGTATTTACAGCATTACAGCAAGGCACAATTGATGGTCAAGAAAATCCAATTGATGTGATTGCATCATCAAAGCTAGAGGAAGTGCAAGACTACTTAACATTATGGAACTACTCATATGACCCATTAGTGCTAGGGATGAACAAGAAGTTATATGATTCTTTAAGCGATGCAGATCGTGAGCTATTTGACCGTTTAGGCAAAGAGGCAGCTGCTTACCAAGTAAAGATTGCGCGTGAAAAGGAAGCAACACAAATTGAAGATTTAAAGGCAAAAGGTATGAATGTTTATACACCAACAGAGGAAGAATTAGCGGCATTTAAAGAAGCAGTTCAACCAATCTATGCCAAATATACAGATGTTTGGGGCGAAGATTTACTGAAAGCGTTTACGCCATAAGGGGGGATATGATGAAGTTTTTAGACTACTTTGAAGAGATTCTATTAAGTGTTACATTTGCAGCAATTACACTTATTACATTTATAAACATCGTTTCTCGAAATGCAGTCAATTTATCCCTTTCTTTTACAGAGGAAATTACAGTCAATTTGTTAGTATTACTAACATTTGTTGGTACAGCTTTAGGTGTGCGCAGGTATGCACACCTTGGTTTTACCCTATTATTTGACAAGGGGAATAAGCTGACAAAGAAAGTGATTGTCATTATTTCATCAGTAGCAAGTGGTGCATTGTTTGCTGTATTACTCTATTACGGAATCGATATGGTATTGTTCCAAATGCAAATTAATCAAACAACGCCAGCATTAGGAATGCCGCAATGGATTTTATCTTCAGCATTACCACTCGGCGCATTGCTTTGCTTAATTCGCACAGTACAGGCGATGATTGAGGAATTTAAAGCAGTGAGCAATGAAGGCAGTGGAACAAAGGGGGATGAGTTGATATGACAGCATTATTACTTTTTGGTTCATTTATAGTGCTTGTATTTTTAAGAGTACCTATCGCTGCCTCCTTAGCAGTATCTTCCATGGTTGTTCTATTTACGTCACAGGGCCTATCAGGATTTGAAGCATTAACAGATATTATGTATACAAGTGTTGCGAAATTTACATTATTAGCGATTCCGTTCTTTATTTTAGCGGGCGTCATTATGGATCATATCGGAATCTCTAAGCGCTTAATCGATTTTGCACAAACATTAGTAGGGCACCGCAAAGGTGGTATTGTACTTGTAACTGTCTTGGTAGCCATTTTCTTTGCCGCTATTTCAGGCTCTGGTCCAGCAACAGTTGCTGCCATTGGAGGAATTTTAATTCCTGCCATGGTGAAGAACGGCTATCGTAAAGAAACGGCTGGTGGCTTAGTAGCAAGTGCTGGTGCTATCGGGATTATTATTCCACCATCCATTGCCTTTATTATTTTCGCAGTGGTAGCAGGAGATCAAATCCCTATTACGATTAATCGCCTATTTATGGCAGGTGTTATTCCAGGAATTTTAGTTGGTATCGGTTTGTTTCTCGCTGGTATGTATGTTCGTAAGCGTGATATTAAAAAGGGTATTTTTAACGACTCTGTTGAAGCAACGATGCGAAAAAGTACAGGAAAAGAACGTTGGGATGCATTTGTTAAAGCGCTTCCGGGATTAATGATTCCCGTTATTATTTTAGGTGGTATTTATGGAGGATTTTTCACACCAACAGAGGCAGCGGTTATTGCTGTTGTTTATGGACTGATTGTTGGCTTGTTTATTCATCGTAAGGGCTACATAAAAATGATGTATCGTATTTTTATTGAATCAGCATTACAAACAGCCGTTGTGATGATTATTGTTAGTGCGGCCTCTGTTTTTGCTTATATTGTGACAACAGAACAAATTGCTTCTACAATTTCAGATGCGGTTTTAGGTTTGACAGATAATAAAATTATTATTCTATTACTAGTAAATATTATTTTATTAATTGCAGGTGCATTTATCGATGCGATTTCAGCATTTTATATTTTCGTACCAATTTTACTGCCAATCATGCTAATGCTTGGCGTAGACCCAACTGTATTTGGCGTATTTATGACAATTAACTTAGCAATCGGCTTATTTACACCACCTGTAGGGTTAAATTTATATGTTGCAGCAAGTATGTCAAAGACGAATATTATCCAAATTTCCAAGGGGGTTGTGCCATTTATTGTTGCCTCGATTATCGTTTTATTACTTGTGACGTATATACCAGCTTTATCAACATTTTTACCAGATTTATTAAATATTAAGTAGCAAAGGGGAACATGTTTATGACATTAAAGGATGATGTAGCAATTGTTACAGGAGCAGCAAGTGGTATTGGACAGGCAGTTGCTATCCAGCTTTCAAAGCAGGGGGTACATGTTGTATTAGTTGACTTAAATTCATGTGAGGACACAATTGAAAAACTAGCACATGATAGCTATTTAGAGTGCTTAGGTGATATTCGCGATGCAGAGTTTATTAAGGCAACTGTTAATCGTACTATTGAAAAATATGGAGAGATTCATATTTTAGTGAATAATGCTGGAACATGTAGCCGTAAAAATATCGAAACGATGACATTTGAGGATTGGTCACGTGATCTTGATACAAACTTAAAGGCGACATTTATGTTTACACAGGCATGTGTGTACCCTCATATGAAGGATGCGCAATATGGTCGCATTATTAATATTAGCTCAGTATCTGGTTTAAATGGTGGTGTAACATCTGGTGAGGATGGCACAGGTCGCTCAGGCCCAGCATATGCAGCATCAAAAGGTGGTGTTATTGCGCTAACAAAATGGGTGGCAAAAGAGCTTGGACCACTTAATATTACGTGTAACTCTGTAGCACCGGGGGCGACATTAACAGGGATTACAACAGGGGTTCCGTACAATTTAGATCAGCAGGTTATTAAACGTATTGGTACGCCTGATGATATTGCAAGCGCTGTGCTATATTTTGCATCTAGAGAGGCTGGTTATGCAACTGCTCAGGTGCTAAAGGTAGACGGGGGGATCAGTATTGGATAATGCGCGGTGGCAGGCTTTATACGACCGTCCTACAGATAGAATTATCGGAAGATTGAAGGCAGGAACAGATTTATTTGCTGGGATAAAGGAGGTCTGTCATCACTTTGGTGTGATGGGTGGGCAATTTCAATGTATGGGCTCTTTAAAGCATGCTACGTATGTCCAAGTACAACGAGGTGAAAAGGAAGGAACCATTGTTTATTCACCAAAGCGACAGACTACATCACCAGTAGAACTTATTTCTGGTTTAGGCTTTATTGGAATAGATATGGAAACAAATGATTTAGACATTCATTTCCATGGGTCCTTTGTAGATTGTGATCAAAATTTTTCGGGTGGTCACTTTCTTGAAGGAGAAAATGAAATTGCTATTACAGTAGAATTTATACTCTATCCATTAAAAGAGGCTATACCAAAAAGACGTAAAGATGACCAATTCCAAGTTCTAATTTTTCATTTTGAAGAGTAGGAGGAAGATTAATGAGTACAATCGGCCAATTAGCACTAAAATCCGCTCATGCGTATCCAGATAAAATAGCCGTTAAATTTAAAGACCGTTCTATTTCATATACACAATTAATCGAGCGTGCCTATGCACTAACAGCCTATTTTAAAAGTCTTAATCTGCAAAAGGGTGCACGTGTAGGTATTTTAATGTCAAATCGCTTAGAGCATATTGAGCTTGATGTAGCCGTTTCTCTATACGGTCTTATTAAAGTACCACTTAACTATCGCTTGCATCCAAAAGAGCATGATTATCAGGTGAAGGATTCAGGTATGAGCTTGATAATTGGGGAGCAATCACTAATCAATCAGCTACAAATTGATTTTCCCATTGTTTATTGCGGTGAGCAGTATGAACAAGTCATTGAACAATTTAAAGGACAAGCTTATGAAAATGAAGTAACTGAGAATGATACGATGGCAATAATGTATACTTCAGGCACAACAGGCAACCCAAAAGGCGTGATGCTGTCACACCGTAATATGGTAAGCGGGGCGCTTTCTTTAGCAATAGCATGTGAGGCAGATTATAAGGATGTTATCGGTCATGTTGCACCATTAACACATGGCGCAAACTTTTTAAGTCATGTCGCATGGCTCTATGGTTTAACACAGGTTGTATACGATAAGTTTGAGCCAGAGCAATTTGTTCATTTATTAGAGCAGGATGGTATTTCAATTATTTTCCTAGTCCCAACAATGGTTAATTTAATGATTCAGCATGAGCATTTCAACCCGCAAAAGCTGCATACGATTAAATCGATTAATATGGCAGGCTCACCAATTGCCGCTGCGAAGCTGCAGGAGGCACTTGACAAAGTAGGAACAAAATTTGTAGAAACATATGGTCAGGTGGAAGGACCCATGTGTATTTCTATGATGCCACGTGAGGATTTGCCATCTCGTCTTGATTCATGTGGCAGAATTGGGCCATTTGTCGATGTGAAAATCGTTGATGATGAGGGCAATGAATGCCCAGTGGGAGAGATTGGTGAAATTATTGCCAAAGGTCCACTTATTATGCAGGGTTACTGGAACAATGAAAAAGCAACGTCAGAAACATTGCGTGATGGCTGGCTTCATACAGGCGACTTAGGCAGGCTAGATAAGCATGGCTATTTATATATCGTTGATCGTAAAAAAGAGGTTATCATTTCGGGCGGTGTCAATATTTATCCTCGTGAAGTAGAGGAAGTTTTAAATAAGCATGACTTTATTAAAGAAACATGTGTGATTGGCATTCCAGATGACAAATGGGGCGAATCTATCGTTGCATATGTAGTGCCAAATGGACGTGGAGAAATTGATAAGGATGAATTAATCACGCTTTGTCAAAACCATTTAGCAAGCTTTAAAAAGCCGAAGGAAATCCATGTTGTTGAGGCACTGCCAAAAAGCTCCTATGGGAAAATTTTAAAACGTGAGCTTGTTAAACAGCATACGGAGGTGACGCAATGACAGTATATGTGCATAGTGTAAGCATGACGAAGTTTGGCAACAGCGAAAATACTTCATTAAAAGACTTAATGCTCACTGCTAGCCGAGAGGCACTCGATGAAGCAAGAGATATCAAGATTGATGCAGTTTTTGTCGGCAATTACATGGGAGGTAGCTTAGTCAATCAAGAAATTTTAGGGGCAATTGTAGCAAATGATTTAGGGCTTGGGCATATTCCAACAGCGAAATTAGAGGGTGCCTGTGCATCAGGAGGCATTGCTTTACGCCAAGGGGTTTTAAGCATTTTAAGCGGTGAATATGAAAGCGTTTTAGTTGTTGGTGTTGAGAAAATGAAGCATGCACCGACAGCCACTGTTACGCAATTTATTAACTCTGCAATGGATCAAACAACAAATGAGCGTTATGCTGGTCTCACATTCCCAGGATTTTTTGGTGTAGTTGCCAATCGCTATTTCTATGAAACAGGTGCAAATAAATCTCATTTAGCGAAAGTAGCCCTAAAGAACCGTGAAAATGCGTTGCACAACCCACTTGCACAATTCCAAAAGCCAGCAACGCTTGAGGAAATTATCAATGCGCGCATTATTACAGACCCACTTGGCTTATTTGATTGCTCACCAATTACAGATGGTGCAGCAGCAGTTGTGTTATCGCGCAAGCCATCAGATATTAAAATATTAGCTTCCGCACAGGCTTCTGGTCCAACAATGATGCAGGATGCCATTGATTTATTATCATTACCAGCAATACGTATATCAGGACAGCAAGCCTATGAAAAAGCAGGTGTTGGTCCTGACGATATTGATGTTGTTGAAATTCATGATTGCTTCTCCATGACTGAAATGCTTGCTATTGAAGAGCTTGGCTTTTTCCCGAAATTAGAAGGCTGGCTAGCCATTGAGCAAGGGAAAACACGCGTAAACGGAGAAAAGCCTGTCAATACAAGTGGAGGTCTTTTATCAAGAGGACATCCAATTGGTGCAACAGGTGTAGCACAATTTTATCAGCTAGTACATCAACTGCGTGGAGATGCTCCAAATCAGCTAGAAAAGCAGCCACGATTAGCTCTTGCACAAAATTTAGGTGGCACTGGCTCCTATTCAGTTGTCCATATTTTAGAAAGAGTATAATAGCTCAAGCTCGCGCATCGGTTATACCGTATTAACAGGCTGTAAGACCCTCATTTTTAGCTTAAGTGGGGGGACGGGCAGTCTGTAAAGCCCGATTGAGGTCAACACGATGTTGGTCACACAAGCGTTTTCACAGGATGTGAAGTTGTTAGCTTGTGTTCCTCTATCACTAATCAGTAGAGATGAGAAAAACACCCACTGACTGAAGTTTTACTTTATAAACATAGGCAAGCACTTTGTTACATGGAAGGAGAGAAGGCGATTCTGTGCCGAATACTAATGAGGGTTTATGAATGCTGTGGTGTTGAGTCGGTTACAAAAAAAGTATATTGTAGCATCTGTCGTCAAGAAATCAAAAACGAACGAGAAGTTCCAGACGAGGGGACAGTTTATAGCTATACTGTTATTCATATTGCTCCTGCTGAATACGCTGAGCTAGCACCGTATGTTGTGGCATTAGTACAGCTTAAAGATTCTAAAGCAAAGCTAACAGTGCGTATTTATGGAGATGTTCAAATTGGCGATCCTGTTCAGCTCGATCAAATTGTAGATGGAACGTACATTTATAAAAAAAGCAATGCTGCTTAATAAGTAGGCTGTTGGAAAAGATCAAACTTTCCCAACAGCCTACTTTCTTATGAAAGATTTGTGATAAGGTATAGGCTAGATAACGTATTTCTAAAAATATCTCCTTGCAAAGATTAATCGATTTTTCAGCAGATAACGTTCTCCTTTGGCGTGAATAAAACATGAGGTGATGACTTGGCAAATACAAAAGTATATTCTATTTTAATATTCGTCATGTTCCTATGGGGCATGAATGTGACATGGCTAAAAGTAATTGTTTCCAATGGTGATCCATTAACAATACAAACAGCCCGTATTTTTCTAGCGGGTATTGTGATTTTTATTATTTTAAAGCTAACGAAACAGCAGTTATATGTAAAGAACATGCCATTTAAGTACATATTAATCGGTTGCTTTTTTGGTGTTATTTGTCACCATGCTTTTCTAGCATATGGTATTGTTCGAACAACTGCTATGAAAACAGCTATTATTAGCGGCTTGAGCCCACTATTCACAGCTCTTATTGCGGTTGTATTTAAAGATACCGTAATGACAAAAACAAAATTAATCGGCTTTATGCTTGGAGGCATCGGCGTACTCTTTGCTGTTGTAGATGATCTAACAGAGCTAACAAATCTACAGCTAGGTGACTTTCTTGTCTTTATGTCGTTCTTTTTACAGGCTTTTAGCTTTATCGCCATTCGTCGAGCAACTACAACTATTTCACCTATGCTAACGACAGGCTGGATGCTACTAATTGGCTCATCCATATTATTAATTTTCACATTAGTAACAAACATCCAAAGCTACACAGCCTTTGTATCCTTTAGTCCACTCCTATGGCTTATATTCTTTCTATCAGCGGTTCTAGCCACATCAGTTGGACACACACTATATAACCTATGCATAAAGCATATCGGTGCAGCAGAATCAGCCATTTTCGTTAACTTCAATACAATCTTTGCATTAATAGGCGCAGCACTATTTTTACACGAAGTCATCACACTACAGCAATTTATCGGCAGCCTAATTATTATCGCAGGCGTCATCATCGGCACAAGCAACCTAGAAGAAAAGCTCCTCCAAAGAAAACACCGCCACGATCAAAGCTAGTAGACAGGTGAAACAGTACCCGTATCTGTGCAGAGGGTTTTAAGGATTTTATGAGTATTATTTGGCGTTTTTTGCGGTGGGGTTTAGGTCTTTTTTGGTGATCTTTGATAGTTTAATGATTCAAGACGTCAGCAACTTAAACGAGAAGATGATGGAGGAAATTCTGCTGTTTTTATGAGGAAATATTAAATTTTAATTAGTGAGATTATTAAAGGTATTGGTAATTTAGTAGAGGTGGCGGAATTTTCGCGGAAAATATTGAGGGTTTATTTCATAGGTGAGGTTCTATAATAGTTTGGTCATTAAAGGTATTGGCAGGGAAATAGCAGAATTTTAATGGTATTTCAATATGATTATGGAAGATATTGCGCTGTTTACTTATCTAAGGTAGAGAGGTATCAGCTATATAGAAGGAAAATTTATTATAATGAAAAGCGGCAGCATGCTAGGTAATAGCTTAATTTCACAGTAATTGTTTGCCTTATTATGATGATTTCAAGCATGTTCAGCGTCTATACTTGATGATTTGAATACTTTATATTATAATAATGCTACATGCCAGTGAGCATCTAACTATTGGATGCTTATTTTACAACCTGCACCAAGCAGTGTTGACCGTATACAGTGAGAACTGGATTATATCCGGGGACGTTACGGATTCGACAGGGATGGTTCAAGCTTTGGTCGCGCGTCGGAGGGCTCGGCTCCGTCATCAACGACAGTTATATAATAACTGGCAAACAACAAAACTTAGCTTTCGCAGCGTAAGCTCTTAAGCGCTCTGCCTCTCTATCGCCCATGTAGAGAACGTGGGGCCCAACTTTAGTGGGATACGGTCGATGGTGCCACCTGAGTCATCGGCAAGAGATTTCCAGGTTAGCGTACAGGACGCCTGTTTGTCGGCATAATGCTACGTGAATCGTAAGTAGGCAAACTACACGCGTAGAAGCTGAAGTATTGGAGTCTTTGGACGCGGGTTCGACTCCCGCCGTCTCCATCATCAATACCCAAACATAACGATTATTTTGTAGAATGTTCGTTCGTATACAAAAGTAGGGTTGGTAAAATTGGGAAGCAAAATAAAAAGGACAAAGAGGATTAATTTCCTCTTTGTCCTTTTTATTTTATTTAGTTATGCATTAACGACTTCAAGTTCAAACATATTAATTTGCTCATCTTGCTTTACTACTTCTTTCGCATGATCTTTGTTTTCAACATAGTCGGTAATTGCATTTGCTACATACTCAGCCATTTTAACTGGAACTGCATTTCCAATCATTTGTTCTAAGTTTGTTTTTGAAATACTTAAGAAGTCAAAATCCTTCGGGAAAGTTTGAACATAACTTCTTTCTATTGTAGTTAATGGACGAACTTCCGCAGCAGGTGCTGTATCGTTGTGATGACCCGGATAACCTGAAGGAACTGGTCTATTAACTCCACGGATTGTAGGCGAAGGTTCGTCTATACTAAATACTCCTCTACGATTATAATTTCGAGGATGTCTATAATAATGTTCAAGATTTAAACTATCCCCAAAGTAATCACGTAGTGTCATTGGCTTTTTAGTTAAATTCTTTTCTAAAAAAGGTAAAAATAAATCGTCTATTCCACCTAGTTCACCAAATAAGAAAAAGCGTTTTCTTTTTTGTGGAACACCACATAAACTTGCATCTAATATCTTTGATGATAATCCATATCCTGCATTTTTAAAGATTTCAACTGCTCTTTTATATACATCATATTTTTTAATTTGATCTACATTTTCCATTAAAAAATACTTAGGTTTTACATTTACTACTATATTTGCAAAATCTGTTGTTAAGTTTGCATTATCTTTGGCAATTCGATTGCCAGAAGAAGAGTAGTCCTGACAAGGTGGTCCACCGATAATAATGTCTGGATTTAATTGTTTAAAAACACTATAATCTTCTACTTGTGATAAGTCTAAATTAACGCAAGAGTGGTTAAAGTTTGCATTATAAACTTCAACTGCTTCGTCCCAATTTTCAAATGCAGATATTATTTCGAAACCCGCATTTTGGAAGCCTAAAGACATACCTCCACAACCTGAGAATAGGTCTACTACTTTCAAAAAATCACTCCTCTTGTTCGAAAATATCCGATGCGTAATAAATCGCTGCATCAAAACGGCGTTCAGGACTTAATAGCAACTGCCCATCGTTAAGAATAATATTTCCGATTTCCTCCCTTGTAATCCTCGGATTTAATAATTCATCGCAAGCCATATATGGGTTAGTTTTACTTCCATTAACTGCAAAGGCTTTATCTGTTTGAGAATTAAAAGGCATAGTGTAAATTTCACTACTATTTATTTTATCACGGATTGTGTATTGATGTAACAAGTAAAGCAACCAAACAAGAGAACGTGAATATCTATCTATGCCTTTTTTACTAGTATTTATGGAATTTATAAAAAGTCTAGTGACTGCAAAATCAGACCATACAAATAAATCTAGACAATTATCAGCAAGAGCGGAAGACTTACCATTGGTCTTCCATATTGGGTTTAAAATTAATGGAGATTGTTTGTCAATATTTTCTGTAAGTATATCGTTAAGAACATTTATCATCGTTGGTAGCAAAGGTAAAATGGTCTTTTCGTCTTTCCAGTCGCTAATAACACTTGTTACTGGATTGAGAATAGCGGCTAAATCTTTCTTTTTATTTTCATAAAGTTCTATTAAATTTACGGCTAAGTGAACTATTGTGACGGATCTTACAACTATTTCGCAACCGAATTTATCTTCAGTTTTGTTAAAAGTAGCACTGTCAGGTAAAGTTGTTAATTTCACTTCGTGATGGGAAAAGTAAGTATCCTCCAAGACATCAGTTGGAATACTTTTGATTACTAAGTCGCTTCTTAATAATGTTTCATCATATTTGTTGTGTGGCTTATAAATACCTTCGAACTCAAAGTACACATCACTAATTTCTAAACCCGCTGGTATTTTAAACAACTCAGACACTTTTATGTAGTCCTTGTATACAACATATTGACTATCCATTTTTAGATAAACAGGCTTTACTTCTTTTTTGCCCATATAGCAAGCAAGTGCTGCGGGAAAACTGCTGTTAAATTGATTTTTACCCCAATTATCTTTGGATGAAAAATCTCTATTCGAATTCTTTAAGCCGAATAAACTGGCTTTTCTTTCTTCTGTCATCATGTATCCTCCTATTAATAGATTCCAAATATAAGGGTACATGAAGTTGACGATTGGTTCCATAGTATTAGTAAATAAAATAACAAAAAGGACAAAGTGAGTTAATTTCCCCTAAGTCCTTTTTGTTTTATTCTCAATTATTTGTATATTCCTCTATAAACTCTCTTGTAATTTTATCTATTTTGTTTTTTAATTCACGTTCCTCTTCCGATCTTTCGTAGAAGTAAGTTTTAAACAAACGGCTCTTCTTGAATGCAGCCTTTGCAAAAACCTCTGCATCACTGTAGTAATCACTTTCACGTAACAAATTTAGAAACTGATCAAATTGTCTTTTAGTTGCATATAGTTGTAGATATTCTTCAATGACTTTCATTACGAATTCTTTTGTATATTTTTTATTTAACATGTGATTTTCCCCTTTCGGTCTAGCCAAGTTCAGCCAGACAGAGTAGTGTGTGCTACTCTAAATATTCCTACTAGTCATTTCAAGATGTCTATTTACTTTCCTTTTTTTATTTCAAAAATAAAAAAGTTTTTTCTTGTAGATGAAATAGATTCACGTTTTACTTAAAAAAAGGAAAAGGAAGGAATGAGCGAAATGATAGAAACACAAAAGAATATGTATTATAAGGCTTTTAGTAATGGTGGGCTAATGTTTGTTATGCAAGGGTACAACAGACAACATTTAAATATGCAAAAGAAACACGATAATACGTTCGTATTAAAAATTGAAAGATTTATTGATTTTAGCACAGTTCGAACACTTATTTTTTGCGGTAGAAATTTTGTTCGAATTAGTGGAAATATTTTTATGGATGATAATTTTTGCTATAAAATTCTGCTAGAAAACCAATTTACCGTTTACAGTGGATTAAATGTAGCATTTTTGAAGATCGTAGAGGCCGAATATCCAGCAAGGTTCTTTAAAAAGGGGGCTATATAGTATGATTCCAGTTGCTGAGGATACTATTTTTAAAAGCATTGTTGTGGATAAGTTTGTGGGTAATGGAAGAGTTCTTTTTTTAACTCCTAAATATAAGGCCATAGGTAAACTTTCGTTGGAAGAAACTCTTTTGATTTACATTGTAGATCCTTTTGAAGTTGATAATGTAGACATGATTGCTTTGGACGGATTTGTACTAAAGAGGAGAATGGGGAATGTGTTCTATAATTCCAAAGGGGAGTTTATCTATGTTACACTTGATAAGTTAATCGCCATAGAGGAAAACAAGGTTTGTTTACTTAATTTCCACAAAGTGGCTCAATAAAAAAAGACTTATTCCTGCATTTTTTCGCTAGGAGTAAGTCTTTTTTTATCAGCAAGTTTGTTGAATTGCTTCTATTTTTTGTTCAACAATTTTATTTAAAAGTGTTTCTTTTTCTTCATTTGTCATGCTTGTTGGCAGGAAATCTTTAAAGTTGTCTGGTGTCATATAGCCTTCCCAAAACATATTACACACTGTAAGTGTAACTTGTCTTTTTTCGGCAATTTCTTTTTCAACTGGCTTAACTACTTTTAGAATACTACTCATGTTCGCCACCTACTTTAACTTTTTGGTGAACAAATTTTCCGTATGCTGTTTCAGTGTATTTATTAAATCCATCTTGTGTCTTTTCCATCAGATGGGTATTTTCTTCTGTAACGGCCTCCTCTAGTACTAACTTAAAAGGCTTTTGATTTAAACTTTCTTGATAGTCTAACTCTTCTTTAATCGCTTTTTCAGAAGCAAGTCTTTTAAGTTCTGCTTCGATTTCGTGCTTAGTAATTGCTGCTTTTAAAAGAAGTTCTCTGTCTTTTTCCTTAGACTCTAGATCTATTTCTTCTTGTTGGTAAGTATCAATAATATCCATTGCTTGTTGCATTGTTAAGTCCTGAACTATTTCGTCTTCACCGAATTCTTTCTTAATCTGAATGTCATACAATTTTGCAGTATTTAAATCTACATTTACTTCGATAAGCCCCATGATTGTTTTAAACTTATTATTTTCTTTTAACATATAATTTGCCCCTTTCGTGTTGCCTGTTGCAACAATGCAGTGTGTGCTGCATTTTCTTAATACTTGTAATTTCAATACTTTAAAACAAAAACCTTTTTTTATTTCGAAAATCTTATTGAAAGTAATAATATTATTTGTTATAATATATAGTTTTTCTTTTCTGTCAAAAAACCTTTTTTATTTTAAAAATTTTTAAAAAAGATTTTAGAACTTTAAAACTTAATACTTTCAAGAACATTTCTTTTTTCAAAGTAAAAACCCTCTTTTTGAGAACTGAATTTCTTTACTACTTTTGAGAACTTTTTTCTTTTTAAAATAAAAGATCTTTTTAGTTGCTTTAAAGGAGTTGTTTTGGTTAAAGAAAAGAGTTTCTTCCTATTAAAAGAACTAAGGGTTTAGAATTGGGTTTTTAACTTTGAAAAAAAGAAAGTTCTAGAAAGTAGATGAGCCTAAAGATCTTTTAAAATAGTTATTGTAGTTTTGGAGCAAAAAGTTCTCTTTGGAATCTAAAACTCCACTATCGTCTTCGCATCAGATGATTTATTATATTTATTAGATTTATTATATATGATGGGGTAACTTTTTCTTCTGAAAAACAGCATTTTTTGGAATCTAAGATTCCATTCTTGGAGTATAAGATTCCGTTTTTGGAATAAAAAATTCCACCTCGATTTTTAAGGGTAATAAAAAATTCCGTTTTGGAAGAAAAAATTCCAAATAAAAAAAGGAATATTTATTCTGAAGAAGAAATGATATACATAAGCATATTATTTCGAAAGGGGGAGTTTATATGCAATTAGTAAAAACATACAAACAATTTACAGACTTATATTCAATCTTAGGGTGGGAGGTTATCCTAAAAGGATCGGATTGGGCTGTACTAAGTCTTTTAGTGAGATTAGAGCAAGCCATAGCATTAAAGAAGAACCTCGTTAAAGGGCAAATAGACTGGAATCAGAAGGCGTTTGACTTTTACATAACTGATCAACATATCGCAGATCTAACAGGGCTACATATAAAGTCGATTGGGAAGATAATTTCAAATTTAGAGGAGTTAGGATTAATTAGTGCAAAGTATAGAGTTAATTCTAAAAAGGCTACAGAATATACTATTGTTAAACCTGTTCCACTTCCTGCTGAAATTATTATTCCTAAATTCTGGACAGAGGTTATTTTCACAGAAGGTCGCGCAGAACAATTAGTTCGGGAGTACGTTGACTTTGTAAATGGAGGACAGAATAGCAAGGAAAAAGTAGAACTTGAAAAAAGACTACTAGAGGCAGGTTATCCATACTCTACTGTCGCTGAGGTATTAGCATTAGATAGTTTCCTAATCGTTGCTAATGGGCTTCTAAATGGCTTAAAATGCAACTCTAAAGAAGGTATAGATACTAAGGAAGAAGAAGAGGTAGAGCCTACTATAAAGGCTTTTAAAGAGTTCTTAGACAGTAATAGTTTAGATTTCAATGGATATAAATCGTTTGCAAAAAAAGACGAAAATGAACAGGAAGTAATCCTTGAAATATTAAGTAAATCGAATCTAGAAAAGGTTCAAAATTTAGGAGGTTTTATTTATGCCCTATGTACAGAAGACCTTGCGAAATTAAACGAAAGACTTGTGCAAGTAAAATCATTCAAGGGAGTTGTTAAGAAAGAAAAAAAAGAAGAAGCAACTGATAGAGATTACTACAACAAATTCTTTGAATAAAAAAAAGACCTACAGCAAGTACTGACTTCTGTAGGTCTTTTTTTTATGTATGATGATGAAAAACGGATGTTTTCCGCCATCCGTCTTTCCATTGTATTTTACTATCAAAACAGAAAGGAGGTGTTTAATATGACACCAAAAACAACCACTCTAGAAAGGTTTATAAACCCTATTACTATAGACAGTTATCCATAAAGTACCTTTAATATTAAATTCCTAGATTTAACTATTAAGTTATACATAAAATAACGAAAGCCTGTTCTATGCCTCCGACCACCCTGTCCTAAGTGATAATTATATGTTACCACCGAATGTAAAAGATATCCAGAATAAAGTTTAAAAAAATAATAAATAAAAAAGGTATTACTATGTAAATGAATAAATTATATATTATAACAAAATTATTTATAAAAGTAAATATTTTTTCGTATAGAAAAAGGTATTACATTAGTTAAATCGAAAAGTTAGTTATTAATATATGTAGCACACACTACATTATTTGCGAACAGCAAATCGAAAGGGGATATTAATATGAACAATGTAAAAGAGCCAATCATCAAAAGAGTGATTGTTGACTACAAAGAGTTGACAGAAAAGGAGATTGTAGAATCCATGAACGCTATTAGAAAACCGTTCTCAGAAGAAGAGGTCGGACGTGCTAATAACTTTGACAATATTGATCCAGCAATTGTAAGAATTAGAATCGAAGAAGTTTTCAATATATTCAACATTGGTGAAGAATATCATTCTCAGAGAGTTGAAAATGGTCAATTTTTCATCGAGTGTAACTTAACTATTTGCGGAAAAGTATTCAAAGGAATAGGAAGTGTTCTTATTCAAACTAATAAAAATACTGGTCAGACAATATTTGATAAGAATACTGTTAAATCTGCTTCTTCAACTGCATTTAAAGATGCTGCTAAAAGATTAGGTGTCCCTTTAACTTCTGGACATTTGAAATATTACAAATCGCAACAGCCTCCTTATAGAGGAAGCGATATCCGTAATAACAGTTATAACAATACAAATTATAATGATCAACAACCTATTTACAATCAACCAGAACCAAATTTTGAACAAATGAACAATCAAGACCCATTCATCAATCCAAACTTTGAACAAATGAATGGTCAGCAAAATATAGTTCAAATGCCAAATCAAAACAGTCAAAACAACCCTGTTCCTTGTTCGGATTGTGGGTATGCGATTACGAGTCAAAATGTAATTCAAAAATCAACTAAGATTCACGGAAAGGCATTGTGCTGGAACTGTCAACAAAAGAAAAAAGCAAACTAAATAATTAATGAAAAGAGACCTGATAAATTCTTCAAGTCTTTTTTCATTTCACTTCCTCAAAAAGAAGGTATTCGTTCTCATATCTTCAACTGTAGATATAGGAGGTGTTAAATATGGGAGCAATAAAGAGCAAAAAGACAATAGTTAATGATATTAAATTCGACTCCTCTTCTGAGGCAGCCTTTTATAAGAAATTAATCAAAATGAAAGAGGAAGGAATTATTAAGGATTTTAAAATGCAAATTTCCTTTCAAATATTAGATCCATTTACACACGGAGTAGAGGAAAGACAGGGTAGGCGTTATATTTGCGATTTTATAATAACAACAATGCAAGACGAGGAAATAGTTGTGGATATAAAAACACCAGCATCAGATACATATGCTTTTAAATTGAAGGAAGATATGTTCCTTAAAAAATTTAAGGATTCTAATTTCTGGATTATATATGCATATCAGCGAAAACTAAATAGAGTTTCCTACTTTGAATTTAAGTTAGAAAGGAAACACGGCCTTGCTGAAAATAATTTATTTAAACAGGAAAAATATAAAAAAAGGAAGTCTAAAAAAAAGGAAATTGACGAGTAAAGAATAACAGTAAATTAGGAGGTGTTAGTTATGGAAGGAAAGTTAATTGAAAAAATTCTAACAGATTGTCGAACGGATGTTCTTGAACCGATACTTGACGAACTACTAGCAGATAAGATAAAAAATAAATTTACTTATAAAGATTTAGATCAACTGCTGTACGAATACCAACTGTTAGTAGAGCAAAGGTTGGCAGAGTAGCAGGACTAGCCTCAGAGTGGGAAAGGAGGAATGATTGTGAGAACAATTAAACTTATTAAATATGCTCAGTTTTTAGGGTTAAAGGTGATAAACGAAGAGGTACTAGGATTATGGTGCTTTGATAATGAAGAATATATAGTCTCCAAGAATGAGAATATAAGAATGCTCACTCAATATGTTTTAAGAGCAGGTCTAGTTCAAGACACTAACTATGGAGAACTTTGTGACTATCCTAGAATGTGGATAACTGTTGAAAAATGCAATTTTGAAGAGCAGTTGTCAATAGTAACTAAATTTTCAACAATAGATCCTAAGATTAAGACTTATCTAAGTTATTAATATGCTCGGCTCGGCAAAATGAGCAGGTAGGTGGAAGAGGAGGTGTATGTGTATGTATATGACTACTTTAAAATACTTGGGTTTATTTTGTTCATTAAACCTTGTTTATCTAAAGGCTGTAGAAGGAGATTGGTATTTAACTACCTCATGGATAGCCATATCTTTATATTATTTAAGATTAATAGTGCAAGAATAGAAATGGAAGGAGGAAATAAAAATGAGTAATTGGAAAGTTCCATTTGATCAAAATGGTGATTTATTAAGATATGACAAATGGGATTCTTATGAAAAGAAAGATAACTTCGAGTTCGAAGTATCTACTGCTGAGTTCATAGGATTTGAAAGAGGAAGAAGTTCTGCAATTAGTTTATGGAGACTAGACGGGCGAGAGTATCCTATGTTTCTAACAGACTTAAAAGACTTGTTGCTAAAAGTAAGAATTGAAGAAGGTTTTATAAGTAGTCCTTTTAATTTAATATTTACATTCTCAAAAAAAGGCTCTAATTTAGGTGTAAAACTTTCAGAAAATAACTTTATAAATTAATAATACAAAAATAGAAAGGGGAGATTTATATGTTAACAAAAGAAGAATTGTTTAACTTAATATATGACAACAAAAAATACAAGCAGTGGGTGGTTATAGCGGTAAGGAAGGCTTGTTTAACCAACAAAAGTAACTTATCCTTTAACTTTTTGGAAGAGGATATGGTTTCAGAAGTTCAATTCCGATTAATTAAATTCTATTTAGAGAATAAAAATGAGAGTCTAAAAACGAGTCATTTTTACACAAAAGCCTATGATTTTTCACGTGATATTCTTCGAGAATTTTCTAGAAAAAGTAAGCATTTAAAAGATAAAGATGTAACTATTACACACGAAGATATGAATGACGAAAAAAACACAAATAAATTGAAATATATACAGGAGGTAGATTTATTCCTTCCTAATGGACTTTCGGTCAGACAGCAAATTATCTGCAGAATGTTAGCATCAGGATATGCAAGAATTGAAATCGCTGAAAGATTGAAGGTAAATAAAAGCACAATTACACGCGAAATAGAAAAACTAAAAGTATCATTGCGATAAATAAAAAGGTTTTAACTTTTTTAGAAAAATAATTCTAATTTAGTTAAAAACTTTTTTATTTTCTACGCAACAGAACATATGTTCTTGTCGGGGTATATAGTGTAAGGAATAAAGATAAAATCATGTAAATTGAACCCCTTTCGATTGATGGTATTACTCCTTATAGATGAAAATCAAAACGTTACAAATATACCACTTGCGAGAGTGTTGGCTTTCCTTCATTCTTGCAAGTTCTCGTACTGCTGGTGCTTAAGACAGGTTCAATCCCTGCGAGTACGACCAAAGAAAAAACACCTCCTAAAGGTATAAATTAGCAAGAAGTCCGTGCTGAAAGGTTCGGACTTCTTGCATGAAAAAGATAAAACGATTGTGGAAATGAAATGAAATGAAAGGAAGGGATAGAGGATGTTAAATTTAAAAATTGAAGATAAGAAATATTTATTAAAGGTAGAATTGGCTCCAGAGGTGACAGGTGACGAAGTATTAATAAAAGATAGAGTTTGGGGAAGTTTTGCTGCTTTATATAAAAAGCAGATTGAAACAGGTTATGGGATTTTAGAATATAGATACATGGTTTACATTTCGAGATTAAATAAAACTGCCAATCTTGTTGACTTAGAAGATTTAATTTCATTAGATTTTTCAGAGTATAAAACTTACTCTAAAGAAACTTTAAACGAATTATTCGAAGAGGTGTTTTATACCCCTTCTTTAGAAAAAGAATATAAGAAGTTAGTAAAAGACACTGTTCGATTCAGTAAGCATATCGAAATTGACAAGCATTTGGCAGAGCAAATTGCAGAGGAATTAGCAGGAGAACAGGTATGCGATTATGAGGAAAGTTCTCATTCTTACAAAATCAATCTTGATTTAGGTGAATGGCTTATTTATGAGAATAATTTTGAAGAGGATACTCCTTCTATTGATATGTCTAGACTTAGAAACTATTGGTTAATGGAACAGATTCGCAGAAGAGAATTAGCAGAACTACAAGAGTATTATAAGACTAATTTTCCGTATAGCAATGGGGGGTTTTTGCTTGATTAATCTAATAAAAGTTGAATATAAAAAAGGAAAAGAAAAGGCAGTAATTATGGCTGAACGAGTAGGAATTAATGTTACTTTAAAACTATTTTCTACTGACATTTTTAAGAGAACTAAACAAGAATTTATGCTTGCTGTTCCATTTAAAGATTACGAAAACGAACTAGAAGGTATTGGAAATATGCTTGTTGAAAAAGGGTATTCCTTCAAGAATGCCAATGGGCGATTTGAACCACCTGAGAGTGATCCAAATGAATGAAGATATTAAAAAACTTTTAGAGCAACTAGATCAAGATACCATAAATCGTATAAATGAGTTTTTTGAAGAAAGTAGTACACAGAGGATAATAAAAGAAGTCGTCTTTCGATTTACTGAAAATGACAAAGAAGATGTTCTGCAGGAAGTTCAAGAATCTCTTTTTAAGTACATAGTAAAAAGGTCTATTTGGGATAATGGATATTTAAATTTATTATCTACAGAAGAGTCTTATCTAAGAAAAGCAATTCAGTTCTCAACATATTCCAAAAAGAATACTAAAAAATACAAGCAAACCTTTGTGGAAATACCTTATGAGTTTAAAAGCGAGGTGGCTAATGGTGAAAAACACAGAAAAAATAAGCCAGTTCTGCAGAGGAATAGTTAGCAATTCAGAACGAATAGAAGATAGTCAGTTTCTTCTTATTCTTGACGAAGAACTTAAAGAAGTAAACTTACGAGATCAAGAGATTTTAATATTTGAACTCGTTACAATCGAAAAATTATCTTACGAAGAAGTTGCTGCACAATTAAATTTATCTGAAAAGAGAATCAGAAATGTTTATTCTGAGGCTAAAAAGAAGATAAAAAAAGCAATAACAAACTGCATATAACGGGAAGATTTAAAAGAACTAATGTATTTAATAGGTGTAACATTTCTGATTAAATATTTCTTCATTTTTAAATCCTCTAGTGTCTTCCATAAAAAAAGAAGACAAAAAAAGACACTGTATTTATTTATAGTGTCTTTTTTTATGTATGCAGAAAGAAGGTGATTTTACATGCAAAAAAAACAAACAAAAAGAAAGGTTTATGACTATAAAGTTTTACCACGAATTAAGGAAATTAGAGGTTGGGTTACAGAAGGATTAACTCAAAAGCAAATAGCCTCTAATTTAGGTATTTCACAAAGTAGTTTTTATAATATTTTAAACGAATATCCAGACTTTAGAAAGGCATTAGATATGTGGAGTCAACCTGCAAATATTGAACTAGAGAACAGTATGATGAAATCTGCAAAAGGCTTTTACTACACAGAAAAGAAAGAGTACTTTGACGCAGACGGAGAGTTAGTCAATTTTATTGTAGATACTAAGTTTTCTAAACCAGATACCCAAATGCAGAAGTTCTTGGCTTTAAATAGAATGTCAGAATTTTATCGTGAAAAGATTGAGTTTGAAAACAACTCTGATACTGAATTTGTTGTTCGTATTTTTGATGAAAATGAGAACGAAGTTGATTTATTAAATTCAGAAGAGGAAGAAGAATGAAGAAGAACGGACAGATAAATTTAAATTTACATACTAGTATATTTAATAAAAAGTATCTTCCTTTTCTTGCTAGTCAAAAATATTTAAATGTTATTTACGGTGGCAGTGGATCAGGAAAGTCTGTATTTATGGCAGATAATATCATCATCAGAAGTGTTAATA
The DNA here is from genome assembly GCF_044760715.1 of Lysinibacillus sp. NPDC098008. Taxonomy (NCBI): domain Bacteria; kingdom Bacillati; phylum Bacillota; class Bacilli; order Caryophanales; family Bacillaceae; genus Lysinibacillus; species Lysinibacillus sp. NPDC098008. The sequence continues at coordinate 164,208 of NZ_JBIWBA010000005.1, forward strand.
AGAAAAACTTAAGAACTCTTGTAATCCGAAAAATTAAAGAAACGATACGAGAATCAGTTTTTGCTGAAATTGTCGATAGACTTGAGTTTTTTGGAATAAAGCATTTAGTAAAAATAAATAAAACGAATATGAAGATTGAGTTCCCAAATGGCTCTACGATTATATTTAGAGGTATTAGTGATTCTGAGGCTCTAAAAGGTATTTCTAAGATTGATTTAATTTGGCTAGAAGAAACAACGGAAATGCTTGAGAGTGACTTTGAACAAATGGTTAAGCGTCTTCGTGGTACAAGTATTGAGAATGGAAGAATATATGAAAAGAAGTTCCAAATATTTATAACTTTCAACCCAATTGATGAAACACACTGGTTAAAGAAAAGGTTCTTTGATAAGAAGCCAGAAGATGCACTTGTCGTACATAGTACATATCTAGATAACAGATTTGTTGGTAAGGATTATAAGAAACGACTCGAAGAAGGGCGAAGGCATAACGAAAACGACTACAATATTTATGCTCTTGGTCAGTGGGGTGCTGTTGGATCTGTTATTTACAGAAACTATGTAAAGATACGAAAAGACGAAATACCACCTAATCACGACTTTAGCCGTGTTGTTTGTGGTTTAGACTTTGGAGTTAATGACCCTAACGCTTTTTTAATCATAGGGATTAAAGAGAACGATGTTTATATATTAGAGGAGTTAGTCGTTAACGAAATAACAAATAAAGAATTGATCGAGATTATAAATGAAAAATTCCCTTATGTAAGAGGAAATAGAATTCCTGTAATTGCCGATTCTGCGATGCCCGGATACATTATGGAGTTTGCCCGTGCAGGATTTAATGTAATTCCTACTAAAAAAGGTGCTCATTCTGTTACAGAAGGAATCGACAATGTAAAACGTAGAAAGATTTTCATTGCTGATCACTGTGAGACTTTCTATAAGGAAATTGTTTCTTACAAGTACATTGTAAATAAAGAAGGGCAATCTCTGAATAAACCAAAAGACGGAAATGATCACTGCATGGACTCTTTACGTTATGCAGTGTATGAATATGTAAAGATTTTCGACATCATGGACGAATTAATAAATCCAGTAAACGGGCGAGTTGTAATTAACGGAATTAAACGTGGCCGTGGAAACTGGTGAGGAAAAGGAGGAATGAAAAATGACAAATAACTACGAATATGAAACTCCTATTATGGTAATGCGAAACTTAGATCAGGAGAATATGCCATATACTCAAAAAGAAATAAATGCTCTTGTAAAGTCCTCTAGTGCTTCACTTGGATCTAAATTAAATATTGCATATGAAAAATATGAAAACATTTACAAAGGACAATTAAAAGAAGCATTTACAACAGGATATAGTTTAGAAGATAAAAACCGTTTTATTAATGTGAATTTAGTAAAACCTGCAGTTCGAGAACTATCAAATTTATTCGTATCTTCTAACCCATCTTTTGCTGTTCAGTCAGACGATGCACAGGAGTGGCTAGATAAGTATTTAAAAGACAATAAGTTATACAGTAATCTGTTCGACATTGTTGTTTCAATGCTAGTTCTAGGCGGTGTAGTTATTAAAACGGGAATGAGACCAAAAGATAATGGTGAAATTGATATTTTTACAGAATATGTTCACCCAAAACACTTAGAGGTAATCCAAAATCCTTGGGATATTTCAAAACCTAAAGGGTATAGATTAACTTACAATGTTGGTTTTGACGGTGTAGAGTATAGACGAATTGAGGAGTATAAGGATAATTTATATACTTATTACAATTTGGAAAGAAAAGACGGACAGGCTGAATTTGAACTTGTTGAGTTTGAAGAAATAAAACACAATGCTGGCATGTTGATTCACTATGTACCATTTAACAGAGATCCTTTCAGTTTTTTTGGTAAGTCTATTATTGCTGACGTTGAGGATTTACTAAAAGAGGTGTGTAATCGTTTTACATATTTAAAGCGTGTTCTTGATATTTTTGCTTCACCTAAAATAATTGTTCCTCCTAGTATTTTTGCACAAATGCAAAAGACAATGGGGATATCAGTTAAAGTAGACGGTTATGGCTCAGAATATATGTCAGTTGAGTCAATAATGGGTCAACATGATATATACTGCCACAACCCTGCAATTGACGGTGAGAACCCTCCTGAGTACCTTACATGGGACGCTAATACAGAAGCAGCCTTTAACTTCTTATTTACTAATATTTCAGCAATGGCATTAATTATGGGTGTGCCAGAACATGTTCTTTCAATCAAAGACGGCAGCGTTTATCCAGAGTCTGGTAAGGCTATTTCTTTACGATATATTCCTTCATTAATAATTGTTAAGAATATCCAAAACCTTTTATCAGATGCATTGGAATTGTCTTTCTATTCTGCTCAAAAATTGGCTTATTACTACGGTTTAATTGCGTTTGAGGCAGAATGGGTTAATACAACATTTAGCAATGCATTCCCATTAGATGCTGAGGACGTTGCAATCGAGATTACTAAACAACAAGCAGGACTTCAAAGTGAGGAAACAACAAGAAAGAAAATAAATAATACTAACAGCAGACAGGATGCAGAAGAAGTAGAACGAATTAAAGAAGAAAAGGCTGAAAAAGAATCTAGTCATAGTCACGATAAGACACCTGAGCCTTTTAATTTAACTGATCTACTAGAAATGAATAAAAAAGAAGAGGAAACTAAAGAAGGTGAAGAATAATGAGTCAAAAACCTTATTCTTTAGCAGAGTATAACAGAAGAAGTAAACAAGCCGAGGATATTCACCAAAGTCTAGTGAAGGCTTATGAGACTTCTAGAATATATATTCAGATGCAGTTAATGCAATCTGCAAGTTTCGATATTGAAAATACAGACAAGTTAAGGACTCGTAATGAACAACTCCTTTTAAATATTAATAATGCACTAGATAAGTTAAAGGAATATGAGAATCAAAACCTACCTCAATTATTGCTAGAACGTCATAGTTTAGGTAAGTATTGGGCCTTATTCAATCTTCAACAGAGTGGTATTGTCCTTCCTGATACCTCACAACGGTTCACTAAGATAGATGAATATGCTATCAGTAATGTTGTTAACCAAACTATGCAAAGTATGGAAGCAGCACGTGCAGGTGTGATTTCCAATGCTACATATAATATGCAAACTACTCTGAATGAAGCCGTTCTTAGAAACCTAATAACAGGTAAGTCTTTAAAAGATAGCGGTCCAGAATTGGCTGAATTATTGAAGGCTAAAGGAATTGATTCTATAACTAAGAAAAACGGAGTTCAAATGGACTTAGTTGAATATGCTAAATCTAAACTTCATCAAGGTGTAATGGTTGCCCACAACAAGGGTACAGAGGCGATGCTACTTGACGAAGAAATTTACTTTGTAACTTACACAACTCATAAAACGGAATGCGAAACCTGTAAAAAGGAAGTGTTTAGTGGTGGTAAGAAGGTTGTTTATTCCATTCACCCAGATATTACAGAGTTAGAAGACGGTAGAAAAGTTAAGTATTTAGGAAACACAAAAGGAGGAAGTGGACAGATACATTTTAAATGTAGGCACGTTCTAGTTCCTTTCGTGGTGGAGTTTGAAGATCCTGATAATTTTGCAACAACTGGAAAAGATGAAAAAGAAGAGGAATAATCCTCTTCTTTTTTGTTTTTAACGGGAAGCATCTTTGCCTTTCTTATATTTAATGTAAGAGGTGATAACTATGGAGGAAATTAAAAATGAAGAAGTTGAAACAACAGAAGAAGTAGCAATAAAAGAGGAAGTTGAGACTACTACTAATCCTGTTGAAACTGAGGAAGTTAAAACTGAGACTGAAAAAGTTAAAGAAGAAACTCCTAACGAAGATAAAGTTCTTATCGGAAATCTAAGTCAAGAACTTGATTCATTGAAATCTTTATTAAATGGTCAAGAACTTTCTTCAGTTCTAGAAGAACTTGAAACTTTAAAACAGTATAAAACAGGCAAAGAGGAAGAAGAAAAAAAGGTTCAATTTGATAAGGACATTAAGGAAGCATTAAATGGAAGGGAATTACTTGAGGCATATAAAGGTCAAGTTGAATTTTCGACTGACAAGGAAAAGATAAAAGAACAAGTAAACTCTGTTTATGCAAAAATGATGAACGACTTAAAAGAAAAGAATCTTCTTTCTACCATTGGTGGTCAAGGCTCCAATCCAGCACCTACTAAAAAACAAGGTTCAGGATTGTTAGATTTTGCTAAGGAATTATTAGGTTAATACCTAAAGGAAAGGAAGGGATTATATAATGCATACACTATTACATAGTGCAGGATTGCAAACGGATCAACGCCTGTCCGAAATATATGGCGCGATTGCTAAAGGATCTCCTTTAACGGCTCGTTTCTTGTTCCAACCTATTAAAGGTGCAAGTATTACATTTAGTCGTAAAGACGGTTTAATGGGTGCAGGTACACGTTATATTGGTCAAGAACCAGAACAAACTAAATTTAATTACAAACCAGTAACAGAAAAGACTTCTATTTTCTATGCAGATTTCCGATACGACAAAAATGAATTAAGCCGCATGGTTAACCCGGAGGCTTTCTTAAAATCTGCTTTAGAAGACCAAGCGGCTTCTATTTCACGTGCATTTGCGGATGAAGTGTTAAATGGTACTGGTGACGATTCAGGACTGAAGGGTGCTAAGTACCGTGTTGATCAAGAATTATTATTTACTGCAATAGAAGGTAAGATTAATATTGCTCAATTACAAATGGCTCAATTAGCATTACAACCTGCTAATGTGGCTGACGTTGTAATTTTAGTATCAGACCAAACTTATGTGCAATTGGTTGATCTATTGGCTTCTAAGCACCTTTTAGAGCGTAGTAAAGATCAGTTCGAAAACAACATTGTTTCATTTAACGGTTCTGAAATTATTCGTATGAGTACATTCCAAAAGCAAGTTGATAATGGTAATGGTACATTCTCTACAATTACTGTAAATCCATTACCGTTTAATGAAACTGTTGTAGTAAATGAAAGTACAACTTTAGAAAATACAGGCTCTATCTACTTAATGAACCTTGCACCACACCGTTTCAACGGTATTGAAGGTGAAGCAGGTATTACAACTGAACCTTATACAGTTGGTGCTATTTATAAAGGTGTACATATGAGTTGGGACGCAGGTATTGCAGAATACTCTGCTCGTTCTGTTGCTCGTATTCAAGGATTAACTAGTCCGTTTTAACAAAAAAGTGAAGGGTGGGAGTAAATCCTTCTTCTTCACTTTTTTGTTTACAAAAAGGTTCATAAAGAAAGGAGTGATTTTATGAACACTTATATAGTTAGGCTATTCAACAAATCAAGTGACACTGTTTTAGGTATGAAGTTTGAAGAAGGAATGGCAGAAACAACAGATAAGGAATTAGTCGAAAGATTTAAACGATACGGCTATTCAGTAGAAATAAAAACTCCTGCGAAACGAAAAAGAGGTGTTGCTAAATGACAGTAATTAGAGATTACGACTTAGTTCCTTTAGAAACTGCTGATAATTTCGTTCAGGACGTCCTAGACCCTTCTTTTAGCAATTGGTTTAACTTCACAGTAGAAGAAAGACATAAAGCCCTTAAATCGGCTTGGAGGACTATTTTTAGAAGTGTTGTCTTTAAGTACACTATACAGGCTAAAAAATACAAAGATTCAGCAGTTTTTGAAGCCGTTATTATTCAAGCCTATCACGTATTAACTGATATGGAAGCCCAACTAGCAATTATAAATAAACGAAATGGAGTAACAAGCCTTTCAGCAGGTGACTATTCTGCTTCTTATGATACTTCTTCTATCCGTTCAATATATCCTGATGCTTACGAAACTTTACTACCTGTTATCGTTCTTATGGGGAGGTTTTAATATGTACAATCTTTTTAAAGAACCAATTAAAGCATACCCTGCTGTAAGAAATGCTAAAGGTCAAAAAGTTCCTATTTACGAAAAAGAGCATATTGAATATGGATATCTTACATATGAAAACAATTGGGATATTGACGGGAACAACCAAGAGCAATATACAATCTATGCATATTTGCACTGTTCAGCAGATTCTCCAATTGATGAATCATGGAGGATTTTCTATGACGACAATATGTACACTTGCTGGAGAGTGTATTTCGTAAGACACCCTTATAGTTTACGAATTATAAAGAAGATCGTGTACTTTGGCTAGACGAGCATCAATGGGTGTCAACATTGACCTTAGCGGTCAAAAGGAACTAGTAAGGAATAGTAAGGATTTAAGGAAAAAGTTAAAAAAGGAAATTGAAAAGACTTTAAGAAAAGCCAGTTTTAAACTGCTTGCTGATGCAGTTAATAAAGCACCTATTTACCAAGGTGAAATGGATGAAAACGGTGATTTATTAAAGGACGAGGAAGGAAAAGTAATAAAAACACATGACGGTGGTCAGTTGAGGGCTTCTGGAACTATCGTTAAAAACAATAAAACTATCATTGCTACTTCTGACGAGAATGGTTCTGTTACCTTTGGAGGATCTAGTCCTTCTAGTTCTAGCAAGATAGAGAGTGAAATTATACTTGATATTGGGTTTAATACACCATATTCAGAACCTCAACACGATAATAACTATCGACATATAGACGGTCAAATGGAGTACTTAGAGCAGCCATTTAGGGAGTTAAAACCAAAGATAGTGGAAGAAGTAGGAAAAACAGCAAGAAAGACGATTCACAAGGCAACACGTGGAAATCAAACAAATTAAAAGGAGGAGTTGGAAATGAAATATCGAGAACTTAATATTCCTGCAGAGGAACTTGAAATTAATAGCGGAATCTTTCCTTCTGTTCCTTTTATTTTGCGATACTACTTGGCCGAAGAAGGAATTGAAGAATTGATGAATATCCAAATAGATTCTGCAAATACAGAATCTATGATATTTCTATATGAATCTGGATCTAATCCGGGTCCACGAACTGCTAGGTATATTCGATATCCAGTTGTAACTGTAAAGATTAAATACTACAACCATACGGAAGATAGAGATCCACGTGAAGTTGCTGATATGGTTGTAGATTCGTTAGATAGTATTAGAAACATTAGATATAAAAACTACTTAATAAAAAACTGCTTTGTTGAAAGTGAACTTGAGTTTTTTGAGCAACAAGATACGGCACTAGTCTATAAAACAATTTACTATGTAACTTTAATTGACTTAAAAAAACAGGCAGAAGCGAACGGATATAACTACATTCCTTCTGAATTAGAGTTAAAAGAGCAAGAAAATGGCTCAGAAAGTGGAGTCGATTTACCTGAAAATGCTAAATCTACGCATTTTATGGGTGAAAATGAAAGGAGCGAATTGTAAATGATTAATGAAGAAAAAAGTATATTAAACGAGGCATACAGCGTGTTTAGTGGAACAATGACAGGTTCGGTAGCCACTCTAGGTGCAAAATTGGGAACAACATCGGAAGATGGATTAACAATATCCTTTGAATTTGGAGATTTTGAGGTAGAAAACGGTGAAAATCTAACTACCATTGGTTTCACACGTAGACCAAAGTATGCACTAGCAGAAATAGCATTAATGGAGTTTGATCGTACTGCACTTGAAACTGCATTACCAATGATAGACGTAGTTGGTAATGGGTATTCTTTAAAAAGCGGTGCTTATAAACTTCACGAACTAACAGAGTGTTTTATTTTTGCTCCAAGTGAAGATCCTGACAATAAAAGCCGTTGGATAATCTTCCCTAAAGCAGTTAACGTAGGTTCTCCTTCATTCGAATTTGGACCAGAAGTTGTAACTGTAATCGGGTTAGAACTTAGAACATTCCAGAATGCATCTAAGTATCATGTTTTATTCGGAAATACAGGAAATGTCGGGGTTTAACATAGTAAACCCTATATATAAATAAAAGGAAGGAAGGATTAGGATTTTTATTCTTTCCTTCCTTTTATTTTGTATTTATTCGTTAACTAAAAAAAAGGAGGAAATGAAAATGAATAACAATGTAGCATTTTTAAAAGCAAAAAAGGTTGATTATATCAATGTAAATGGTGATTATGATTCGGTAATTGTAAAGCGTGTTTCGGTTTTTACAATCCTTAATCAGATTTCAGAATTAGTGCGTGATCCAGAAGTTGGTGAGGAAGTAATAGGTAAATTAACGGCAGGAGAATTAGATACAGAGTCAGCAATTGACGCACTTGTGTATATCATTCCTAAAGTTCCTTCCTTATTAAATCCTTATTTAACAGAGGAATTTGATTATGAGAATGTGGCTGATTTTGACGGATTAAAAGATATCCTTTTAGCAATCTATGGTGTGAACATGAGTCCTAACTTGGCGCAAATAAAAAAGTTCATGGGGGGATTCAAGAAGAAGGAAAAGAACAAGACGAAGGATTCGATCTAGAAAAATTACTAATGGAAATCAGTAATTTCTTTTTAAACAAAGGAGTTCCCCCGTCTGTTTGGCAACATGATTTTTCCTTTGCTGAAATTATAGAGCAGATGGAATTAGAGCGTAGAAGTAAAACAATTTCAGACGCTAATGATTTCATGTTGGCTATTGCTCCTATGCAAGCACTAAGTAAGGAAGGTTCAAAAAATATCAAGAAAATATTTAAAGAGTTTGAGCGTGAACAAAGTAAATATGATCTTAGTAAAGGAAAGGAAAAGAAAACAAATATTAAAGAACAAGAAGAAGCATTTAGAAATAAACTTCTTGCTCTTAAACAACAGAAGGGAGGTTAGATATAAATGGCAAGTAAATTTGGATTAGGTTCTATTATTGCTCGTATTGGAGCGGATTCTAGTGAGTTCGAAACAGTAATGGATTCAGTTGAAGATCAAATTAAAAATCTTCAAGGGGCATTCTCTAAAGCAGACTTTACAATGGGAGGCGCTGCTGTTGCTCTAGGTGGAATTGCTAAAGGTGGAGCAGGGGCAATTGCTAGTGTTGTAAAAGCCGCTGCCGAAATGGAAGATTCCATGAATAGAGTTCAAGCACAGACTGGCTTGCCTGATAATATGGTTCAAGGATTCAAAGACGACATGAGGGAATTGTTCGTTGACGGATTAGGTGAAACATATGACGAAGTTGGCAAAGGTTTAGTATTAGCAGAACGCTTATTTAAGGATGACGATAAGAAGCAAATAGCAAGAAGAATATTGGAAATATCAAAAATCTTTGAAGTTGGCTCGGACGAAGTTGCGAGTACTCTTTCCAAAATGACAGTGGGATTCCAAGTTCCTTTCGAGGAAGCAGCAGACGGTCTTGTTAAGGCTTTACAAGCCTCTGGTGGTTCGTTTAATGAAACATTAGGAGCATTTGAGGAGTATTCGGAAGACTTCCATAATAGCGGATTCGATATTGGTGATGCAATTGCAGAAATGGAATACGGAATCAAAGAAGGTGGTTCATTTAACCTCGATAAAGTAGGAGATTCAGTTCGTGAAGTAATGGATAGAAGTAAGGATCTAACTGACGACTTCCTTGATATGATTCGTCATTTATATTCAGAAGAAATTGATAGTGGCTCAATGTCTGTTGAAGGAATTATCAATAATTTAAAAGCAAGGGATAAAGGAACAATGAAACAATATCAAGACATTATGATGCGTATTGGAAACGTTGGTGACTCCTTTGTAAAACGTAATTTCATGGAAATAGCAGGAGGAAGTATTTCGACTGACGTTGGTGAAATGTTCTTTAATAATTATGAAAAAAGGATAGGAAAGTTCGTAGAAACGACAGGAACGGCTGATAAGGCTTGGAAGGACTTTACCGAAGGCTCTTTTGAACACTCTTCATTAAAACTAAAAAACTCATGGACGGATTTGAAGGCTACTATTGGTCAGGAACTCCTTCCTACTGTAATTAAAATCATGGAAGGATTAACAAAGGCAATTAATACAGCAAACACTTTCCTAAAAGAGAATCCGGGCTTTGCTAAGTTTCTTGCTTGGTCTTTAGTTATAGGAACAGTTCTTTCAAGCATTGCTTCTGCAATTCTTAGTTTAATGGTTGTCGTTAAAGCAGTTCAAGTTATCCTTTCTAAGTTTGGTACTTCTTTAGGATCTCTTTTAAAGCCGATAGGAAACTTCTTTAAAGGTCTTTGGGCTAATGTTGCCAACTTCTTTAAAGGAGTAGGAGGCTTCTTTAAATGGATATGGAGCGGTCTTAAAAGTTTAGGGAAATTCATTTCTAGATTTATTAATCCTATCGTTGGAATTGTAATGCTTGTATTATCTGTTCTTAAAGGTGCTTACTGGCTTATCGAAAAGATATTTGGTAAGGATTGGGCAAACATATTTGCAGAAATGGGTACTCCTATGACACTCCTACAAGACGGCTTTCATTCTCTTCTTAATTTCCTTGTTTCATTACTTCCTAAATCAGTTCAAGGATTTGCTCAGAAAGTGGCAGATATTATAAGTTGGTTGACTAAATTGATTGCACTACCTGCTCAAATGCTTCAAAACCTCATTAAAGGTGAAACAATTAATCCATTTAAGATAATGGCTAAATACACTGATGGGTTGAAGAATGGAAATGCTACTGGTGACGTTTATAATTTTGCATTTAATGGTTTAGTAGATAAGCATAATGCTCAAGCAACTGGTAAAGGTTTAGCAAAAGGATTAAAAACTGCTAACGGAGGGACGTTTTAATGAAAGGAGGAATTGATGATGAGTTACTACCTACCAAGTGATGAAGTACTATTCTATTTGGAAAATACAGATGGAACAGGACGAATAAATTTTATAGGAACATATGACGATTGGAATCCGCGCTCTTGGGAAGGAAACTTTGCAGTTAAAATTCCTTTAGATGGAAATATAGAAAATGCATTATTTGAATCCTATGGAATGGTTAGTCGAATTTCAATTGAGGCTATTATCCTTCATGAAGACCTTCCTTTATTCCTTTCCTCTGTACATAAGAAGCGTAGATTTAAGGACCCTCATGGACGTTATGACGTTATGGTTGAACGTGCGGAAGCGGTGAAAGGAAAGCAGGTTTCAGACTTAGATACGATAGGATTAACATGCATTGTAATTAAAAAATTATAAGGAAAGGAGGATAAGGAAATGAATTATTATTTAGGACCAGATAGGACTGTTGAAATTAAACTAGTCGCAAGAGGTGGACGAGTTATCGAAGATCGCTATATTGAAAGTCTTGACTATACAGGAGCATATGGAGAACCTCAAACCTGTAATATTCAATTAATTTCACATTTAGATAAATTCAACTACTTGAAAGACCCTAACTTTAAGGGGATTTTAAATAAAAGAGGTGAGATTATTGAGATTTCAATAGTAACAAAGGGAAGTAATCCGAAAGAAGACTTTTTAATGAAAGGAATTGTTAATGCTTGGGGCATGACCGCTGAAACAGGAGACTACACACTCGTTCGTGTTGAAATGACAGATAGAAATACGGATATAAATAGTTCTATTTTTCGTGGGGCAGATGTTTCTGCAACGGGAAATATTTATGACAATGCTGCTGAATTAAAATCTACACAAGATAGAGATCTAGAAAATTTAAACAATGTATTAGGAAAAATAAAGGAGAATGATCCTTCCTTTAATTTCAATGTAGGAACACCTCAATTGGACTTAGATTATGGAACAACAGATAAGCCAGATGGTTGGGGTGGATCTGGGAATACTCCTCCTCAAAATAACACAACAACTCCTGTATATGGAGATTGGGAGTTGGTTTTAAATGGAAGTAGAAAACTGTTTGAAACAAAAAATAATTCATATACAAAAATGGCAATGACTAAAAATGGCTACCTAGTCGTTTTAAATCGTTATAAAGACTCTACTGGTACTCTAACTTCATTTTGGGGTATTCGAATTATTGATATGAATGAAAGGAAGGAAGTAACAAATCAATTAGGATTTGGTGGTAAGGCTCTAGATCTGAAAGACAGTAGTGACGATGTAAATATTATTGGTGATTTAAAGGCTGATCGTGCAATGGTTGTTGCAGTGGGTCACTGGGGTCGTGATGCAAAAATGATCATGATAGATCTAGAAGATAAGTCTATTAGGCAGTTTAAGATGAAAAATCAAAATGGTGACGAGGTTAATCGAATAGGTTATTCAGATTCCGTATCTTCAACAAGTCGTTATTATTTTGAAAATAACACTTTAATGTACTGCTATTCGATTAACAGAGTCTTATTTCTAGATTGTTGGGATTTGCGAGGAACTACGGCTACTTATTTCTATGGAAAATCATTTTCAACAGGTGATGGTTGGGAAACTTTTAGGTATATGGTAAGTGGGAATTATGTCTATATGAATATTTACTTTGTAGACAGAAGTGTTATGGGTTGGCATTACTATCATCAAAGATATGTCTTTAAATACAGTGATGGATTGAATATGAAAGAGGAAGATACAAGCCTTGTATTTAAAGAACTTCTTCAAGGAACTAAAACGGAAGACGGTGGAATGTATTTAACTAACAGTGATTCTATATTTAATTTTGGATACTCAATGGCAATTAGGAGCGGAAGTTACGATATATTTGACTCCTTAAACCTTACAATTGAAAAGAATATTCCAGTAACAAGGTTATATGACGTATATACCATGTCAACAGCAGGTCAATTCTTTTACTCTAAAGGGTATGTATATTTCATCCCCAATTATGCTGAATACGGGACAGATGTTAATGATAGAAGAAAAAGAGGTTACAATGAGATTGTTCGCTTTAGAGTTAAGTATAAACATGACACTGTGACTGAAAATGGAGGCGAAGCAATAAAAAACTGGTTAGACGAAAGCAACAATCCAATCTACAAGGATTTCGAAAACAGTTCTTCCACTCCTTCTATTCCTAAAACTCCTAACACTCCTTCCTATGATGATTATTTCAAGGACGCTTATAGGGATTCTGAACAAGTAGTTCCTTCCTTTTCAAATGCAGGATTGACAAATGGAGACTTGCTTAAAGATTTGGCAGATAGTACAGGAATGCAAATGCATAGTGTAGGAAATGTGCTGATTTTTGAGACTCCTAAAGTAAAGCCTATTCCCGATTTTGAACTAAGTACTTCATTCTCTGCCGAACAAATTGAACATTTAAAGTCTGCTACTGTTTATAATTCGGTCAAGATAATATATGGCCGTGGTTCTAAAAGTGGAGTTGTACAGGTATTTAGGGATGAAAATGTATATGCAGGAGAATCCGCTTCTACGTACGAACAAATACGACCAGAAATGGATAAGGCACAGGCTGATGCATATGCCAGAAGTATTTTAAAGAACGGTATTAAGGAAGAGTTAATATTCAGTTATCCTTACGTTCCGGGGTTGAAGCCCGGTCATACTGTTTTATTAACAAGTCAACGACTTTTAGGTGGAAGTTACAAGGGAGTTTGTACGAGTGTAACTATAAATATAAGTAAAGGAAACGGTGCTTCGGCTACCTATACACTTACGGATTATTCTTAATCCTTTCCTTCCTTTATTTGTTTTAAGATTGGTCCACTTACGGACAGGCAGGTTGGTGGAAAGAGGAGGTTTTAATTTTGGAGGAATATGTTTATATAAAGGAAATACAAAAGGAAATAACAAGCATGATAGAAAAAGAATATAGACGACAACAAATGAAAGGAACGAATCGTTATATTTATGATGGTGAAAAGAATGTAGACGTGCTACAAGAGTTATATGTTATTAAATCTGTAATCCAGAAGATCATGAGTAATTATAAACCTAATGTAGTTGCAGAAAAGGAAAATGAAGAAATAAAAAACACAATAAAACAGGCTGTTATTGATGATCTTAATAGCAGAATTAATGCTATTGACACTAGTATAGAGACTATAAAAGCAACATATGCAAAGAAAACAGATTTAGATATGTATGCAAAAAAAACTGAACTAGATAAGTATCTTTTGAAAAGTGAGTACAATACAGGTAGTAATATTGTCGGTTCCGATTTAACTAAAATTAAAAAGGAACTCGATTCTGTTAATCTAAATCTTTCACGTGAAATCCTATATAGAGTTGTTAATAATGCTCAAAATGGACAACTTGATCCAGTTTGGAGCGGCCTTGAAGGTCTATATTATGATGATTTTTATGACGAAGATACAAGTCAGTATGTACTGACAAACTGCTCAGTTGTTAATGGAGTTATTAAGTCTGATGGAGTTCAGTTTTCTAATGTTAATAATTTAAAAAATGAGAATAAGCCAATATTTGAAAATATTAATGGTATCACATATAAGTATGATTTTGTTGGAAGTTGGTTGAATTCATATATTGAAAAAACAAGAAAAGACACTAATGCTCAAGAATATATTTCAAGCAAGACTTTGTATGAAATTTTTTCATTCTTAGAAAGCAACTCATCCCATGACTTTAGGCATTATTGGCGTAGTGATTATTTTGATATAAAAAATGACCTTCTTCTTATACAGTACTACAATCGTGATGGTATTTATTTTGTGAAATATCATATTCCTTCAGATACTTACTCTGTAGATAAACATGAGAATTTTAATGAATTTATGCACGAAATATGGGAGTATGAAATATTTTCATTAATTCCAGATGACGATCCATTAAAAGCAGATTATTTCTTCAGTGCTTTAATTTCGATAGATAAGTTATCCGAATTAGCAGTAAATTCTGTCCTTTCACCTGATGGTAAATTTCTTTACTTCTTGACTTTACTACCAATTGGTTATGAACCTCAAAATGATTATACAGGAGGTCCTGCAATGGCTGTTAAGCAAGTGTTACTCAAGAAGGAAATTACAACAGGGTCTACTGTAATAGTTACTGAAAGTCACGATGAAATGCATAGTCTTGCACTTGGTCTTGATGGCAGCATGCTTTACACAGGCATTAGCGACATTGTATATGTTGACGATAAAATACTTATCACTCAAGGTTATATAAAAAATGTATTAACAAATGAAACAATAAGAAAAGGTTACTTTAAGGATAAAAAAATATATATATCATCAGATAATTATTATGTTGAAAATAATAATAACTATCTTGTTATAAGTAAACTCAACTTAAGTATAACAACTCAACAAAGTTCACCTGTTGGTTTTTCTATAAAGATAAACAAAAGCATTATTGCAAAAACTCTCCATGTAATCTTGGCTGCTAACAAGTCCTATGTAAGTAATTCTAGCCTTATTGTAAATGGTCAAAAGCATTTACTAGACAAAAGGATTGAACTAGATAAGGTAAATCAAATTAGTAATCTTGAAATAGTTTTTGACGATTCTGATTTAGAAATATTTGGACTGCTAGTTGGGTATGCAACTTAATATAGGGAGGTGCTATAAGTGAAACATATTTTAATAAGTAAGCCGATTGAACAGGAAAATTTAGAACTAAAAGAAGAATTAAAAACAGTTAAAGCAGAATTAACTGAAATAAAAGACCTTCTTTTGATTTTAGTAAACAAGGAGAGTTCAGACTCCACTACCATTGGTAGTTAATTTCTGAAGTAGAAGGCGGTGAATATTAGATGGAAGTATTAACTTCTGTATGGAGCAAGTTAATTAGTTTATTAAGTAACATTTTTATATGGTATTACGGGTTAATTGTTAGTTTATTGGGGATTTCCTTCACAAGTGATATAGCAGAGTTTTATGTAGTTATGGGTACAACAATTGTTTTAGCGGTGCTATTTGATTTTATATTTGCAGTTACTTGTGCTTGGTTAAATAAAAATGTAGTTATAAGAAGTAGAAGAATTCGTAACACATTCGGAAAACTAGTCGCCATGATCATTCCTTTTGTTTTTATTTCCTTCCTATCCTTAACTTCAAATTCCTTTTCAGATTTGAGTTTCCTACATACTATTTTAAACGGAATAATTATATTTTATGTTGTGGTTGTTGTTTTGTGCGAATTGATTTCAATTTTAGAAACAAGTGCAGATATGGGATTTCCTCATGCGAAAGTTATCAAAAACAAAATATTGAGGATTTATGAAAATTATATAGAAAAGGAGGATGAGGAAAATGAAGATCAATAAAGATTATATGCTAACAGATAATGAAGCATTGCAGGTTACAGGTGGAAAAGGAAATACGAAAAAATATCTTACAATCCACGAAACAGGAAATCTAAATGCAAGTTCGATAAATCATGCGAAGTTGCAAAAAAGACTTGGCATGAAGCGAAGTAAAGCAAGTTGGCATTATAGCGTTGATGACAAAGAAATCCACCAAAATTTTGAACATACTTGGAAGTGTTGGCATACAGGTACAACAGCAGGAAATGACACAAGTATTGGAATCGAAATTTGTTGGGTAAAAGATTTTGATAGTGCAGTTAAGTTAGCCGCGCAACTAGCAGCAAAGATATTAAAGGACGAAAACATTCCTTTAAGCAACATGAGGCAACATTATCATTGGAGTAAGAAAAACTGTCCTGAAAGAATTAGGAGCGGAAAGTATGGGTGGACTTGGGACAAGTTTGTGGCTTTGGTTAAATCCTATTTAAATCCAACAGTGCAGAAGAAAGAGGAAGTAAAGCAACCTACGGTAGTTAAGAAAACAACATATGTACAAGTTGTTGCAGACAATCTTTGGACTTATAATACGGCAAATTGGAATGATAAATACATTTCCTACAAGAAAGGTACTACATTTACAGTAGTAAGCACACACACAGTAGCAGGTGCAAAAATGTACAAACTAAAGAGTGGAAAATATATAACGGCAAGTAGCAAATATGTCAAAGTTTTTACTAAGTGATAAGTCTAATTATGTTTTATTAATAACACTTCATAACATTTAATAATAAAAAATAATTGTTATTAATAAAGCATAATTACCAACAAATGAGCATAAAAGGAGGTAATTGTTATGCAAGATTTACTGATAATCTTTATTGTTTTCCTCTTATTCCTAATCTCTTTCATTCTTGTTTATAAGTACAGTAAGAGTAAGAAGTTTAAGGAAATAGCATTTAATGCAGTTGTAGATACCGCTTCTGATACATTGCAAGAGTTGCTGAAAGTAGTTAAATCAAGGATTGATGAAAAGACTTCTGAGCAGGAAAAGGTTGATATTGATAAGGTTTTAGTCGAAATTGGTGTTGAGTATCGTCAACGATTGGTTAAGGCAGGATTAGACAAAGAACTTATTGAGCAGTTGTTATTAGATTTAATTAACAAATCTATTAAAAATAAGTAGTCCTTATTACCTATCTATTTCACCAGAAATAAGTTATTTTATTCGCCCAGAAATAAATCCCTATAAAGGAATAATAGAAAGAAGAAAAAAATAAAAAATAGAATAAAATAGGATAAAGGAGATTAAATTCTTCTTTAAATTATTAAGGCCATAAAATAGAGTAATACAGGCTATTTTGGACGACTTTAGCCGTTTTTAATAAACAGACATAAAAAAGACTATAAAAGAGTTAATCCTCTAATTATAGTCTTTTTTTGATATTAAGATAATTTAAAATCTCTTGCTTTTTGAACACTTTCGAAGGCTTTACCCAATGGTTCTGTATCATAACCGTGTTGATTGCATACTGTTTCAATATCTTGTAATGCTCCTTCAATCTTATTTAAAAGAACCTTTACTCTGTTTTCCGCTTCATTTGTCATATTTATTTCCTCCTAATCCTATTCCTTTTCTTTTAATTATAAAGGAAGGAAGGATTGGCGCCAATTAATAAAAGACCTCCTATTTAAAGGAAGTCTTTTATCTTTACCATATAGATACTGCATGACTATAAGCACTAAAGAATATTTGGCTTAATTCCTTGATCGTTTGCTTATGTGCTAACTTATAGTCCTTTTCTTTGTGTTCTATTTTTTGTAGTGTACATACTACATTTTCAAAACTGATTCTTAAATCTGTAATTGTATCTAAAAAGCCATTTGGCAATCCTTCCTCTTCTGCAATTTGGTTTAACTCTTCAATGCTTTCCATGATAGTTGTTAAACTAGTAAGAAATACATTGTAAACTCCTGCGGGTATAACATTTCTAGAATATCTTAGTGCGAACTCAACTCTTTCTTTTGCTGATTCTACTTCTACTGTCTTTTGTTCCATTGGTAATTCTACTTCGATTCCATTTTCATTAGTTCCGTATTTTTGTCCTGTGTACTTTCTTGTTAACATTTGTCAACAACTCCTTTTCGTCTTTAGTTTGTTTTGTTTTACATATATACATTTCAAGACAAAAATAATAAATACTCTTTTTTGTTTCTATTTATTTTATAGGTAGTTTGGTTTATTTTTAACCACCAATGGTTAGTAAAAATAATTATATAGTCCTACTAAATTAATAAAGGAAACCACCTATCGCTGGTTAACTGTTTATACAGGTCATAACGCGAAAGGGGTTGATCTTATGACATTTGTACAAGAAAGAAGTAAAAAGAATATATTTGAAAAAGAGGTGTTTGATTTAATATACCAAGTAGTAAATAATTGTAATTTAGACTTAGAGATTGTTACGGGTGCAGTTTCTGATTCAGATAAAGATAATGAAGTGGAAATTACAGAAGAGGAGCATTGGGAGGCTAAAACAAAGTCTGATCTATTAATTAAAGCAAACTTTAAGGTTTTGGGTATGAAAGAATCCTTATGGGCTCCAATCTCATTGAAATATGCAGGAAATTATGAAACAAAGGTTGCTAATAGATTTAAGAAGGCTATAACTTATCAGAATGTGCTGAATGGCAATCCTAACGATTTTCTAGTAGCAGACACACATCAGTTAAAATTGGCTATAAACGAAGGTTCACTAGGTTTAACTTTATTTAAAGACTACTTTGATAATAAAGTATATATCTATTCAAATACTCGACTTATAGCAAGTATTGCTTCTGAATGCTTTATAGATTCCGAAGGTGGGATTCTTAATTTCAAGAAGTTTAAAATGGGTGATATTTTTCATAGTAAGATCAATAAAGAGGAAGGCGAATTTAAACGAAAAAATATTATTAGAAAAGTATCTACTGCTTGTTCTACTACAAAACTAGCATTAGAAGCAGTTATTAAAGAAATTGAAAAGAAAGTTGAAAAAGAAAAAAAGAGAATTATTGCATTAAGAAGTGACCCTCGATTTGCAGAATATGAAAATCTAATAAGAGACTACACTTCAAGAAATCCAGTTGTTGCTTGTCGTACTTTTGAAAGAATTTCTTCAACAAATCTTTCGATTTGCACGAATGTTTATTTTGAAAGCAATCTTCCAGAAATGCTTTTGAAGAAAGAGCAAGTTGACGAAATTATAATAAAAGACAATCTACTAACGAAAGAGTATTTTGATATGTTTGTTGCAGGATTTGATATAAGACAGATAATTAGTTATGCTATAAACTATAAATCAATCGAATCTTACAACAAGCATATTGAACTTAGAAAGAAACTATACATGAAAGCAGACGGACAAATACAAGATAGAATAGCAGTTGTAAGTCCTTCCTGTAAGAAGTGTCCTAATGCTCCTTGGAGACCTACTATTTGGACTAAGTTTATATTTGGTTATAAAATATTTTTAAGATAATTATAAGGAAGGATTGACGGTCTTGCTATTAGACTATCAATCCTTTTTTATATCCTTTATAATTTCCTTATAATCCTATTATAAATGGAGGTTATTTCCTGTGAATAAATGTAAACGCGCGGTAGGATATGTACGTGTAAGCAGTAGCAGACAGGCAGAGGAAGGACATAGTCTCAATCATCAGCATCAGAAAATTATACAGTATGCAAACGATTATGAGTTTGAACTTGAAGATGTTTATGAAGACGCTGGAATAAGTGGGTATTCCGACAATAAACTAATAGAATACGAACAAGGAAACACAAGAATAAATTTAAAAAGAAAAGGCATGATACAACTTTTACATGCTATAAAACACCTAAAAATTGATTATATTTTAGTTACAAAATCTGACCGTTTAGGGCGTGATTCAAACGAAAGAGCCTTCCTAAAAAGGTTATGTGTAAAGTATAATGTAGAAATAATTTATATAGATCAACCCGGTTTCCGTGGGGCATCTGACGACCCAATGGAGCAACTGATAGACGCTATATTCCAAGCGTTGGACCAGTTTTATAGCATGAATTTAAGTATGGAAGTAAGGAAGATACACGAAGATTTAGCACGAAAAGGCCTATATACTGGCGGTAAAGTTCCTATTGGTTATAAACTTAAAGAAGTAAAAATAACAGAAAAGAAATCTGAAAAATATTATATAGTTGACGAAGAAACAGCACCTACAATTAGGCTTATTTTCAAGATGTATTTAGACGGTTATGGTTATACAGCGATAGCGAATCACCTAAACGAAATTAAAGCACCGGGCATTGCATTTTGGAAACATGCGAATATCATGACGATTTTGAAAAACGAAAACTACTACACGCGAGTATGGAATAAGTCTCAATCATTCCAAAAAGCAGGAACAGTTAAGCCGAAAGAGGAATGGATTTTCGCTAAAGAGGGCGAGCATGAAACTATAATTTCGGAAGAAGATTTTATTAGAGTTCAAGAAATAATAAAGTCAAAAACAAAGAACACAAATAGAGGAAATAACCTAAACGAAGATAGAGACTACCGTGGAAAGGGTAAATACCTTTTAACGGGCTTTATCAAGTGTGGAAATTGTGGGAAGACTTATACAGCGAATAGAACAACAAGCAAGCGTAGCGGAACTGTTAATTACTATTTCACTTGTCCTTCAAACAACAGCCTTCCACGCGGAAGTAAGTGTTCAAACAACCTAAATATGGCAAAACTGGACTTCATGGTATGGCAAGAATTATGTAAATATCTATCAACAGATTCATTGATTGACGAAATTGACAAGTATCTGGCAACAAAAAATGAGGAAAACCGTGTCTTAAATCAAAAACTTTATGGATACCAAAAAGAAATAAAAGCATTAAAAAAAGAACACGATAATATTTTTAAATGGATAGGTAAATTAGATCCAGACGAAGATGAAGAACTTTTTGAAGAGTATAATGAAAAACTATCTAAAAACAGAAAAGCAAGAAAAGAACTTGAGTATTTGATTGAAGATTATGGA
This sequence comes from Lysinibacillus sp. NPDC098008, assembly GCF_044760715.1. Taxonomy (NCBI): domain Bacteria; kingdom Bacillati; phylum Bacillota; class Bacilli; order Caryophanales; family Bacillaceae; genus Lysinibacillus; species Lysinibacillus sp. NPDC098008. The sequence continues at coordinate 185,277 of NZ_JBIWBA010000005.1, forward strand.
GAACCGTTGCAAGAAGACATGAAGTTTCCTAGAAATATTAAGCAAATTAAAGGCGAATGGCTATTTGAAGAGATTTATTACAACCACTTAAAATTCGAGGTTATGGTTTCAATTTTTGAGCAATTAATAGACCATATTAAGGCAACGAAAATAAATGACAAAGAAACACAAATTGATATATACTTTAAATTTAATCATCCTTCAGTTCATCAGTTGGTAGATTTTAGAGCAGCATTAAATAAGAAGAAACTCATAACGAAGACAAGAACAAAAGAGGAAAAAGAGGCGGTTACAAGTAAAATTATCGGGTTTATATCTGATTTGTATTTGGGTATTGCTAACAGAGTGCCGTCTCCATACATACGATTTCATAGGAAATCAATGAAGGTCAAAACACTTGATATATAAGGGTTTTGGCCTTTTTCTTTTATCATTGAATTTCATCTAATAGCATTCAGACGTAGTTAAAAACGTAGTTAATTTATTTCTAAATATCGAGAGGAAGTATGTTAAATGACAGTTATTAAAGACGGGATTATAGTTTTAGAAGATTTAAAAGAATTTATTGATAAGGGGAAATACATAGTGGTTGTAGATAGTTGTATATTGCTAGATTTTTATAGATACAACTCAAAAACAGCTCAAGAGATTTTGAATAATTTAGAGTATTTAGGCGATAAAGTTTGGATTCCTCATCAAGTGTATATTGAATTTAAACGGAATTTTGCTAGCATTTTGGGCCCTAATCATAATAAATATAAAAATATCCCAAAGAGTATCGCCTCTAATGTAAAGGATTTTGAAAATAAGCTTAATAGATTGATTAAAGCTTACGATAAATATAATTTTCCTAAGGTTAATGAGCTCGGGGAAAAAATAAAACAGCATTTGATTAGTATTGAGAACGAAGCAAATCAATATAAAGAAGAAATAAAAACTGAAATGGAATTGATGAGTGAGTTATTAAGGACCAATAAAATATTAGAGTATGTAGAAAACTTAAAGAATCAAGGTCAGGTAGGGATTCCATTTTCACCTACACGAATTTTATCAATAGTTGATGAAGGTCGAAAGCGCTTTGACTTAAATATCCCACCTGGCTATAAAGATATAAATAAAAGTGAAATAGTAAAAGAGGATTTAAAAGTAGTGGATCCTCTAGCTCCGTTTGGAGATTTAATAGTATGGAAAGCGCTTATTGCCAAGGCAAAAGTAGATAAAGTTAATGTAATATTTACAACTTCGGATAGTAAACCTGATTGGTGGGAACTAGACAGTAATAAAAATATATTGTCACCAAGAGAAGAATTAATAGCTGAGTTTATTGAAGAAACTGAAGGTGAAGTTGAATTTTTAATGCTCCCAATGAAAGAATTTATAAATAAGTTTTCATTGATTAGTAACATTTCATCACTATATTCTAATGTTGAACTTAGCGCGAATGAAATCTTACAGGAAAGATTATGGGAATCTGGTGAAGAAATAAAAGATATTTTAATCGATAATGCCTATCATGCTCATCTTGGAAATATAGAAGATGTAGAAGATTTTGAAATAGTAAGTGTGAAAATAGAAGATACTGATGTTGAGTTTGATGATGAAAAAGTAAATCTTACCACACAATTTCAGATTGAAGCATCGGGTTATTTTATTGAATACATTAACAGGGATTATTCTGAATCTACACAGATAACTATGAATTTAAAAGGAAATTATTCGGTAGAAATCGAGTTAGATATAGAAAATCAAGACTATACTATTGATGATTGGGAAATAAGTGATTTAATTATCTCAAGCTCCAAAATTCATTATGAGGAAGATTATTCTGATTTACAGCCGTGGGAATACTGTTCGGTTTGTTTGAAAAATTCGGGGGAACATGAATTGCACCCTGATGAAAGAATTTGCAATAGTTGTTCTCAAAATAGTAACTATATGTTATGTACAAATTGTGGGACTTTTTATAGGCATGAAGATTATGATGGAGATGGACAATATTGTGGTAGATGCCAACATTAAATATGAAAATAGTGAGAGGTGTAATATACCTCTCACTATTGTTATTAAAGCATATAAGATTCAAACTTCTGTATAGCATCCTCTTTCGCATTTGCAGTGACATGCGCATACACATCCATCGTCGTTTTTATATCCGAATGACCTAAACGATCTTGTACAGATTTAATTGTCGCACCTGCTTCAAATAATAACGAACAGTGCGTATGTCTAAATTTGTGTGTAGAGATGTAAGGCAGGTCTGTATTACGCAAAACGGATTTGACCCAGTCATTTGTTTTAGTTGGCTGAATGAAACTATTTTGCGTGTTGCTAAACACAAGCTGGTCTTTTGCTAATGTATTATATCCGAGCATTAAAAAAGCTTGCTTCTGCTTTTTTCTCCATTCTTTTAGAATTACCATTGTGGCCTCATCCATTTTAATTTTGCGGCTTACACCTGTTTTTGTTGATTTAACATAAAGCTTTTGTGATACACCTTGAGAAATCGCTTTATTAATATCTATTTCAAGGTTATCAAAATCAATATCTTCCCATGTTAATGCCAATGCTTCACCTTTACGCATTCCTGAATAAGAGAGTAAACGGAAAAATGCATATACTTTATAATTAGGATGTCTCTCAGCATAAGTTAAAAACTCTTGTAACTGTTCTTTTGTATAGAAAAGATTTTTATCATGTGTAGATGTACGCTTTTTACTTTTATGTGGAAGGTCGACTAAATCAAATGGATTTTTATCGATATAGCCACGCTGCATTGCAAAGCGCATCACCAACGAAGCATAACTTTTCACTTTATCCCCATTCACAAGCTTATCCATCCATTCATCTACATGACGTTGGCAAATATCGATATTAATTTTATCGATTTTGTAGTCAGCCATTGCAGGTAGGATGTGATTTTTAAAAATATTACGTGTTTTTACAAATGTACTTTCCTCAACAGTTTTCTCGTAACGTTTGATCCATAAATCGTATACTTCACGATACGTTTCAGCTTGGATTTTTTTATATTGTCCATTTGCAATTTCTAGTTTCAAGCGCGCTAATGCTAGCTCGGCTTCCTTTTTCGTTTTAAAATTACTACGTGTTGTCCGCATTTCCTTGCCTGTTAGCGGATCTTTTCCAATGTAAATTTGAAAGCGATAACGTTTTGTACCGCTTTTTAATGTGTAGCTTTCAATTGTTCCCGCTTTCTTTTTTGCCATATTCTCATACCTCCATCGTACTGAAGACAATCGTTTGAGAAGTTAAAGGCAAATCAGCTTTTTGGTTCTTTATAATGAGGAAACAATATATATAACATAGCTAATGCACGTGCAGCTTCATCAGCTGTTAGTTCATATCCATTAAATACTGGTTTGATATTTTCAGCTTTTAGCGAAATATTGGTCTGCTCTAAAAGAACCTTTAAATCTGTTGCCGCTTTTAACAGCTCAGTAGACGATTGTCTTTCTGCATCCGTTTGGTGTGCAAGATAAAGTTCAATTAGGTCATTGTGGCCTGCGATTTTTAATAAATCGAAATAAGATACGTCCACTGCTTCCGCTATTTTTCCTAATAGCTCTTTGGAAGCGCTCCTTGAACCAGCTTCTATTTGCGATAAATACGGTTGAGAAATCCCAATTTTTGTAGCAAGTTCTTGAATAGTAAGACCTTTGCTTTTACGCAACTGCTTCAAAGAAATGCCCAAATCACGTTTGTTCAAATTAATCACCTCAAATAATAAATAACACAAAATATAACCGTTTGCAATTATTCTATATATATATTGCTAACTGAAATGATTTGTGTTAAATTTTATTCGAATATTGTAGAAACGGAGGTGATAATATGGAATTCGTTAATGAGAATATTAACTTAAAAGAGATTGTGGAAATGATGTTATCTGAAGTGTTAAAGGAAAACCAACTATCTCACAAAGAATGGTATTCGTTAAAGGAGGCAGCAAAATATTTAGGTGTGTCTATTAACACTTTAGCGAAATTCCGAGAAAAGGGATTAAAAGTATGTGAGATAGAAGGTGTTAAACGTGTGTCAAAAAGTGAGATGGATCGCTTTATGAATGAAAATAGTTTTTAAAGCGCTAGTATGAAGTGCCTGTTAAATATAAAATTGTGAAATCAGGAGCTAACTTAATTTAGCCCTTACATTAATGCATAATCAAATCATTATAAGGAATATAAATATAACGGTAATTATTCAAGTTAAAATTCGTAAATGGTGAAGTATTTGGATTATTATAGAACGCAATTAAATCTGTTAAATCAACATATGGAGAGGCGGAAGAATATTTATCAGCTTTAATGGAGTCAATAAATTTTTCAATCAATATAGCAGGTATCTCGATAAGAAATAATCCTGTTTTGTCATCAATTTCGCCATCAAAACGAATGTTAATTGAATCCTTTGTTAAGCAATCGGCTTGTTGTGAAGCAAGACCATTAATTTCGTTCAACAAATTCTTTCGATATAAAAGCATCTCTCGATCGGATGCGATGTTAAGCAAATAAGGATTATAGCGTTCATCGATAGTTTTTACAAATTCTGCTGAACTTAATGCACTTAATCGCCAATGTTCTTGAATATCATTTTTAGCATGGATTTGTGCAGCCGAGCGTCCGAACAGTTCTTTTGTAGGTATGCTTAGTGTTGTGGATGAGAAGTACCGTTGTTTAAAAATATTTTGTACATTGTCATAGATAAAGAGCCCATGCTTTAAAGGGTTAATAAATGTGGTCATAATGACACCTCCAGTTAATATGATGACAGATGGCCCTGTCTTTCAGCAAGATATGATTTTATATTTTTAGTTTTGTATTTTTATACTGTATTATTTGTTTTAGAAGATATAGATTTGAATATACATGCAATATATGCCATATAATGTATGTAATGCATTTCAAGAGATTATTTATTCTGAAAACAGTTGTATGATAGAAATTATAATCCTATATAGGTGAAAAAATTATAAAAAATTGCGAGAGGGGGTACCTACCTTTCGAAGTAATGCTACTTTGACGTTAGTTGCCCCCAGGGTAAAATATACGTTCTACAGTTGAGTGAAAATAATATAAAAGAAAACACGTATACGCCGATTTAATGGGCTTGTATACGTGTTTCTTTGTTGTAATTATGCAAAGATTTTAATGTGAAAGATTTGTTTAGCTGCGAGAGCATCAGCTAGTTATTTGGACCGTTTAACCATTGTAAAAATGATTGCTTTGGAATTTTAATGAGTGGGCCAACACGAACGGTGTGGAAGGCACCTGATTTGGCTAGTTCGTATGCTTTTATTTTGCTAATGCTTAAAATTTCTTGTATGTCTTTCACTGTGAGGACATCCGAATAGTTTTGTAATTTCATACATATCACCTCCAAACAGCTTGATTCCTTCGGCTTTACGATTAATGCTATGCTTTAATTATAAAAGTATAGTAATTAAAACACGAATTCAATCAGCGGGCAGGAGCAGCAATAATATCTGAATAAAAAGGGTTGTAATTAATAATGTGATAGCAGGTGTAGTATCAATGGAATTTGCTTAATATACCGCAAGAATGCGCAAAATTTTAAGGTATATTTCTATATTCATTAACAGTAACAGTAGTTCTACGCTTGCTATCTTTAATTTCATACGTATGATATTCATCTGATTCTAAGAGATTGTGTTTCTCTATAAAATCATCTGCCATCTCATTATGAAGAATAAGAGGTTTTTCAAGATTATTAGATTTAAAAGCTTTATTGTTATTATTGCTTATGAGTGTAGCGAACTCATTTAAAATATAGGTGTAAGGAAGAACGTCTAATTGTACCGAATCTCCCCAAAGTTCTGTTAGACGTTGATCTGTAAAATGTGCTCTTGTATTTGTTAGCACATGCAAGCATGATCGTTCATCATCATTTTGTAGTATTGCTAAATATTTAGGACGAATTTTTATCCCAAAGGATGATAAGTATTCTAATTGATGTGATGAAGCAGATGATTCGATAGCAGATAAAAAACGTAGCAATTTAGGTTTTAAAGTTGATAATTTCTGTTTGTCCACATTTAGTACAAGCTTATCAACAAGGTATTCTTTAACAAAGTTCGTTAAAATGAGACGTTGTAGCTGCAAACTTTCATCTTCGAATGTAAAGTTTGAAATGTTGCTTGAGCTGACATAATCGTATACATAAGTAATGGTATTGCAGTGTACTAATTTTGTTTTATGCGTAGACATAATCATGTCCTCCTTCATTTACATATTGAATGCTTTCAAATTTCTCTAGTAAAGCAAGTTCCAAATCTTCATTTTCCGATTCAGCAAAGCTTTCTAATTCATCAATTGTTGCATCTGTTAAAAGAGCAGTGAAAGTGAAGCCGTAGGAACTTTTATACTCCGATAAGATTTTGCCATTTCGCTGTAAAAGGAAGTCGAGTATTTTACGGCTTTTAAATGTCAAAACAGTAGGTCGCTCTAAATAACGACCACCTAAAAAGCGTTTCTTTCCAGCAGGTAGCCGATCATCATGAATGCCTTTTGTTAAGTAAGATGCAATTTTAGGAGCATCTAATGCTGATCCATATGATTGCTCGTAATGGAGATTACCATGCTTCCATTTAGACTTGAGCAGCTCTCGAAATTCTTTTGGTATACGGCAAAGTATATGAAAATGTACATTACCATTACGTTGAAATTCAATTGCACCTACATATCGTAAGTCAACATGAGCAAGTTCTTTACAGCGTTTTAGACTTTTCCAAAACGAATAAAACTTATCACGGCATGTTGCATAGTCTTTTGTATTGAAGTTGCATTTGCTACTAAATGCTAATGTAAGCATACAGAAGCCATGATGAAAGTTTGCATGAACGATACCTTGAAACGTACGTTTACTATTGGCGATTGAACAGCGTTTTACATCTTCTGATGGAGTTGTATTTATAGTAGCGTGTTCCTTCTTTTTACGCCCACCTTTTTTAGCATAAGGCATAGGTGAAACATAACGTTCAACAGTTGTTGTTATAGCAGGTGTATGTGTAATCGTTATTTGTAAATCTCTTAACATATGATTTCTCCTCCAAAATGAATGAAAGTAAAAGTGTATTAAACCCTTGCTATATAAGGGTTTATGACAGATTTCATAAAAGAAAAATGTCCACAAACAATTACTATTAAAAATTACGATCATAAGGTGGAGTAAGGCCTGTACTCGTTAAAATTAAGGTTAAATAATATCGTACGATTACCTATAATTCTAAATAATTGCAGGAGATTTTGCACATCGCTTAATGAGGTGTGAGAGGCTATAAAAAGTAATGTGAGAAGATAGGTCGTAGGGGGGCATACTAAATCCTTAATATAACTCGAATTTCCTTCAGTTAACTCAAGATTGAGTGTAATCTGTGTTTCAATTGCTTCAAGGCAATCGTATAAATCATATTCATGAACAATTGTTACAAGATGCTTTCTATTTTTATTAAATGTCACTTAGGTATGCGGTCTTTTATTTTGAAGTCAATTATTTTCCTCATAGAACTCATAGAAGTAGATAAATATAATGTGTTATGACCTTTTTTTACAATAAATAAGTTAATATATTCCTATTTATGTCTAAGTCCTTTAAACTAGATATATAAGCTAGTGCGGAGGGATTACAATTGACAATTACTACAGCATATCAAAGCCAATATTATGCCTATGAGTTAACGAAACAAAATGCATCCGATTCAGTAGGGCGTTTGAGTCAATCTTTAATTAGTGCAACGGTTGACCTAAATCCACACCAAGTGGAGGCAGCTTTATTTGCATTTAGAGCACCTTTAGAAAGAGGCGCCCTATTAGCAGACGAAGTAGGCTTAGGAAAAACAATTGAAGCAGGGTTAGTTTTAAGTCAGCTATGGGCGGAGCGTAAAAGACAAATTCTCATTATTGTGCCGCCACCACTAAGGAAGCAATGGAACAGGGAACTAATTGAAAAGTTTTATATCCCATCGATTATATTAGAAAGCAAAAATTATAATCAACTTGTTAAAGAAGGAATGGTAAATCCTTTTTCTCAAAAAGATCAAGTAGTAATTGTATCGCATACATATGCTCGAAATAAGGCGCAGGATATTCAACGTATTCCTTGGGATTTAATCGTCATTGACGAGGCGCATCGCCTACGAAATGTATATAAAAAATCAAACAAAGTAGGTCGTGTTATACGAGAAGCAACGTCTGGCTTTCCGAAGCTCTTATTAACTGCTACACCGCTTCAAAATTCATTGATGGAGCTATATGGTTTAATGAGCTTTATAGACCCGTATTTGTTTGGGGATGAAACAACTTTTAGAAAACAATTCGGAAGCGGTTCAAGAGAGATTTCAATATCGAACTTAGAAGATTTAAAAGAACGGATCGCTCCTGTTTGTCACAGAACACTTCGACGACAAGTAGTGGAATATGTACCTTATACAAAACGAATCCCATTATTACAAGAGTTTGAGTCGAGCGAAAAAGAGTGGGAATTATATGAGAAGGTATCTGATTACTTACAAGAAGATGACATTGTTGCGTTACCGAGAAGTCAACGCAGCTTAATGACATTAGTTGTCAGAAAAATTCTAGCATCTTCATCTTTTGCAATTTCAGATACATTGCAATCATTAATTAAGCGATTAGATAGCATAATTGAAGGCGAAAATTTGCAAGTTACTCATGATTTCGTCGATGACATTGATGAAATTGAAGATACAGTCGAGGAATGGGAAGATGAAGAAGCAACGGAAGATGAAATAGTAGATTCAAATCTTGCGACAAGAGCTAAAAAGGAACGAGAAAGATTAGTTTCATATTATGAGCTTGCACAATCTATTACGGAAAATGCAAAAGGGCAAGCATTATTAACAGCTTTATCTACAGGTTTTAGTACGTTAAATGATTTAGGAGCTAATGAAAAGGCTGTTATCTTTACTGAATCAAGAAGAACACAAAAATATTTGAAGGAAATGCTTGAGCAGAATGGATATGAAGGAAAAGTTGTTATATTCAATGGCACGAATAATAGCGATGACATAAAAGAAATTTATGCTAAATGGTTAGAGAAACATCAGCATGATGATCAAATTACAGGCTCTAGGCAAGTGGATACGAGAGCAGCCATCGTAGAGTATTTTAAAGAAGAAGGCTCTATTATGATTGCAACAGAATCCGCAGCTGAAGGAATTAACCTTCAGTTTTGTAGCTTAGTCGTCAATTATGATTTGCCATGGAATCCGCAGCGAATTGAACAACGTATCGGGCGCTGTCATCGTTATGGACAAAAGCACGATGTAGTTGTTATTAATTTTTTAAACGGCAAAAATGCAGCTGATAAACGAGTATATGAGCTCCTTTCAGATAAATTTAGTTTATTTAACGGTGTGTTCGGTTCATCAGATGAAGTGTTAGGTTCCTTAGAATCAGGTGTAGATTTTGAAAAACGCATACAGCAAATTTATCAAACATGCCGTACATCAGAAGAAATCCAGCAAGCATTTAATGAATTACAGCAAGAGCTTGATGGACAAATTCAAGAAAAGATGATGGAGACAAGAAAAAGCCTTTTAGAAAACTTTGATGATGAAGTACGTGATAAACTGCGCAACCAATATGAGCAGACATCCATTCAAATGAGTAAAATGGAGCGCTATCTTTGGGGAATGTCTTTATACGAAGGAAGAAATGTTGCTAAGTTTGATCAGCCTTCATTGAGTTTTGAAATGAATGAGACAAAGGAAAAATACCAGCTCATTTCACAAGCGAAAAAGCTAGATAATGAAAAAAAATCTGTTCATTATTATAGATTAGGACATCCGATTGCTGAAAAATGGCTTACTCAAGCAAAGAATAGAGAGCTACCTATTAAAGAAATTACCTTTAACTATTCAGCGTATGAAGGAAAGGTGAGCATTCTTTCACCATTAGTAGGGCAAACAGGTTGGTTATCATTGGATGTGTTAAAGGTGCAGTCTTCAGAATTAGAGGAGCATCTAGTATTTTCAGCGGTTGATGAAGACGGTAATCAAATAGATCAAGAAAGCTGCGAAAAGTTGTTTGAATTACCTGCTGATGAGCATGAAGTGACAACTATTTCTACACCAATGCAAAATACATTACAGTTGATTTATAAGCATCAAAAGGAAGCTATTTTAAATGAGATACAAGAAAAAGCAACTATTTATTTAGACCGTGAACTTGAAAAACTCGATAAGTGGTCAAAAGATTTAAAAGGTAAGCTTGAAATCGATTTAAAGGAAATCGACATTGAAATAGCACAGCTGCAAAAAGAAGCTCGACTAACAAGAATGGTTCGTGAAAAGCTTGAGATGAATAAGCTTGTTCAAGAAAAAGAGCGTAAACGAAACGAAATGCGTAGAAATCTTTATGATGAACAAGATGAAATTGATCGACAAAAACAACGACTATTTATTGACATGGAAAGTCGACTAGAGCAGAAGATTAGCGAGCAGAATTTGTTTATAATAAAATGGAGTGTTATCTAAAGACTAAGAGGTGAACGGAATGAGTAATAAAACGAAGCTGGAGCTAACGTGGATTGGGAAAGATAACCCACCGAAGCTAGAACCACGTATTTTAATTGAAGACCCTGAACTATCTTATCGTGCTGAAGCAAAAGTAACAGATAATGATATTTTTGATAATCGTTTAATTTTTGGTGATAATTTATTGGCACTAAGAGCGTTAGAAGATGAATTTACTGGGAAGATTAAATGTATTTATATTGATCCTCCTTATAATACAGGAAATGCATTTGAGCATTATGATGATGGGTTAGAGCATAGTATATGGTTATCTTTAATGCGTCAAAGAATTGAACTTTTTTACAGTCTTCTTCATGAAGAAGGTAGCTTATTTATCCATCTTGATGATTCGGAAGTAGATTATTGTAAAGTTATACTAGATGAAATATTCGGAAGAGCTAATTTCGTTAATAGAATAACTATTGAGGCTAGATCTCCATCTGCTTTTAGTACCGTAAATCCAGGTGTTTTTAAAGCTAGTGAATATATACTGTGGTATTGCAAAGATAAGTCGGAATTTCAATCTAAGACCATGCGAATTGAAAAAGAAAATATTGATAAAGCATATAATAAATTCTTACTTAATAAAGAAAAAAGCCGTGATGAATGGAAGTTAATTAGTCTTAACCAAGCTTTTTTAGAATCATGGAATGAAGATAGAATAAAGCATATAAAGGAGTTCGTTAATGATAATTACGAGTTTTTTAAAGAGAAATCTAATAAAGAAATTCAATTGTTATTTGAAGAACAGTTTACCTATGCTCAAATGCTAAAACTAAGCAATGTAAAAAGTCAGTTCTCAAAGAAAGCTAAACAATTTAATTTAGAAGAATTTTCTCAATGGGCATATCTGTATCTATTAGAGAGAGTGAGTGCTCCATACAAAGAGAATGATTATAAAAATTTCGTGTTATTAAATGCGGAGTTTGTTTGTAGAGAGGCCGAAATCGATGATGATGGCGCAGGTAAGCAAACTGTAGACTTAAAGAATGAATCATTAAATGAGATAGGGAAATTTTTCACTTTAGAAAGAGAGGGTTATGATACTCAGGTAATAAGAAATGGTAAGCAAATTATTTTCTATAATAAAAATGTTGAGAGTATTGAAGGTAAATTAACTCCAACGAAGTTGCTAACTAACATTTGGTCAGATATATCTTGGGAAGGTATCGCAAAAGAAGGCGATGTAAAGTTTAAAAAAGGTAAGAAACCAGAGAAACTAATTCAGAGATGTATAGAATTAGCTACAAGTGCTACTGACAGTGAGAATTGGGTATTAGATTCTTTTGGAGGATCAGGTACGACTGCGGCAGTTGCCCATAAAATAGGGCGTAAATGGGTAATGGTAGAGTTAGGAGAACATTGTCATACGCATATTATTCCTCGATTGAAGAAAGTTATTAATGGAACAGATCAAGCTGGCATTAGTAAGTCAGTCAATTGGAAAGGTGGTGGCGGCTTTAAATATTATCGTTTAGCGCCGAGCCTTTTAGAAAAAGATAAGTTTGGTAATTGGATTATTAGTAAAAATTATAATCCAGCAATGTTAGCAGAGGCGATGTGTAAGCATAAAGGTTTCACGTATGCACCTGATGAACAAGTTTATTGGAAACAAGGCTATTCAACTGAAAATGATTATATTTACACAACGACGCAATTTATCACGCCTGATGTAGCAGATAATATTCAAGAGCAAATGAAGGAAGAAGAAACGTTATTAATTTGCTGTAAGGCTTTTACTGCGAATCCTGATAATTATCCAAACATAACGTTTGTTAAAATTCCGACAACGATTCTAAAAAACTGTGAGTATGGCAGAGATGACTATAGCTTAAATGTAGATAGTTTTATGGAAAATGAAAATAAAGAGCAATTGTCGTTCTTTGTTGAGGAGGAGTCCAATGAATAAACATGTGAAAAATATTTCTGCACGACTGAGTTTAAGAACACCGCAGAAAGATTCATTAGAAATATTAGCGGATATTATCGATATGCTTGAATTAAAAAAGCATGAGGAAGCATCATTAAAGCTTGAACTTGAAAAAGTTCAAGCAAGCTACCCATCCGTTTCAGATTTTGAGCGTGACTTCCCGTCCCTGTGCTTCGCATTAGCAACAGGGGTGGGGAAAACTCGCTTAATGGGTGCGTTTATTTCGTACTTATACATACAAAAAGGCATGAAGAACTTCTTTGTACTTGCGCCGAACTTAACGATTTACAACAAGTTGATCCAAGACTTTACACCTGGTACACCTAAGTATGTATTTAAAGGTATTGCAGAAATCGCAGCGAATGAGCCACGTATTATTACAGGGGACAACTATGATTCAGGGAAAATGTATGTGAAAAACAGCTTATTTAAAGAAGATGAGATTCACATAAATATTTTCAATATTTCTAAAATAAATGCAGAAGTGCGTGGTGGGAAAGCTCCTCGTATTAAACGATTAAGTGAATATATTGGCGAAAGTTATTTTGAATATTTATCTTCACTACCCGATTTAGTTCTTTTAATGGATGAATCTCATCGTTATAGAGCGACGGCTGGTGTAAATGTGTTAAATGAATTAAAGCCAGTAATTGGATTGGAGTTAACCGCTACACCACAAGTAGAATCAAGCACAAGGTCAATTCCTTTTGAAAATGTAATTTATAGCTATCCATTACATAAAGCGATGGAAGATGGTTATGTAAAAGAGCCAACAGTTGCTACAAGAGAAAACTTTAATGCCTCTGATTATACACAGGAACAATTAGAGCAACTTAAGTTAGCAGATGGTGTTCGTATTCATGAGGAAACAAAAACTGAACTTGATTTATACAGTCGTCAAACGGGGCAGCCATTAGTAAAACCTTTCGTCCTTGTAGTTGCTCAAGACACAGACCATGCAGAAGAACTACTAAAATATATTGAATCAGATGAATTTTACGCTGGTCAATATAAAGGAAAGGTTATAACAGTACACTCTAATCAGCGTGGTGAAGAAAAGGATGAAACAATTGCAGAATTAATGGCACTTGAAGATCCAAACTCTACAACTGAAATTGTTATTCATGTAAATATGCTAAAAGAGGGCTGGGATGTAACAAATTTATATACAATTATTCCATTACGTGCAGCTAACTCAAAGACGCTTGTAGAACAATCAATTGGACGTGGATTACGTTTACCTTATGGAAGGAGAACGGAGAATGAAGCGGTAGATAGATTGACGATTGTAGCGCATGACCGCTTCCAAGATATAATTGATGAGGCAAACAATCCGAATTCTGTTATTCGAAAAGGTGTTATTATTGGTAAAGATGTTGCCGTAGAGAAAAAAGAAGCGGTTACAATTACGACAAAAATAGAAGAAACGATTCAACAGGAAGTACAAGCTGAAGTTGATAAAATAATCGAGAATAAACCTGAAGCGAAAGAAACGTTCACGACTAATCGCGTTAACGACATCGTTCAAGCGACTCAGAAGGCAATGAAAAAATTTGAATACCTGCCGAGTTCTAAAGACCTTCAAAAGCCTGAAGTACAGGCAGCAATTGTAAAAGAAGTGAAGGAAGATCTCAATACACAAGAATTAGATTTATTCCCAGAAGAAACAGAAAAATTTGTAGCACACGTAGTTGCAACCTCTGTTAATAACCATGTTCAGCATAGTATTGACATCCCAAGAGTTATTATTCAACCAGTAGGTGATGTGACATGGGGATATAAAGAGTTTCAGTTAGACGTAAAAAATATACATCTTCAGTCTACTGAAGGTAAAATAGTCATTCAAAACTTAAGAACGAGTGAACGTTCAACTTTAAATACAAGTGGAATGATTTATAAACAAGAGAACTTAGCAGACTATATTATTGAGCAACTAATGAATTATTCGGACATCTCATACGATGATCATGCAGAATTACTTTACAACTTAGTTGGTCAATTAATCAAACATCTCCAATCGTATTTGGCAGATGATGAGGCTGTTGAAAACGTTCTTGCTTATAATTCAAAACAATTAGCAAGCCATATTCACGAACAAATGCAGGAATATTACTATCAAACTTCAGAAAACGAGTACGATGTGAAGATTAGTAAGGGATATGAACAACTAGGTAATGTGCATTACACAATGGTTGTTAAAGATGGTGAACGTAACTTCAGAAACCCTGTTGAAGATAAAAGTAAAATTAGAAGTATGGTATTCAGCGGCTTTTCAAAGAGCCTGTACCGAGTTCAAAAATTCGACTCAGATAGTGAACGTAAATTTGCTGTAATCTGTGAAAATGATCCTAAGGTGCTGAAATGGTTTAAACCAATGTCAGGGCAATTGAAAATTTACTACGGCCGTGGTGAAACGTATCACCCAGACTTCGTAGTAGAAACAGATGAATTGAAATTTATTTGTGAAATTAAAGCTGAATCGGATATGCAGGACGAAATTGTTCTAGAGAAGGCAAAAGCTGTTACAGCATGGTGTGAACACGCATCTAAGCATGAATTAGAGCATGACGGAAAAGAGTGGGTATACTTGCTTATTCCTCATACGAACTTGAATGAAAATATGACGGTTGATGGGTTGAAGAATAAATATTACCGTCAGTACAAGTGATTTAACAAACTATAGCACCTTAGTGATCTTTTAAACATACTTAATAAGATTATACTGAGGTGCTTTTGTGTATTAATTATGTGTGTAATTCACGAAGAGGAAGTGGCTTGCATGAGTAAAATTAGAATTAATGAGATTTATATAGCAAATTATCGATCTTTTGGAAACAAAGCACAAACAATTACTTTTCCGAATGAGAACTACAAAAGACCTGTTGCAATAGTTGGTTATAATAATGCAGGTAAAACAAATTTATTAAATGCCATTTTAATTGGCCTAACTGCTAAATATGTTGGAAAAGAAACATTTTGTGTTGATGATTTTCATAACCGTGACTTGTTGAAAAAAATTTCTATAAATTCGACGCTTGAGGGTAGTGCTGAAAAAACTTCAAGCGGCAATGAAGTTAAATTGGATGGGGAATTATTTTTAGAATTAGAAGTTGACGAAACGGAAATATTAAACGCAAAAATGAATAGTGATAATAAAAAAATATCGGGTGCAGCAAAATATTATAAAATATTTTATGTTAATTTTCATGAAATAAAAAAGGAACTTTCTATAAAGAAAAGTAGCTGGGGAAATTTAACGTCTTTTTTAGCGAAATTTATTAAAAGTTCAATAACTTCCGATCCAGACATTATAAATAAAAGAACATTATTTAACGGAAAAATGAGATCCTTATCTGATGAAATGATTAGTGAATCATTTTTATACGATTTCATAGATAATATAAAGACGAATTATGAAAAGAATTTAAGGGATAATTCATGTTTAATAGAATTCGGATTACCAGAGTACGATGACCTTTTCCTAGAAATGATATTTAAAGTAGGAATTAATGGGGATAGAGAAAATTTAATTCCGATAGAACATTTTGGGGACGGTTATATCTCAATGTTTGTT
The DNA here is from genome assembly GCF_044760715.1 of Lysinibacillus sp. NPDC098008. Taxonomy (NCBI): domain Bacteria; kingdom Bacillati; phylum Bacillota; class Bacilli; order Caryophanales; family Bacillaceae; genus Lysinibacillus; species Lysinibacillus sp. NPDC098008. The sequence continues at coordinate 201,351 of NZ_JBIWBA010000005.1, forward strand.
ATGTCTATCATTCAAACAATTGCCGAAACAAATACCGATGATAGATGTGTATTTATATTTGAAGAACCAGAGAGCTTTTTACACGAAAACCATCAAGAATATTTTTATAAAAAAGTTTTATGTGAACTAACAGAAAAAGGACATCAAGTTATTTACACTACTCATTCCCATAAAATGATTGATATTTTTGATACAAGAGGTTTGGTACGTTTAGAGTTTGATGAGGATTTAAAACAATCAGTGGTAGCTTTTAATGATTATAACGGTGATTTTGATGAAGATATTAAAGAAGTTTTTACATTAGAGGAAATTGCCGATTATAACAATTACATAAAAAGTATCGAACCAAATTTAAATAAGATAATTTTCAGTAAAAAGGTACTTTTAGTTGAAGGGCCGAATGATTTGATGGTATATAGGCAACTGATTAAAAAAAGAGTCTTTAATCTAACTGGTGATGAAAAATATGCCGAAACATATTTGAATTATAAAAACATCGCTATCATACCACATCATGGTAAAGCAACAGCGATAATTTTAGCAGAGCTGTGTAAGCATTTAGGGGTTGATTATTTCTTGATAAATGATTTTGATTTGCCAGAGGGGTTATTAGAAAAAATCAATTTTTCGAGTGTCAAGGAACTTCAAGAAAGTATCTTTTATAAAGAAGAACTGGAGCTAATTACAATAAACAGTTTAACAACAGGTAAGCCATACGACCTTAAGACTAAAAGATCTATGATTACTAATAACTATAATTTAATTCAGGCTGCTGGTGGGAAAAATAAGATTCATTTTAATATGCCTAAATTAGAGGCTGTAATTGGTTACACAAGTAATGATAAGAATAGTATTGGCATTTGGAATGAGGTTAATAAGGATGATTTTGATGATAAAGGACTGTTCACACCACATTTGCTTGAATTTTTAGAGTTAGATCAATTAAAATGACCCCCTTCATTGTCATTAAGAAGTTGACAAAACTGTAGCTGCTACTGTTATGCAAAGAAGTGTGGAGCAAGCTAGGGAACTATTGGTGAAGATGCATAATGAGTTTAATCTGCAATCGAAAAAGGTTCGGGGACAAGATATACAGTACAATCTTAATTGGGACAAATTTGGGGACAATGCAAATTTAAAAAGTCCTTTAAAATAAGGGTTTGCTTTGAATTGGGGACAAAACTTGGGACATTAAATGTATTAGAAATCCTATAATAGCGAGCTTTAGGTAGGAATAGGCGCAAAACTTGGGACAAAATTGAGACAATAAATCATTTCACCTGTAAGAATGAGCTTTACTTAATTATTGGGACAAATTTTGCGACAAAATAGGGACAATTAAAAATGGACCTTAATATAGTAAATTGGATATGTTATAACAAAGATAGTATGTGTAAGAAAATTCCCGTTCAGGTTATCTTTGTTTTTATTGTAAAGACCATTTCATGATTCGTAGGAGGTAAACTTATGGAACAAGAAGAATATGATCGAGTTATCAAATTAGCTGAAGCTGTTGTAAAAGAAAAATATCCTGATATGTTGCAGTGGCGACCTACGCATTTTCATGGTGTGGCATACACGCTGCTCTTAGAAATGAAAGCATATGACCTTACACTTATTTCAGATGAGCATATAAAAAAATTGATGAAGATTGATTTGGATGAGCTGAAGAAGTCGTTGGAGTGAATAGATAATATAGAAAAGGAATAAGTGTTCTTGTTTTTTATTTAAAAGGGTTTTAAGTGATATGATAGAATATGTAGTTAGTGAACAAATATCGTGAGAGGAGGAAAGTAGTTGAGTGAATACGCTAAAATTTTTCGTAAGTATAATGAGGATTCTACGCTAGAGGTTTCAATGGATTTATATAATCCAGATGAAAAAAAATACAAGGATTTAATAATAGAAAAAAAGCACAATGGTTTTAAACAGGTCATCATTAATTCAGAAATAATGATTGAAATTATTAAAGAATCTCTTGTTAAAAATGGTTTAGTACAAGTGATTTCTTTTACGGATAATACGGATGAAGAAATAATCGATGATGTAAACCGTCTTTTATGGAAAATTAGAGAAAATAAAGTATACTTTGAAGAATTGAAAAAATTACTTTCTTGGGCACTCGATAAAAATTCTATTGATATTAAAGAAACTATTATATATTTTGGACAACAACAGTACAATATACGTTCAAATGGACTTATTATAGGCAAAGAAAAAGAAGATTTTTTTAAGGAAATTATAGAGCCAGTGATAAGAAGGTATTTATAATGAACTTAAAAGAAAAGCTGAAAAAAGAAGCAAAGCCGTATTTGAAAAATATCTTTGTAATAATTGTAGTAAGTGTCTTATTATCGAAAAAAATATCTTTAGCAAAAGTAATAGGTATCACTAGCGTCGCATAAATTTTAACTGAATTTTCTGTTTTCTTTTCGTTCCTTTTATGAAGAAAAACGAAGACACTTAAGCAGAGGTAGTAGT
>NZ_JBIWBA010000006.1:0-28735 GCF_044760715.1 Lysinibacillus sp. NPDC098008
ACGCATCATTTTTCTCCGTTTCATATCTATTAAGAATAGTATACAGGAAAACGAAGAAAAAGAGTGTAAGTCTAAAAGTTAATCACCTTATATATAGATAGATTATTTTTGCCTGATTCCTTTGATTTATATAATGCTTGGTCCGCTAAATCCATTAATGCCTCTAATGTTTCAGCGTGGTCTGGATAATAGGCGATACCCATCGAGGCTGTTGGTGTGAAATGACAGTCATCAATCACCCAGCCCTCCGCTAGCTCATGGCGAATACGGTCAATAATATGCATCATTTGCTCATGCCTTTTGTCCTGTTCTGTTGTTAAGCCTGTTAACAGGACAATAAACTCATCGCCACCCACACGAATGACCAAATCATGGCTACGCACTGTTTTACTTAATGTATAACCAAATCGTTGAATAAAAGCATCCCCTGTTTCATGACCATAGCGATCATTAACCTCTTTAAAATCATCGCCATCTATAAAGAGCATTGCCACACATGTTTGATTAGCCTGTGCCTCAGCCAAAATTTTCGGAAACTCCTTTTGAAGAAAGCGTCGATTTGGTAGCTGTGTTAATGAATCATGGTAGGCTAGGTATAGCAAATCATTTTCTCGTTCTTTGCGGTGTGTAATCTCCCTAGAAACCATCATAATTTGTGATACCTTTTCACGCTCAGGGTCATGGACAACGGTTACATTACTTTCTGTCCAAATCGGTGTGCCATCCTTTGCCTTCAATAATAGCTCAAAGCGCGCATCCGTCTGACCTGTATAATTATTTAAAAAGGTTTGCCATGCAGCCTTGCTTTCATCATCTACAATATCGCTGTAAAATTGCCCTTGCAATTCAACATTTTCATAGCCTAAATACATGCGATACGATGGTGATGCATAAATAATAATGCCATCCTCATTTGTAATCACAATTAAATCATTGGTATTTTCCGTAATTAATCGGAATGTACGCTCAATATTTTTTAATTCGGTGAACATTCTTTTCTTATCTGTAATATTATAGTTAATGCTTAAAATTTGCTCCAGCTCACCAAACTCATTTTTCAACGGAACAATCGTTGCCTCCACCCAATAATCAGCATGGTACTTGGTGCGGTAGCATAGCTCTCCTTGCCACATCTCTCCTGCCTCAAGCTTCTCAGCAATCGTTTGTAAAAAGTTAAGAGAATGATGACGCGGCTCAATAATATCATACGGCTGGCCGATTAATTCCTCTGCTGTATAACCAGAAGCATGTAAAAACATTTCACTGGCTTCGATAACCGTGCCTTCATGATCTAATAACGCAATGGCTGTTGCCGAATTTAAGGCAGCCTTAAACACTTCCAGTCCATGCGACTTTGAGCGTAGCTCTGCCTTCTGTTGGGCATTTTGTGTGCAATCTTGCATCATCAAAAAAATGGCAAATGAATGATCAACCTGCATCACAGGCGATAACGATAATAAATACATGCGCTCCTGCCCATCTAATGTATGCAGTTTAATAAGCTTTTCGCTCACATTTTTACCCGTTGCTGCCTTTTGTAGATAGCGCTTAATTTTATATGCCTCATCCTTTGGAATAATCGGCAAATCAATAAGTAGCTGTTGTTTTATGCTGTCATGATTTAATTGGAAGTCCTCCATAAACCTTGCGTTTGCCTCATAAATCATGCCCTCTGCTGATAGCATAAGCGTTGAGAAAAAAGCGTGGTCAAGCATCGACTGCATAAATAAAAATTTATCTTCAATGCTACGATCATATTGAATTTCCTTCGTAATTGCTAAAATATAATCCTCGTTTTTATAGCGCAATGGTCTAACAGAAGTTTCATATTTACGAACCTCTGACTGCACATATGCATAATCTACATAGTCGACCTGACTGCGCTCTGTTATTGCTTGATGGTAGCTTTTCTGAATAGTTGAAGCGTAGCGGCTGGACATAACGCTTGATAGCATTTTTCCAATTGCCTCATTTGATAACAGTTCTTGAGCTGCTTGGTTTAAGCGAATATATTGATAATCGTCCCCTACCTTTTTCATCAGAAAAACAAAATCTTTACCGATAAATAATTCATTAAAAAAATCTTCGCTTAAAAGATACTCCATACTGTCACCCCCAGAAAAACCAGTGCTATCAAAATCAATATGCTACTATTTGGCTTATTTATCTCAAAATGAATACTACTATTATAACATAAAATTTAAAAATTACCTTTCAAGAATTAGAGAAATTAAATCCTTTAAGGGTATTTTTTGCTATATTCCCCATTATTACAAAATAATATCCTACTAAAGAAATACATTCACCTTACTAGAATCATTATATGCACAGTCAGCCAACAATAGCATAGTAGATGTGTCGGAGTACGGCTTGACTTCAATAGAAGGAAGCGTCTGAAAAGTCATGTTTGAAACGCCTCCTTGCTGAGTGTTCTATAAAAATATTCATGTATTTTTCATGCAATACGCGATTTTCAACGGTTAGCGCTCTATGCTTCTCTAATAATTTATGACAAAAAACTATTTTTTTGCATAAATTCGTCAAAATAATGTCTAAAACATGCAAAAACAGGGTAAAGCATAATAGATCGCTGCAATATTCGCTGTTTTATCAGAATTTACTGACTATTAAACTTAAATTTTTGTTTTTACGAGCAAAAAGATTGCATTAAGCAGTTTTTATGATATATTATATTTAAAAAACTACCTTTTTTTCGGTATGGTAAAATCAGTAAGACAGCGGGAGATTATGGAATATCATAGTTATAACGTCTAGTTCTTTGGGTTTTAATTCCAGTACGAATATTAGTTTTCTTCTTTATGCTTTTAAGGAATTGTTTGAACTACCCTAGTAAAGGAGGCGTTTCGTATGCTTAAACATCGAGACCTGCATGAATGCACAGAGCTTTATGAACTATTATCACACCCTTCTGTATTTCCCTTTGTCCGTCAAAAAGCCACATCTGCGGATGAGTATTGGTTTATGACAAAACAACTGATTGAGGAGGAAGCAAGAGGTCTTACTATCTCCAGAACCATTACAGATGACTGGGGCCAACCAATCGGCACGATTAGTATTCATGATATTGAAGACGGTGCTGGCTTCTTAGGTACATGGATTGGGCTTCCATATCAAGGAAAAGGCTATAATCAGAAAGCCAAGTTACTTTTTTTGAATGAATTATTTTTTGACTATCATTTCCATACGGTATTTCTTCGAATTCGAGTTGAAAATATAAAATCACAGCGCGCTGCGTTAAAGCTACCTTATGTAGTAGAGGCGAATGACAGTCATCCAACATTACTAGCACAGGTCAATAGCGGCGAAGCGCAATTTAATTTATTTAAAATTCCAAAAGATTTATTCTATCTAACAACTGCACATGAAATGCAGGATGGTGAAGAACAAGCAATGTAAGCAATCGTAAGAAGCTATAGGTGTTACTGCCATATAGCTTCTTTTATTTTGACAATCATTATTTTTTATAGCGCAAAATAAGCGCTGCCATTTCATCGGGTGTTTTCGGCTTTAGTGTTTTCTCCATCACTGCCACCATATCTTCCTTACGCTCCGTTAGTGTACGAACCGATTTCAAAAAGGATTCCTTTGTCAGCTCCTCTTCCTGTAGCACCTCTGCATAGCCTTGTTTTTTAAATAAATTCGCATTTAAAATTTGGTCGCCACGGCTTTTTTGTGCAGAAAGCGGCACTAATAGCATCGGCTTATGTAGCGCTAAAAACTCAAAAATCGAATTAGAGCCTGCACGCGATACAATATAGTCTGCTGCATGCAATAAATCAGGCAGCTCTGTTGTCACATATTCAAACTGCTTGTAGCCGGGCATTGCAGCTAATGCTTGATCAGCATGCCCTTTGCCGCATAGATGAATAATATAAAACTGCTTTAATAGCTCTGGTAAATTTTTACGTAATGCCTCATTTAACACAACAGAGCCTAAGCTTCCTCCCATTACTAATAGCACTGGCTTTAATGTCGTAAAGCCACACAATGCCAGCCCTCTTGCTCTATCTCCTTGAAATAGCTCTGGGCGAATAATAGAGCCTGTGCATGTTGCTTTGTCCTGCGGTACATGCTGTAATGTTTCCTCAAAAATGGTGAAAATATGCGAGGCAAAGGGTAATGCGATTTTATTTGCCAAGCCGGGTGTTACATCTGATTCATGAATGACTACTGGCACACCTGCAAGCTTAGCAGCCATGACAACAGGAACCGAAACAAAGCCACCCTTTGAAAAGATTACTTGCGGCTGCACCTTTTTTATAATACGAAACGCTTGCATCACGCCCGCTAACACTTTAAAGGGGTCTGTAAAATTTTTCATAGAGAAATAACGACGGAGCTTCCCGCTTGCAATGCCATAAAACGGCACATGCGGAAATGCCTCGCCAATCAATTCTTTTTCAATACCTTCATCTGAGCCAATATAATGGACATCATAACCTAATTCAAGTAAAGACGGAATGATCGCTTGATTTAATGATACATGGCCCGCTGTCCCTCCACCGGTTAAAATGATTGTTTGTTGTTTCACATAAATTCTCCTATTCCTTAAAAGCCATCGTAGTGAATACTACTTTCAATCTTCTATTTTACTATATGCCAAAGAAAAGATATAGATGAAGCACGAAAATTTCAGCCTTTCGCACTTGAAATGGTACAATAATAGCAGCTTAAATCAATCATGGTGAGGTATTTTTATGAAGATTATTGACTTAACGCATACGCTAACAGAGCATATGCCCGTTTTCCCTGGTACAGCTCAGCCAGCATTCCATGTTATTTGCCAGCACCAAACAGATGGCTTTAAAGAAACCTCTCTAACCATCACCTCCCACACTGGTACACATATGGATGCGCCTAACCATATATTTGCCGATAGAACAACATTGGATGCCATTCCAGCAGAGCAATTTATAGGCAAAGGCTTGGTAATTGACTGTCAGCATGTACAGGAGGGACAGCGCATTACAATGGACAATATTCATCCCGTCAAGGAGCGAGCCGATCAAGCAGATTTTCTATTATTTTATACTGGCTGGGAGCGCTATTGGGGCTCAGCGCACTATTTTGGGAACTATCCAGCCATCACTGAGGAAGTGGCGGACTACCTTATTCAAAGTAAGAAAAAGGGTGTTGGGCTTGATGTCATCAGCATTGATGCCCTGACAGATGCAAACCTAACCATTCATAAAAAAGTGTTAGCGGATACGGATTTTATTATTGTAGAAAATTTAACGAATCTTGGACAAATCGGTTATGACCTCTTTACATTTTGTGCGTTACCAATGAAGTATCAGGATGCAGATGGTGCGCCTGTCCGAGCGATTGCTATCTTAACAAGCTAAAAATCGCCTCGCTCCATTATCAGGAGCAGGCGATTTTGTTTATTCTTTTTTTAAAAATGCTTCCATATCTTCATAAATAAATGGTGTTCCTGTAATTTTTTCATGCTGATGATGCAGGGCTGTCATTCGATGAATAATCGGTGCTAGCTTTCCTTCATCCTCAGCCTTTAGCTGAAATGCCACACCATAGGAATAGATTTGATAGTGTTCCTCTAATGTCCATCTAAATGTTCCTTCGATATGGAAGGGCTGATCCATTAACGTAAAGCTAAATTGAAATTTCATGGTTTGATTAATAGGTAGTTTAAGTGATGAGCAAATTTTCATGCCACCTAAGCTAATATTTTCGATTAAAATCGGTGTACGCCCAATATTGATTTTTTGCTGATTCATTTCAACTATCGTCATAGAGCCTTGAACATAGGCTGGAAAGCGGAAGCGATAATACTTGCGCCGTTCAACAGCAGGCTTCTTATTCGATCTAACTTTTTGCGGTGTTAAAAAGCCTCGTGCTAGCATTGTGGCAAATGTTTTTGCAGGCACTGCCTTTGTGTAAATGTCGCCTTGGATATAGCTGCATTCTTGCTGCTTCAAGAAAATAAATTGGTCATAGCTCTCCACACCCTTTGCCACTACTTGAATGCCGAGCATTTTCGTTAAATAAATGGTTGTAGAAATTAGCCCATTTTCGATCGGATGGTCATGGCGAATTTGCCGAATAAAAGCCTCATAAATATGAATCGTTGTTGGGCGAAATGTGCGTAAAGATTCGAGGGAGGAATAGCCTGTGCCAAAATCACCAATGGCAATTTTCACACCAAGCGTTCGCAGCTCCTGCAGCACATTGCGTACACTTTTACTATTTTTGAGCATCGCACTTTCTGATACAACAAACTCCAAATAGTCTGCCTTTATTCCATGTGTTTGGATTTGCTCCTGCACAAATTTCACAAACCCTTTTTTCACTAGGTGAATAGGTGAAATATTGATGCTAATGGTACGTAATACATAGCCCTGCTGCTTCCACTCTTGCAATAATGTGCATACCTTTTTAATGACCCAATCTGTAATAATATGAATCATATGATTTTCTTCCGCTAACGGAATAAACTCACCTGGTGATACAAGCCCCCATTCTTTATGATGCCAGCGAATTAATGCCTCTGCTCCATAAATAATACCTTTTTGCGGCTCCACCAACGGCTGAAAATAAAGCTCAAACTCCTCATTAAGCAAAGCCTGTCGCATATCTCGATTGAGCACAGATTGCTTATAGGAGGTAATATCCCCTGTCACGGCATGTATATAAAAATTATTGCGTCCTTGCTGCTGTGCATAGCATAAAGCCGCATAACCATTTTCCAATAAAATCGTTCTCGTTAAACCGTCCTCTGGATAAAAAACAATCCCAATATTTGCCGATACATGAAGCTGATAATCCTTCACGGTAAGGGCTGAATGAAAGAATTTTAATAAACGATTGGCAAGCGCATAGATTTTTTGTTTATTACTATATTTTTTAACAATAATCACAAAATGCTGATGGTCTAGTCGCGCTATATAGCTATGATCGTCCAATACTGTTGCACAATAATTAGTGACAACACGTAGCAGCTCATCGCCGATGTGAATACCTAGTCCATGGTGTACGATATGGAAGCGGTTAATGGATAGATATAAAAGCGCAAATGGCTCACTTGTTGTACATAAAGCATCCAGCTTACTATAGAGGCTTAGCTGATTCGGCAAGCCTGTCAGCTCATCATAGTACACTAAATAATTTAGCCGCTCCTCACGCTCAATTTCCGCTGTAATATCTGTTACTAAGCCAAAAATATGATTAACATCCCCCTGCTGATCCAATCGTGGCACAATTTGCTCCAGCAGCCATTTGATTTGTTGATCGCCTGTGATAATTCGGTAAATCACTTGATAGCTTTCCCCTAATGCGAGATGGTCTGTATACGCTAATACCTCCTCACGATGGGCAGGATGAATCAGATTAAGCCATGCTTCTGAATCTTTATAAAGCTGCTCTAATGGAATACCTAAAATGCCCTCTAGTCCTTTTGACGCAAAAAGCATATTCCCACGAATAGAATCCCTCATCCAAACGCCTGCATCTAGGTTGTTAAAAATATCGTGATAGTTTGCAAGTGTATCATTCAGCGTTTGCTCCATTAGCTTAAAGGATGTATGATCTTTGACAACACCAATCATTTTAAATGGCTGATGATCCTTCCAAATTATTTCTGCGGCAGCCTGTAAATAGCACAATTCATTTGTTTGACCATGATAAATGCGAAATTCACTGTCAAAATTCATGCCCTTGCAAGCAGCCTCAAATGCCTGATAGGTTCTTTCATAATCCTCTGGATGAATTAGTTGAAATGGCTGGTCAATGCTCACATTTTCCGAACGCTCAAAGCCGAAAATATGATAAAAATGATCTGAGCAATACAGCTTATCATGCTGGATAAAATACTCCCAGCTACCAACCGCGGCAATTTGCTGCGCATAGTTTAAGTGCTTTTCATGTAGCAGTAGCTGATGCTTCATTGCTGCATAGGTCGATATATCCTCCACAATTAAATAAATTCCCTCTGCTTGTCCCTCCTCATTTTTAATCGGAATAAATGTTAGGATCAGGCTAAGATTATGCCCTTGATGCTGAAGGCTTTCAATATCAAGCTTTGTTGATTTCCCCCGTAATGTTTGATTAAATGCTCGTTTTAAACGCTTATAATCTGCTGCTGTAAAAATTTGCTTAAAGTCTTCAGCATGGTTTGGCTCGTATTGTAAAAGTTGATAGAGTGCCTCTTGATTGACATAAATAATTTCACCGTCTGCCGCAAAGACAATCATCATATCAGGATGGTATTTTGCAAAGGATAAGGCATACGCAAATAACTGAGAATCCTGCACCGCCTCTACTGCCACTGGCTGTGCCACCACTTCTTTTGAAAAAAACTGCTTTAATCGATTCGGCTTTTTCATCCCTCTCACCCCTCCGTACTTTTTACCCACTACTAATTTAGTAATTCCCCAAAAATAGCGATTAAAAACTACTATTTTCTATTTTTTCTGCGAGGGTAGATGGATAGATTTGTGAAAGTGACGGATAGAACGTTCTAAGTGACGGATTGAGCCCCTATTTTGACGGATAGCCATAAAAAGATGCCCCGCTCAATAAGCGAGGCATCCTCCACAAGGATATGATTATTTTTGAATAAATTGTTGTGTCCAGTAGTTGCCTGATTGCACGTAGCCGACACCGATATGTGTAAATTTCGCATTTAAAATATTAGCACGGTGACCCGGTGAGTCCATCCACGCTTGTACGACTTCTTGCGGTGAACGTTGACCTTGGGCAATGTTTTCACCAGCAGCTTTATACTTAATGCCTAAAGCTTTCATACGATCAAATGGTGAACCAAATGTTGGGCTTGTATGAGAGAAATACTTATTTTTTTGCATATCTTGTGATTTTTCACGAGCTGCTGCCATCAATGGTGCATCTGTTTGAAGTGGCGCTAAACCAGCTTTTGTACGCTCAGCATTTGTTAATGTGACAACCTCTTGCTCAAATGCATTGACATCTGTTGATGGTGTAGATGTTGCTGGCGGTGTTGGTTGTGGCTGAGCTGGATTTGACACCTCTTTAGATGGTGTCGTTGGCTGTGGCTGTTTCACCGACCATTTATGATGATTAGACCATTTATAATTGTAAACGTTGCAGTTTGTTGATGGCTGTACGGAATTCTCCTCTGATGTATTGGCAGCAGCTGATGCGAATTGAATTGGAGCTGCTAAAAGAAATGTTGCACAAATTGCAGTAAGTGTTTTTTTCATGTTTGCAATTCCTCCTTCTCTGCCACTAATCGTAAAGGATAATTTCCTTTAAAATCTCACCAACATCTACCAGCTACACCAGCTCGTAAAGCCAGACGCGCAATAAAGGGATTTTTCCGCCCTATTTTTTAGCAGGTTTCACCAATCTATGAAATACTTACGTTTAAAAGAGTGTTGACACCTCTCCTAAACTAGCAAATAGCTTATGATAAAATGCATATTTTATTCATCTATATCGCGCTAATATTACAGTTATGTTACATTTATATTACATAAATATAAAAAAATCTGCGTAAATGTACATACGCAGATTAGGTATTTCTTCAATTAAAGCCAATAACAGGTATATCGCTTATATTTTCACCAATGATTACAAGCTTCGCTGGCATTTTTATATATTCAGGCAGCCATCGCACCATACCATATGCGTATTGGAATAACATTGGTTGCTGAATGCCCTGAATCGGCACATAGCCCTTCATTCGATAAACCGTATCAGGCAATGAGCGCACCCAATCCTCAAACTGCTCCTGTGTAAATTCCATGCTTGTAAAGTCAACTAAACGAGAGCCAAGCTGTAGCGTGCTTATTGGGGCTTGCACAATATTTTGTTTATCGACCTGTGCTGTTGCCTTTAAGCCTTCTAATAAATGCAACGGTACACGCCCATTCGTTGTTTGCAAAATAAAGGCATGTGGATTTAAGCCCTGTAGCTCGTAAATCGCTTGCCCTTGCTCTGCCTCTGTTAATAAATCCGTTTTATTTGCTACTAATAAATGGGCATGACGGATTTGTTCCATAAACAATGAGCGTACTTGTGGTGTCAGCGTATCGCGATGCAGCCACAGCTTTGTATCCACGACGGTCACAATTCCTTTTACATTTAATTGATCGGCAAAAAGCGGCGAATAAACAGCATCTAATGCTTCTACAGGATGGGCAGCACCCGTTGTTTCGATAATTAAAACATCAAATTTGCTATCGAATAGCAGTGATTGAATTTGTGCCTCTGTTTTTTCAGCGCCTGAGCAGCAAATACAGCCCTCTAGCATTTCTTTTAGCGGAATATCCTTATCGACTGCCTGTGAGTCAAATGGCAGCTTGCCAAGCTCATTCATGATTACAGCAGGCTTTAAATGCTTGTCCTTCAGCTGACGAATTACATCCGTTAGCAGTGATGTTTTACCACTGCCTAAAAAGCCACTAAATAAATATACGTCCTTCATCTCCATCATCCTCCAATAAAAAAAGCTGTCGCAGATGCCGTGAAAGACGACGATTGCGACAGCTGTACGGTTTAATTTGTAGTTTCCTCAGCCTTTTCTGCTGTTTCTAAAAGCAGCTCTTTTGCTTTTAATAGCTGAGGGTCATCTGCTTTAATTTTTGCACGTAAAGCATCCATTAATGCATACGTTGTATTTCCTGTTAAAATTCCTGTTTGTTCAAGGTTATTTGCTGCCTGTAATTGCTCGACAGCCTGCTCTGTTTGGTTATCAAACACGCCATCTACTTCACCAGGCTCGTACCCTAGCACCTGCAGCATTTCCTCTGCTGCCTTGATGGATTCGGACTGCATACCTTCCTTCATCTCTAAAGAAGCATTTAAGTATGGTAAGGAAGCATAGGATGGATACGCCACTTTGACATCAGGCTCAATTCCTTTTTCATTAATCCAGTTGCCATTTGGTGTTAACCATTTACCTGTTGTAAACTTCAAATTCGAGCCATCTCTTAATGGTGTTACATTTTGGACAGTTCCTTTACCAAAGGATGTTTCTCCAACAACTTTTGCTCCAACAGATTCCTTTAACGCACCTGCTAAAATTTCAGAGGCAGAAGCACTACCACCATCCACAAGAACGGTTACTGGTAGGTTATATTTTTTCCCACCAGTTGCATTGACCACTTGAGGCTCTTCTCCTTTTTCTTGTACCTGAACAATTGCTTTGCCTTCTGGTACAAATAAATTCGAAATATCCTCAGCTGCATTTAAGTAGCCACCAGGGTTTTGACGTAAATCTAACACAATGCCCTTCATGCCTTTTCCTTCATACTCCGCCAGCATTGTTTCAAGCTCTTTTGCTGTATCCTCACTAAATGATGTAATTTGGATATGGGCAATATTGCCGTCAAGCAGTTCACCATAAACAGTTTCTACTGGAATATCGTCACGAATAATCGTCATTTGAATTGGCTCTGTATTTTCTCCGCGTTTCACCGTTAATTTTACAGGTGTGCCCTTTTCCCCGCGAATAAGTGCCACGGCTTCTGTTGCACTTAAGCCTTGAATGCTTTTGCCATCCACCGTTAAGATAATATCTTTTGGTAGTAAGCCTGCCTTTTCAGCAGGAGAATTTTTAATAGGTGACACAACTGTAATAAAGCCATTACGCTCTTGAATTTCCGCACCAATTCCTTGGAAGCTAGAGGATAAGCCTGTGTTAAATTGATCTGCTTCTTCCTTCACCATAAAATCAGAGTACGGATCGCCTAGTGCATCAAACATTCCATTAATCGCACCGTCAACGACTTTTTCATCATCAATATCTTGATAGTATTTATTTTTTAGTAAATCAAATGCTTCATATAATTTGGTAAATTCCGCACGTTCAACAGGAACCTTTACTTCTACTACTTTTTTATCACCAAATGTTAACGCAAAAATCGTTAACCCTGCGGTAATCAGAATTGTAAAGAACATCAGCATAATAAATTTAAACGGCTTTAATTGTATAAATTGCCCCGCTGGTTTTACATCAACCTGTGTTGGCTCTTGCTGTTGCTCTGTACTATCTTTTTTCTGTTCATCCATCTTGATTGTCACCACTCTCATTTACACTAACTTGTTGTCACACTACTACCATCTTAACAGGTTATCTAGAAGACGAAAAGAAAAGACTGTCACAATTTCATGACAGACCTTGTCTTATCACACTTCCACTCAAACATAGGCATATAATGGTACTGCCTTTTTATTTTACCCGTTTCCTAGTAGCAGTCAACTAAAATATCAATCTATCTATTATAGAACGTATAACGCTGACTAAAAGTTGCCAATAAAAAATAGTGTTGAAGGAGGATGCCTTCAACACCATTATTGCTTCTTCACTTTTTTATGGGTATTTTGTATCTCCAGCAATTCCGAAACCGTCACAAATTGATAGCCCTGCTTTGCTAGCTCTGGCAAAATTTGTGCCAGCGCCTGCACCGTTTGCGTTCGATTGCCGCCACCATCATGAAACAGGACAATATTACCAGCCTTTACACCTTGTAGCACTGTTTGCACAATTCGCTGTACACCCGGGCTTTTCCAATCAAGTGTATCTAAATGCCATGACCACATTATTACTTGATAGCCCTCTTTTGTAATGGCCTCAATCATCGCATCTGTATAATAGCCTTCAACTGGTCGAAACAATGTTGGTTGATAGCCACTAATTTCAGCAATGACTTCATCTGTTTGCTTAATTTCCTTCATTAAATGGGGTACAGTTGTTTTTAAAGGATGTGTAAAGGTATGATTGGCTAATTCATGCCCTTCATCATACATACGGGTAATTACTTCAGGATTTTTTTGTGCATGTTGACCTACAATAAAAAAGGTCGCTTTCGCATGATACTTTTGCAGTAAATCAAGAATCGCTGGGGTATAGGTACGATGTGGTCCATCATCAAAGGTCAAGGCAATAATTTTTTCATTTGTTTGGATTTCCCATAAAATTTGCCCCGCTTCCTCATAATACTTTCTTCCTTTATTTTCAGAAGAGCTAGCTTTATGATAAGAAAACAATGTCACCATTAAACAGATCGGCAAGAAAAACAGCAGAAATTTTTTCACAGTTTCACATCCCCAAATAATTGTTGTCCTTTATTATTTGAAGATTTACTAAAAAAATGCCTACATTTTCGTGGCCTGTTCAATGGTCCTATAATAGGTTAGTAAATTAATGACAGCCTGCGCTCTTTTATATTCTTTTTCGATTTTATAGGAAATGGCAAGAATGGCGATGCTTAAGCTAACAACAGCCAATGCCACTATTTGTAGCAGTGAAATCTCAACAATCAGCATACTCATCACAGCAGCAAGCAGGGTAAAGATAGCTAAAATCATACCGCTTAATAAAATAAACATAGGCTTTAAGCGCAGCAATTCATTAGCTTGCTGCTTCAGGCGACCAACAATATAATCTAGCTCCTTTACGGTATAGCGCTGCTGTAAAATCACAAAATAAGACGTATACACATCATGGTGAAGCTTTTTATCCAAAATATTTTTATGCATTTTTTTAATAAATTGATCACAGAAATCTTTATCCAATGCTTGCTCAGGTCGTAGCAATTTATGTTCGTTGTCTATGCTAGTAATCAAGCCTCCCCATCCTTTCACGATCATTTCCTTATAATATATGAACACATAAAGGTTGGTTATACCCTCTTATTTTTTATCGACAGAGCCCTCACTATTATACTATAATATTTGAGGCATTCCACCAAGATAATTAGAATAGGATGGTTACGTATGTTATCGTTTATGGCAATTGTTCTTTTATTATTTTTAATTCCGGGTCCTGCGGTCATTATTACTGTTACCCAAACATTAAAAGGTGGTAAAATGAATGGCATTTATACCGCTTTAGGGATTGGACTTGGCGATTTTGTGCATACATTAGCGGCTGTTCTAGGGCTATCCGCTATTTTAATGAAATCAGCGACAGCATTTGAAGTTGTCAAATATATCGGGGTTGCGTACCTTGTTTATTTAGGCATTCAAATGCTTCTTACAAAACCGAAAAAGCTCGAAAAGCCCACTGTCGAACAAAGCGCAACAAGCACCTCCTTCCGCCAAGGCTTTTTAGCAGAAATTTTAAATCCTAAAACAGCGCTCTTTTTCCTTGCCTTTTTACCGCAGTTTGTCCAGCCAAATGGACAATCCATTACTACACAGTTGCTTACATTAGGCATTACATTTGTTGTGATGAGCGCATTATATACCATTTTACTAGCAATTATGACTAGCTTTATTGGTGAAAAAATGTTTACAAAAACAAGCGGTAGCTCCAAATGGCTCGAAAAAACAGTGGGCTTTGTCTATATTGGCTTAGGCGTCCGCTTAGCATTGCAAACACAAAGTAAATAAAAAGCAAAAATCCGCGGATTTTTGCTTTTATTTGCTGTGCTGCCATTCCTGATAGCGCTGATCAATCACTGCCTTTAATGTCCAATAATTTTCCCATGTATCCTCTACAGCATACAGGGAATCATAGCTAGCAAATGTTTCCTCGTAATCTTGCAAATAACAGCCTTGTTCAAAATCAAAGTAACTCGCAGCAAATGCATTTCCCTCACGATTTAGCATATCATCCGTTAAAACACCATCCCATGCCTGATAAAGCTCAGTGCCTGTTAAGCGCCTTGCTTGAAAATGAACAATTTCTTCCCAACCGTCTTCCTCTAATTCTTCACTATATAGCTGGTTATCTATTAGCCAGCCCACAAACATCCCTGTATGTACATATGCTTGCTTGATCGCTAAATTAGCTGGAAAATCACCTTCAATATGATATTTTGCTTTATCATAAACAATTACCATCCAATATCATCCCTTTATAGTATAATTTTTAAAAAGGAGGTTTAACGCAATGAAAAAACCATTCATAGGTATTTTTACAGTATGCATGCTGCTATTGTGGGCATCTCCCGCCGATGCCGCAGCTATTCAAATCAAAATTGATCATGTGTTAGTCAAATCGGATGTAGCACCTGAAATGACAAATAATCGCACAATGGTTCCTCTTCGCGTAATTAGTGAAAACCTAGGCGCACAAGTTCACTGGCAAGACGCAAAAATCATCCTTACATCGGATAAGACAGTCATTCAATTACAGCCTAACAGTCATACCATTATCAAAAATGGTCAAACAGCACAGTTAGATGTGCAACCATATATAAAAAATAACCGTACCTTTGTACCTCTTCGTTTTATCGCTGAAACATTTGGCAGTCAAGTTCATTATAGCAATGGCATTGTTAGCATTACAAACGAGCCCTTGTTGCTTAACAATATAAAAATTCAAGCCCTTCGTTATGAATACCATATGACAATGGGCGGCGTTGTACAGGATATTCAAGGCAATGCCTATGTTAAAGAGCTTTCTAGCATCTTCCAAGTACAAAGAGGCACTCAAGTAGAAGCACCTGCTCACTATTCTTGGCAGCCAAATACGGATCAACTCGGTTCCTATTCCAAACAGGGTCAATATAATTTTAGAGGCGTTGATGGTCAAAATGTTCAGCAGTTTGATATATATTTGTTAAATCGAGGGTTCCCTATTGAACTATTAGAGGGCTACCCTACCGTATTACTGCATGATGTAACAGCAGATAAATGGCATATATTCACAGAAAAAGGCATGGATGCAATCGATCAACTTATTCATAATGCTATAAACAACGGCTTTAGCACAGTTATTAGTAATACAGTAGCTTAAGGTTCTATCCGTCTAGGGAGGAGCGCTATCCGTCACTTTAAATTTATAAAAATAGCAAAATTTTTCGTATATACCAAAGAATATTATGGTAAAATTGCGAGGTTAGTATGTGTTTTGAATTAAAGGAGGTTTTTTTGCAATGAAGAAGTTTTTCACGGGGATTATTGTAGCATCTATATTTTTGATGGCTTCCCCCGCTGATGCCGCGACAACGCATGTTCAAATTGATCAGGTTGTCGTAAAATCCGATGTAGCACCCGAAATCAAAAATAATCGAACAATGGTGCCTTTGCGCGTGATTAGTGAAAATTTAGGCGCACAAGTACAATGGAAGGATGCCCAAATTACCCTTTCAACGGATGAGGCAACCGTTATTTTAAATGTAAAAAACAAGACAGTCATTAAAAATGGCAATGTGGAACAATTAGATGTGCAGCCATATGTAAAAAGCAACCGTACCTTTGTACCACTTCGCTTTATTGCGGAAACATTTGGCAGTCAGGTAGAGTACAGTCAAGGGAGCATCAGCATCACATCAACACCATTGCTGCTTGACAACGAGCAAATCAAAACGCTTCGCTATGAATACAACATGGCAAAGGGTGGAGAGATGCAGTTCATTAAAGGACATGCTTATCACCAAGCCATTTATAAAGTGCTTCAAGAGCAAAAGGGTGAACAAGTAGAGGCTCCTAAAGACTACTATTGGCGCTTTAATTTAGAAACAGTTGGCTCTTATACGAAGCTTGCACAGTATGACTTTTTAAACCAAGACAATACTAGTGTGGAGCAGTATGACATCTATGAATTAAATCAATCATTCCCTGCTGAGGAATTGGCACCGTATCCAACATTCCTTCTCCACGATTTCAACAAGAATGTTTGGTATGTATTTACGGAAAAAGAGCTGAAGGCGATCCAGCAAATTCTCGACAATGCCACAAACAACGGCTTTACAACGAAATAAGTCAATTAAAAAGAGCAAATTTTGATGATAGGTCAAAATTTGCTCTTCCTTGGTTTTACAGGGCTATCCGTCACTGAAGCTGTTCTATCCGTCAAAGCAGCCTCTCTATCCGTCACTTTTACGGTTCTATCCTCCTACTTCACAATCAAAGCAGGGCATTGCACACGTTTCATTACTTTATGGCTGACGCTGCCGAGCACCATTTCTTGAAAGCTGTTTAAGCCACGGCTGCCGATAACAACTAAATCCACTTGCTTCTCATTGGCATAGCGCACAATTTCTGACCCCGGTTCTCCTTTTAAAATCGTTGTTTGATAAGGAATTTGTGCTGCTCTTAATGCTTGCTCCACGGGGGCAATTTTACGCTGACGTGCCAGCTCCATTGTTTCAGGAGAGCCAGCTCGTAATAATTCATTTTTTACTTTTTCTACATTAACCACATAAACAATATCCACCATGGTACTCTTTGACAGCTTGGCGATTTTCATGGCTTCCTGTGCTGCACGGAATGCATTATCAGAGCCATCCACTGCTACTAAAATATGCGAATACATAGCATCCCTCCTAATTTAACCCACTTAATTGACTGTATAACGCTTGGCTTGCAGGATTTAAGCCAATTATCTCTACATGAATATGCTGTGCCGCTAAACGCTGACGCACTTTAACAAGCGCTCCTACTGCTGATTCATCCCATAAATGGCTGCTAGATAAATCAATCGTAATGCTAGACGCTTCAATCTGGTCAAATGCTTGTATAAAGCTTTTCGTAGAGGCAAAAAATAATGGTCCCTCAATAATATAGGTTGTGCCTACTTGCTGAATCGTCACCTTTGATATTTTTGCTACAAAAAATAATGCACTGACAATCACACCAATGACAACGCCAATCGCTAAATTATCGGTATAGATAACAATTAACACGGTGGCAATCATGACAAAGGCATCCGTGCGGGGAGCCGTGGCAATATAACGGAAAGAGCCCCAATCAAATGTGCCAATACTTACCATAATCATAATCCCAACAAGCACAGGCATTGGAATATCCACCACTAGATCACCCAGCACAATAATTAAAAACATTAAAAATACGCCTGCCACCAATGTTGATAGACGTCCTCGCCCACCTGATTTTACATTAATCACCGATTGACCAATCATGGCACAGCCAGCCATTCCACCGAAAAAGCCATTGATTACATTGGCAATGCCCTGTCCACGTGCTTCACGATTTTTATCGCTTTTTGTGCTAGTCATGTCATCGACAATTTGAGCCGTTAATAATGACTCTAATAGCCCAACAATAGATAAAGCTAAGGAATAGGGCAAAATAATTAGCAAGGTTTCAAGGGTAAATGGCACATTCGGTATAAAAAATGTAGGCAATGCACGTTCAATTGCACCTAAGTCACCAATTGTTTTTAAATCTACCTCTGTTGTAAAGGCTACAATCGTTAACACAACAATTGCAATTAACGGTGCAGGAATTGCCTTAAAAAATCGAGGCACAATATACACAATAAGCAAGGTAATTGCGATAAATAGATATGTCCAAAGCCCCTCCTTGAAAAAATGCGGAACCTGTGCCATAAAAATTAAAATCGCCAATGCATTGACAAAGCCAATCATGACAGCATTTGGCACAAAGCGCATAAGCTTGGCAATACCTAATACGCCAAATAGCAACTGCAATACGCCTGTTAAAATTGTAGCTGCCAGTAAATATTGCAGCCCATGCTCCTTAACAAGGCTTGTCATGACCAATGCCATCGCTCCCGTAGCAGCGGAAATCATCGCTGGTCGCCCTCCGACAAAGGCAATAATCGTTGCAATACAAAATGAGGCATAGAGTCCAACCATTGGGTCAACGCCTGCAATAATTGAAAAGGCAATAGCTTCAGGAATTAGTGCGAGAGCCACAACAATTCCTGATAATATATCTGCGCGAACATTGCCAAACCATTGTTCTTTTAATGTTTGCATAAATAAACTCCCTTAGTTATAGTATAAGTAATCGTACCAAAAGATACCTTTTTGGAACGACAACAAGTAGCATAGCATAATCATTCCCAAAAAGGAATGGTTTTGGGAGGAAAAATAATGATTTATGGCTATAAGCGCCCGATTATTGGCGATGAATTAGGTGAACAGCAACTACTGGATATACAGGTTGAGCAATTATTTGTGGAGGCACACCCTTATGCTAAAAAACGTCATGCCTTAGAGGAATTATTAATGGTGATACAGGCTGGGGATGAAATTATTGTTGAAAATATCATGGTGCTTGCCGACTCCTTACATCAATTAGTGGATGTCTTGCATATTTTAGCAAAGGATCATGTAACCATTACCTTTCGGCAGGAGCAAATGACTAATACCACACAGATGCCGATGTCCTTATTAGATAACGCACTATTTTTTGCCCATTTACAAACACAATTTAAAAGCCATGCCACAACATTTGGGCTTGCTGAGGCAAAAAAAGCTGGCAAAACCATTGGACGCCCGAAAAAATCTGATAAGTATTTACGCCAAGCGTTGGAGATGTATCAAAGCAAGAACTATTCATTGCTCGATATTAAAAATCAAACAGGCATTAGTAAATCCACTTTATATCGCTATATAGATGAAGTAAATAAACAAAAATAGGCATTATACGCGAAGTATAATGCCTATTCTCTTTGGATGGCGCGCTTTATGTCGCTTTCTTTGCCAAGACCATAAATGATACAGTGGTTCCTTGGTTTGGCTTACTTGAAATTTGCAGACCTTGCCCGTAATGCTGCTGCAAGCGAAGGTGCGTATTTAATAAGCCAATGCTTTTGGATTTATGCGTTGTTCGTTGCAATAGTTGTGCTACTTTTTGTTCATTCATACCAACACCATCATCCGAAACCGAGATGTCCAACTGGTCATCATGACTCATCACGCAAATACGAACTGTTCCACCCTCTGCACGTTTTAAAATACCATGCTCCAACGCATTTTCCACGATAGGCTGTATAATCAGCGGTGGAATAAGTATATCTTGCTGTGCATCTATCTCCCATACTACTTGAATGCGGTTGCCAAAGCGTTCCTGCTGAATATAGAGATAGGCTTGAATTAATCGCAATTCATTTTCTAACGGCACAAGAGCTTCAACGTTTTGGAAATTATAAGATTCTCTTAAAAAATCGCTTAATGCCTCTACTAATTTACTTGTTCGCGCACTATCCGTTTCACTTAATGTTAAAAGGGCATTTAATGTATTAAATAAAAAGTGCGGTTCAATTTGTGCCTGAAGCCAAGCAGCCTCCATACGATGGCGCTCCTGCACAGAGCGTTTTACCTTTGTCAATGCCTCTGCACGAGATTTTAACTCTAAAGCATCTACGGGCTTAATCACATAATCATTCGCCCCTGCTAAAAAGCCCTTTTCAATATACTGAGGCTGACTACGTGCTGTCAGCAATAATACAGGCAAATCGGTGAGTGAGAATTGCTTGCGAATCAGCCGTACCAATTCATAGCCAGACATTTTTGGCATCATCACATCTGAAATGACTAAATCCCATTCTTGTGATTGAATGCATTCCAAAGCCTTGATACCGCTTGTCACCGTGACAACATCATACTTATCATTCGTTAAAATGGTTTCAATCACTCTTAGGTTAATCGGCTCATCATCCACCACTAAAATACGAGGTCGGCTCCAATCTACAATGCCAGTAGCCATTATAGATGACTTTATTTGCATATCTTCCTGTTTGTAATTGTTGCTTTGTGTCACTACATCGTCCTGTATGTCATTAGACAATGGCAATGTAAACGTAAAGGTGGACCCTTTGCCTAACACAGACTGTACTTCCAATGTCCCACCTTGCAGCTCAATTAATCGCTTACTAACACTTAGTCCTAGCCCAAAGCCACCTTCAACAATATTTTTACCTGCTGCTCCTTGCTCATATGGCTTAAAGATACGCTGCATTGTTTCTCGATCCATCCCAATGCCTGTATCCTCCACTACAATTTTTGCCATCCCATCTTTCGTATAGCCTGAAATACTAACATAGCCCTCATTCGTAAATTTCACCGCATTATGCACTAAATTCAACACAATTTGCGTTACACGGTTTTCATCCGCCCATACTTGCTGAAAATCGGCTGGAATTCGATGAATAAATTGCACAGGCTTCCCTTCCACTGTATAACGCAGCATCTCTAGTACACCTGATACAACTGTATGAATCGAAACATTTCCGAGCTGTAATTTTTGTGTATTTTCCTGCAAGCTCCTAACATCCAGCAAATCATCTAATAGCAGGGACATTCGCTTGCCTACAGATAATACCGTTTCTAAATCATTCACACTGGCATTGCTCAATGCATGTGTTTCACGCTCCAATACCGCTCTTGAAATATTAATAATGCTATGAAGCGGGTTGCGTAATTCATGTGAGGTGCTCGCCAAAAATTCATCCTTTTGTTTATCAGCTTTTTGCAGTTGTAAGGCAAAGGCTTTTGTATCGGCATGCACCTTTGCAAAACCTTGAAACCAGACAATCGCTAAACAAGCAATGGTAATAATCAAGTCAAAGGGATAAAAGACCACCTTATTTCCCATAATCATCAACAGACCAGCCCAAATTATACTATTCATAAATGCGATGATGGCGAGTAAAACAAAAATATTGTTTCGAATATCCTTTATGGAGTTGCTTAGTACAATCATCATTGTCATCATAATAGCAATAGCAAAAATAAGAATATATATAATTTGTATGGTAATAAGATAATAGGTTGGCAATAGAATCGCCACCAACACAGCTATAGCACAAATAATCGCAAAGGCTTTTTTATACGGCTTGAAATGTGGTGGTAGCCACTGGTCAATACATCGAAGCATTGAGTAGCCCATGCTAATAGCCGTAAGATGAACAAGTATAAAGCTCCATTCATAATTAATGGAAAACCAAAAGGTCAACAGCTTGTCTTCATTACTCAGCAAATAATAAAACATCATACTAACCATTAATAGTGAAAAATAGAGTAAACGTTTATCCTTGCTGCCAACCAAATACAGAATGATTGCATAGCCAGCATGAATCAGTAAAACAATAGCAACGAGTAGCTGCATCACAATAGACAGCAATGTTTCACGGTAAATAACATCCTCTTGCCCAAATTTAATGGAACGCACAATACCACCCATACGAGGGTCGTGAAAGTTAGCTGCTTGGATAACGATCTCAATTTCGCTTTGTCCCTGTGCCTCAAAAGAAACGGTAAATGGTACATTTTCTGCGACTGTTTCTGCAAGATTTTTACCTATCTCACCTGATTTCTTCAGTAATCGTCCATTCACATAAATTTCAGATGCACTACGAACGCTTGGTACTCTAATACTATATGTAGTTGTTTCTGCTGGATCGACGAGTAGTGTAAGTCGATAAGAGCCGTAGCCATAAGGACTCCGCTCATGCTCTGGAAAGGCCGTATCCCAGCCACCCGGAATTTTGATATTCATAGGCTGTGCTGGCTGCTCTTTATCCATTAACCATTGAGATGGATAAAATAACCACTCACCATCCAATGTGAGCGTGCTATCTTGGAAGTCGAAATCTCGTACATCTAGTTGACCTTTTTCGGCATAGAGCTGCTCTGGCTGCTTAAATAATTCAAGCCATAATAGACGTAAAGCTGTGAGCGATACAATAAATAGCACGATAATCATAATAATCTTTTTTGTGTTCATGAAAGATCATGTAAAAGGGTTAATATGGATGTACCTTTTACTATTTTCACCTCCCTGACTAATACCATCATTAGATTCTAACACGTAGACCTCTACAAATTCTCTACAAAAAAAGATCGAGCCAGCAAGGAATACTGACTTGATCTTTTGATAATGCTTATTTAGCTACAGTTAAAGCATGGACGGTTTTAAGGCGTTTAATACTTTTTAGCATCTCCATTAACTGATGTAATTCATCTGCATTAATATGTTGAAAAGAATCCTTAATGTAGGTTTCGATACTTGCTTCTATATGAAAAACTTCCTCCGAGAACTGTTGATAAAGTTGGTTTTTATAATAAATAGGCACGATAATATTTATCTCCTTTACATAACTGTATATGCAGGCGTGTTGATTAACCTTTATTTTACAGAGAATTGCTTAGAATTCGTTGATTTCTGTTACAGGTGGACGCTTTCTGCGGGTGCGGCTTCAACTCATTTATTTCGGCAAATGCCGAAATAAATGGATTTTCAGCTCGCACTTTTTCCGCTAGAGTCGCCACCTTTCACGCCAATCAACGAGAGAATGCTTTAGACAAAGCGTTTTCCTTCTAACAACACGCAAATGAATAGCCAATATTTAGATCATCAACACGCTTGCTGTATATGTAAAATATAGCACTATATCTCTTTGAAATATCTAATATCTTATCCATTTACTGGTGGAATAATACCTGTAATAAGTTTACTATTTTACGCAGTTTCTCTATAAAAGGTTTCAACTCGTCTAACTATTGATAGTTGCTACTAGCTTATTTAATTCCTGTTGATTAATTTCGCCTTTAATCGTATACTGTAAAATTCCTTCCATATCAAAAATAAAGGTTGTTGGGTATCCGAGCACTTGAAATGCTTGCTGAAGCGTTCCTTCTTTATCTAAAAAGATAGGGAATGCTAATTGATGGTTTTCCTGAAATGTGACTGCTTGTTCATAGCTATCATACTTGGTGGCGTTGATGGCTAATAGCTCCACTTGCTGCGGTTTTTGCTGATAAAAGTCGTTTAATGCAGGGGCTTCTTGTTGACAGGGCCCACACCATGATGCCCAAAAATTGACCACTAGCACTTTTCCCTTATACGTTTCAAAGGTTGTTGCAGGTTGGTTCAATGGCGTTAACACGGTGGTAAAATCAAGCTGTGCTGTACCATCTGCTAACTCTACCATAGAAGAAGATACTTGCTCTTGCCCCCAGTTATTTTTTAGCATGACGATAAGTAAAACAACAATTATCAGTGCTGAAGCCATTAAACCTATTGTTTTTCTCTGCATTTATTGACTCCTTTAATCTATTAACATTAGATGTTTTTACCATTTTTTTATAAAAGAATTCTATCTGTTACTCCTATTTTAGCAAGTATTGTTAGAAGAATAAATAATCAAATTTTTTTAATACAAAAAGACCAGAAGGCCTTGGCATCCTGATCTTTTTGGTCCTCTTGTTATGTGATATTACCTTAATGTAAATTGTCCTACTTGCTGATTTAATTGCTCTGCCATTTTTGCCAGTTGATTAGAACTATTGGAAATTTCCTCCATCGAGCTAGACGTTTGCTGCATTGTGGCAGATGTTTGTTCAATGCCTGCAGCCGATTCCTCTGAAATGGCAGCAATTTCTTCAATCGCTTGGTCGATACGTACAGAATTTTCTACTAGCTGGTCAAGGTTTTGCGACACATTTGCAATATTATGTGCCATCGCATTGACAGCCGTCCCAATTTCAACAAAGGTTTGATTCATTAAAGAAATTTGCTCTGAGCCTTGCTGCACTTCCTTATAGCTTGATTGTAAGGCGTTGGTCACATCATTGGTTTCCACCACAATTTCCTCTACAATATGCTCAATATCAACAACTGATACTGAAACCTGCTCTGCCAATTTGCGTACCTCTTCCGCCACAACAGCAAAGCCCTGTCCTTGCTCCCCTGCACGTGCCGCTTCAATTGCTGCATTGAGTGCCAATAAATTCGTTTGCTTAGCAATATCATTAATCACCACAACAAGCTTGGAAATATCCTGTGATTTATGGTTTAAGCCCTCCACTCGCTCAACCACCTGATGAACAATATTATCAATCTTTAACATTTGATCTGTCGATGCTTTAATTAATGTTTGACCTGAATCCGTTAATGTTAGCACCTGATTCGCATCACTTTCAACATGCTGCCCATTTTGACTAGCCTCATTCATACGCTTCACAAAATCACTCATTAAATGTGATAAATCACTTGCATTGCTTGCCTGTACTTCCGTGCCCTCTGCAATATCATTCATCGTCAGTGCTACCTGCTCTGCCCCTGCTTTTACCTCTACGGAGGACTGTAGCAATTCTTCACTTTGCGTAGCCACTTCAGTCGATACATGTTGAATTTGCTGTAGCATATCCTTTATTTTAAGATTCATCGTATTTGTTGACTCTGTAAGCTCGCCAACCTCATCGCGTGCATCATTAACAAGTGCCTCTTGGCTTAAATCACCCTCTGCAATTACTTTCACGCGCTGTGAAATTCGTTGGACAGGTTTAGAAATGGATATGGCGCTATAGAAGGCTGTAGCAATCGCCAATATTGTAACAAGTATAGATACAATAATGTTTATATTATTAACATGAGCATTATCATCTCTTAAGTTGTCACCAGCCTCGCGAATAATGTCTTCACCTTTAGCTGCTAATGACTCAAAGCCTTCCCGAATCGCTTGCACTTCTTGTTCCTGACTCACTAAATTTTGAATGGCTAATGCCGTATTCCCAGCCTCATAAGCCGGAAAGACATTTTTTTCAATATATTGACGCCAAGCCTTTGCTCTTGCTGCATAGTCCTCAAATTCCTCCGACTCAATAAGCTGGCGAACAAGCTTTTCATTTTCTAAAGATTGTTGAATATATTCATTAAATGTATCTTTATAAGATTGCTCACCTGTCAGTACATAGCCTCGTGCAGCTCCTATTCTCACAGACATCGAGCTAGCTAGATGCTGTTGAAGAATCGATAGCTCTAGGTCCCTATTCACCATTTTCTCCATTTCTTTATTCATGGTGATATTTGAATAAATGATATAGCTACTTTGCACCATTATCCCTATGAGAATGATGGAAAAACCAAATAAAATTTTACTTCGTATTGACTTAAACTTCATTACCATATAACCTCCATCTTTCAAAACAATTATTACCATTATGTATATCTAAGATGTCTTATATATTATTTTTTCGATACTTATCCAATCATATTATTATGTATCGATTACAAAAATCCGATGTATACACACTATAATCATAAATGTTTAATCACCTTTCTATAAAATTAGGTATATTCACTTAATATATTTCAAAAATAGAAAATGAATATATTGTATGATTGCCAGCACTATTCTACTCTATACTGGAAATTATGTAAATAAAGAAATATTATTACTACATGTTTAACCATTAAAAGGGTTAGCATTTGTCTATGCCCGTCCAGATATACTCATACATTATCAGCCTCATCTCTACTATTTCTCAACAATACTTTTATGAACAGACCATCATAAACTTCTCACTTCAATAGGTGTAATCCTCATATTCTCTCCAATATCTACATTTCCAAAGCTTTCACTGAGCCATAGAGCCCCCTATTTGAGAAAAAATACAATTTTTAGCATAAGGATTGACTTCTCATAGATGCAATGTTAAATTTACTAAAGCAGTAATTTAGTAAATTACTAAATTGGAAGGAGTGTTAACAATGAAAATACCAACACATTTAAAGCATAAGCCTGTCATTGTGGCAGAAAACTATGCCAATATCGATGGACGCACAGCATACGAAACAGATGCACAGGGGCTATCACTTGGCTTAGCACAATGGAATGATCGCGGAAAGGTTGATATTTCGGCAAAGGTTTGGCGACATACTGGTGGCAAATGGTCGCGTCAATCAGAGGAGCTACCCCTTCACCGTGTGCTTGACCTCGCTATTTTAGTATGTGAAACAGAGCTTTATTTCAAGGAGGCGTACCGTCACGAGCATTTATATGACGAGGAAAATCCGCTTATTAAGCGTGTCGGCTTGCAGGGAGATGCCATGACTGTAGAGGTTTGCACAGACAATGAGCAAATTAAAGAGGATATTCAGCTTTTTCAGCAGGCATTAAACAATGATGGTGAATTAATTGGCGAACGCCTGCGTACATTATCACGAATTTTAAAAGAAATGGGTTATTAATACTCAAGAGGATCAAATGATGAATGAACATTTACTACAGGATGACAAACAACTACGAAAGGCTTTTTTTAATTTTTTAATTCCCGTGATGCTCGCTAATGTCCTGCAATCCGTTGGGCAAGTATTTGCGATGTTTATCGTGGGACGCAATTTAGGTGTCGATGCACTCGCTGCTATCTCGGCATTCTTTCCATTTTTCTTCTTTTTAATGGCTTTTGCGATTGGCATTGGCTCAGGTAGCTCGATTTTAGTTGGGCAAACATTTGGTGCTGGCAACCATGAGAAAATGAAGGAGGTTGTTGGGGTAACGCTTGCCTTTACAACCATTTTATCCATTGCCGTTGCGATTTTTGGCGGCTTTTTTATTGAATGGATTTTACGCTTTATGCAAACACCCGCTAATATTTTAGAGATGAGTATTAGCTATGCACAAATTTTATTTTTCACGCTGCCAATTATGTTTTGGTACTTGGTCTATACAACATTTATGCGTGGCGTGGGCGATTCCAAAACACCTTTTTTATTTTTAGTCGTTAGTGTTATTTTAAATATCGCCTTTCTGCCGCCATTAGTATTTGGCTGGTTTGGGCTGCCTGCGTTTGGCTTAAATGGCGCTGCCTATGCATCTGTCTTATCAAACCTTGTGACGATGCTCGTATTATTTGTTTACCTGCATAAAACAAAGCATTTACTACGTTTAGACAAAACTATTTTACAGCACTTTAAGCTGAAAAAGGATATTTTAACGTCCCTACTAAAGCTCGCCATCCCTTCAAGCATTAGTATGGTCGCCATCTCTGTTGCAGAAATTGCTGTGATTGGCTTTGTCAATCTGCATGGCTCAAATGCGACGGCTGCCTATGGTGTTGTCAATCAGGTGGCAAGCTATGCCCAAGTGCCAGCTATGAGTATTGCTATTGCTACCTCTGTCTTTGTTGCACAGGCATTAGGCGCAAACTCGACCGAAATGATTAAAAAAATCCGTCTAATGGGGGTACAAATTAATTACCTTTTAGGTGGCGCAATTATTTTAGTCATGTATTTATTTGCAGAGCCAATTCTTGCGTTATTTATTGATACACAGGAAACCTTGCATATTGCTAAAAATTATTTATATATCGCCTTTTGGAGCTATTTAATTTTTGGGCATACGCAAACCGTATCAGCAACAATGCGCGCAACAGGTGTTGTGCTTTGGCCTACTGTCTTTTTAATTATCACCATTTGGGTTGTGCAAGTACCACTCGCCTACTTCCTATCCCACCACACAGCACTTGCTCTAAACGGTGTCTGGTTAGCCTACCCGATTACCTTCTGCGTCCACTTTATTATGCAGTATGCGTACTTTAAGCTAGGCTGGCAAAAACGAACATTACAGGCGATGTTAAAATAACAACAACTCCGAACGATGGAATAGCTTTATTATCGTTCGGAGTTTTAGTAGCTTTTAATGTGCCAGTTCCCGAAAAAACAAAACAACCAGGTACTCAATCTTGCTGAGCCCTGGTCATTTTGTGAAAAGTGAATGCTACTAACTTGCTTTAGTGTTTTGTATTCTACTATTAGAGTAGTCGTTTCATTACAAAAAAGGTTACACAAAAACATAAAAAGTTTTTTTATTTTTCACAGCGCATCCTGCTTATCCATTAAACACCATAGACAGGCAAGCAAAACGGATACACTTATCAATAGAAAAAATGTATAAAGGTTAAAATATTGATTGTTCACATGAATCGTTAAGCCAGTTGTGATCGCGTTAATATAATGCAGATCAGCAGTGCCATTTTGCTGGAGCAATGCCTCTTTTATAACCTCTCAATAATTAGCTAAGACGATTCTTTGATAAACAATAGCCGCAATACTATAAAGAATTGTAACAACCAAGCCGATTTGGAGGGTACGCTTTGTCAGAGCATGCTGGCGAATAAGCCGAATCCATAACAGCAGCAGTCCCATCAAGAGCGGTACTAGAAAAATCACTATTGAGACTCCCACAGCTAAAGCAATGGGATTCTTGAGTGACTAAGCGTTCGCAGTCCATTTCTGTTTTAAACAGTCCTCAAGATGAGGGTATCTC
>NZ_JBIWBA010000006.1:28834-136581 GCF_044760715.1 Lysinibacillus sp. NPDC098008
TTCGGTCAATTGAGATAGCAAAAGCTATCCCTTGACCGACCTCACTATCATCTCATGTCTAAAGACGATGGGCTTTCCCGTTCGATAAATCTGTAAGATCTGAAACCTTTTTCATCTTTTTATAGAAATTTTGGAGATTCTGACTATATGAAATAATCTTCTTATTAATTTCTCATCACTTAAATCCTCAATCATTCTTATAAGATCCTTCTTCATTTTGTAACACCTCGCTCTAAGTTCGCTGGAGTTTTTGTAATTTTATCAAGAGCATAAGGAAAAAGTGCCCCCAACATGTCGGGGGGTTAGGCAGAGCCTAACTTTTTCGTGATATCAGGTAATTCGTGAAATATATACAAAATATATACAAAACTCAATCCCGTTTTCCATAAATTAGGTTCAATATATACACTATATATACATACAAACTGATGAAATAAAGAGAGTTCCAGGCATTTTTCTTATTTTGAAATGCCTGAACCCTCTCAATCTTTATTCAATCTTTTTTATCCTTAATGAATGTTTTTGTATACAAAAACACTGATTTTTTTAAACTCTCTTATCTTCAGATGCATCTTTTTTCTTTTCACCAGAGCGAATCATTTCAATTCACCCTATCAACTTCCCTTGTTTTGTTCGCAACTCCTAAACAATTTCACTTTCCAGTTACTTTTTTCTTGTTGAATAATTAAATTCCCTAATCTTTTATTGAGCCCTACCAAAATGTAAGGTTGATATTATGTGCGTCAAAACTTAAAATTTAGAGTTAAGACGCATTTATGGAGGGGGATAATTTGCTAAAGAGATTTTTTAAAAATGAAAAAAAAGAGGAACTATGGCGAGGTGGAAACCCAAATGGCCGTCCTAAATTAACCATCGATGAATTTAAACTGTTGTCTTTAAAAGATGCTGGGAAAAGTAATCGAGAAATTGCTCGATTACTAGGTGTTTCTGAAGCAACTATTAGGAGACGTTTGAAAGAACTAAAATGACTGGATACTCTATGTAGAAAACATATAGAAACGAATAAACGTTTGTATAGAAAACATGTAGAAATGCACTTTTTTATGGGGACACCGAAACACTAGGCTCTGCCTAGTCTATCACCCCAAGTGATAGCAGATTTCCCTTATGCTCTTTCACTTCCTTTAATTTTTCTTCCACTCATCACTTTTTTCTTTAAGATTCAAGATAAGAAAGATCCTAATTTACAAAGCAAAATAAAAAAAAGACACCTTTATCAGGTGTCTTTTTTCAGAATTTCCACGGCTACTAAATTAATCAAGAAACCAAAACCTAGAACAATGTATATATGTTTTGGCCAATCAAAAATAAATGTCAAAACTCCAAGCAATAAACATATCAAAGCAATCTCTACATAATTTCGTAATCTACTTTGTTCCTTTTTCAAAAAGATAATAAGCGCTCCTATCTTCTGATTTTTCTCTTGCACACTTCCCTTTGCTTGCCTTCAATAAGAATTTATAACATATACATTCATAAAGCCAATAACGTTCCCAAATGTACGTTTGGAAACACAGCAAAAAGCCCCGAATGTTGTTAAATCAACGTTTCGTGGTTTTTCTTATGAACATTTTTTATACACCTTTTTATACAAGCAACATAAACGCTGATGTAGCAGTGTTTTTACTTACTTGGTTTATTCTTCACTTTGCATAAAATCGTGTATATTTCCTATGACAAATGTGGCTATTTCTTAATCAATGAACCATAGATAACGCCTGTACCCACTTTAGAAAACAGAAAATAATGAATATTTAATCATTTATACAAACACTTTCCATTAAACTGGAATAATGTTATTGTAATAATAGTAAATTATATGAATAAAAACCAATTTATTCATTGTTTCCCAGTAAATAACCATATTTTAAAGGAGAGGCGTAAAAATAATGATTCATAGTAATTTATTCAAAAAGACATTCACAACATTTTGCTGTTCTGCATTATTAATTGGTGGAGTAACTATGTCGGCGACTTCTACTCAAGCAACTGAACTAACAAATGAAGAAGAATTATATTTAAATGAATTAGGATTTAATAAAGATAGTGAATTTTATAAATTATTGCATGCAATTGAGCAACTACCACCTGAAAAGCAAAGTGCTGAAGAAGTCGCAGAATGGTTATCAAATCATTCTGGTCTAACAATCACAGCTGAAGGTGAATATTTAAACTTTGGTTCTGAGCAATTTAGTGAAAATGAAGCTCAAATTTCAGCTTACTCGTTTTCATTTACAGAAATAGCTGCATGTATCGGAGCTCTTGGAGGTCTTGTCCCTGTAACAAAAATCCTTAAAGTTCACAAATTATTGGACACTCTTGGTGGTGCCACGAAAGTAATGCAACAAGTTCTGACAAATTATAAATATTACCGTAAAGACAAAAACTATAGCCAAAAACAGGCTCTTAGTCAAGCTCTAGAAGATTTTTCTGTTGCTAGTAAGTTATCAGCTGGATCAAAACAATTATTTATGGATTTCTTTAATATAAGTGCAATCATGGGAGCTTGTGGAGCTTTATTTTCATACGAAAACATTAAAACTGAAGATGAAAATTACTTCTTTAATGAAAATGCTTTAAAGAATTTAGCTTAACATAACGTGGTTAAAAGTGGAAATTTATTAATTCCACTTTTTTCCTATAATTAAGAAAAAAACGGGAGTTTACAAATGCGAAGTTACTTACTTTACTTTTTATTACTACTAATAATTCTCATAGCAATGGTTGATACTTGGGGCGAAACCAATAAAACTATTATGTATGGAGTTGCGCTTATAAGTATTGTTAGCTTAATAATTATAAAATCAACAGAAAAGAAGAAAAAATAGAAGTTTCAAAAATCTAAAGACAGTAGGGACAACACATTGTCCCTACTGTCTTTAGATTTAAGTAATCGATTCATTACTCTTAATGGCGCAGCGTTTAGGAGGACAAAAATATTACTCGACCCTTCCATGTAGAAAAACCCCCTTGTTCGTTGAATATCTTTTAGGAGGTCCAGCTCTCTAAGCTTCCCTCGGGCTTTTTAAGCCTTTGGAAATTAGAGCATGAAGTAAAGTAAAGCAAAAATAAAATAACCGTCTTAAAACAAACGGAAATGGTCTATAAATTAACTTTTCCATCAAACTAGGAAGGAAAATGTTTATTAAATCTTCATTAATTTCTTCGAAGATTGTGGAGATCTTTCTAAGAATTTATAGATATATTTATGAGATTCTGTGTCATCTCTAAAAACAGCCATCACTAGAACGGGAGCACCTTTTCCAACTGCTACAATATCTCCTGGTTGGATATTCAACTCCATTAAATGTTCTGGAACAAGCCATATATATTGCTTGTGATGCAGCTTTAATACTGCTGCCTCTTTTTTACTTCGAATATGAACTCCTAACAATGCGTTATTTTTTTGCATGTTTCTTTCCACTCCTATCTTCAATAGTAAAAATGAGCACAGTAAACTAGAGGTATGATTTTTCACCATTCCTCATTGGATTAAAGATCCCGTAACTTGGTCAAAATTCGCTCACGTTCTTGTGCAAAATAGGCTTTCTTTTCTTCGGTTACTTCTTCTTCTTGTTCATGACGCGTCGCAAACCATGCTGGGACTACTTCTACTTTTCTAGTTTTCTCTTTTTCTGATGCTGTAGATGCATTCGAAACGGTTAAATCGTTGATTTTGTTGCGAATAATGGCACTTAGTAAGGCTAAACGGTTGGTTTTCACGTATTGATCGCTCGCTGAAATGGCTGCATCTAAGGATTGATACATAATTGTTTCTAAATGGCCGTTAGACAGCCCTAGCTTGTCCTCTGCTTTGATTTTTTTCAATGACCCATAGATAACACCCACAAAGGCTTTAAAGCCCTCTAAAGAGCCTGTACGGGCTTGATAAAGGTTTTTCAAACGGTTATAAAGATTATTTTTATGATTAGACGACTGCTTAGTAGACGTCTTTATATCTTTTATTGATTTATTTTGGTTATTATAGTTAAGAGTCGAATTTGAGCCATTCAGCGTTGATATAACAGCATTTTGAGCCAAATCCTGATGTTTATTTTGATGTTTATTTGGTTGTTTAAATTCATCTTTAACGATGGCAATTTCATACGCATTCAGATGATAAACTTCGCTTAAAATGCTTTCAAAGTTTCCGTGCTGTACATCCACAATGACACGACAACCACTATTCGTCTTTCCTGATCTGTTTCTGGAAAGGATAAATAGCTTAGATTGCTCCATCAACTTGAAAGCTGTTGAGATTGTATTAAATCCAACCTCTAATTTGTTGCTCAAATGCTCTCGGCTTACTTTGATAATGCCATTGTATGTAAGATCATAAATCAATTTTTCTAGCACTCTATGTACTTTCCCTCCAGGATAAATACCTTGTGTGGCCAGTACGTCTTCTAATTGCTGCAGGCGTTCTTCTTTGAGTTGCCGATCTCCTTTTTGATTGCCGTATGTAATAAATGTTTGGACTGCTTG
This sequence comes from Lysinibacillus sp. NPDC098008, assembly GCF_044760715.1. Classification (NCBI taxonomy): domain Bacteria; kingdom Bacillati; phylum Bacillota; class Bacilli; order Caryophanales; family Bacillaceae; genus Lysinibacillus; species Lysinibacillus sp. NPDC098008. The sequence continues at coordinate 33,341 of NZ_JBIWBA010000006.1, forward strand.
GTTTGGTGTAGTTTTTAGTTTGTTTTCCATGGTAGTTGCCCCTTTTTGAAGCAAAAAAGCGTTTCACATCGTGTCTTAACGATGCAAAACGCTTTAGATTAAGGAATAATCTCTAATGACCTTTTAATTAACTGTTGAAATGTCTTCTATTTCATACTAGAATGACATATATAGATATTATCTATACTTATTACAACAGATAAAGAGTCATTTCACGATATGCTGCATCGTATCTGCATTATACGATAAAGCGATTAATAAAGAGCTCCAACTCTCTATTAGTCACTGTGGAATGGCTTTTTCACGTTCGATTTAGTTATTCTTACCATACGCTAAAGTTAGCAACTTGTAAATATACTCTATGACTATTAATTTATCAAATAAAGCCATACATTTGAAAAATTGGTGTTTAGCGCCCCCAAAACTTCCAACGAGATTTTTGAGGCATCCTTTTCAATTCTTCAACATCATCTTGCAACTTTTCAATCAATCCAATCAGTTTCTCTTCTCGTTCTTGGCTAAATTTAAGCTGATTTTTCATTTCTTCAAAGTGTTGAGAATAATCGATGGATGCTGGTAACTCTTTATTTTGGAGATTTTCGATTTGCAGCTGCATCTCCATCATCATTTTTTGTTGTAATCCGATCATTTCAATTAATTTCTCCATCGAACCTAGGTGGATTGTCATCTCAGATTCCCTTTTTATGACCTCTCCACCGAATTTCTCAAACAATTTTTCCTCGACCTCTGTAAAATCTGTCCGTTTAAACCCTTTTTCTCGTTGTTTTTGAATAGTTTCATGGATTAAATGAATTCGTTTAATCTGATGATCGTTGTAAACCCGTTGATTATTGTTATCTGGATCTTTCAAAACATCTCCGAGCCAATCCCGTTTCTCCCACTCACGCAGCTGATGTGCTTCAATTGCTAATTCTTTTGTGATTTTCCCAATTGGTATTAACATTTCTCCAACTCCAATGGCCTAATTTTAGCTATAAATTAAGCTAGATTTATCTTTATTTTATGCTTATTTTAGGCTAACTTATGTTACATAGATTCGCCTAATGGTGATTTCGTAAGAAATAATAACCTAATACGACAATGCATAAGAAAAAGGCAGTAACGACAAGGGGGGCTTTGTCGTTACTGCCTTTTTCTTTAGAATCATGAAATTGTATATTTGAGACTCCCACAGCTAAAGCAATGGGATTCTTGAGTGACTAAGCGTTCGCAGTCCATTTCTGTTTTAAACAGTCCTCAAGATGAGGGTATCTCATTACCCCTCATAGGGCAGAACATCTAGTTCCCTATGCTGATTGACTTTTACCATCAACCACAGGTGCATAGCGAATATTCATAGCACCAATTATATCTCTATGCTTCTCGAATCCACATTTACACTTGTATTTTCTATCTTGCGCCTTGTTCTTCTCTGAACATTTAGGGCATGTTTGACTTGTATATGCAGGTTTTACGTATTCAACTTTAATTCCTTCTAACCTTGCTTTGTATTCAATAAATTGAGATAGTCGATAGAATGACCATGTATGCAAATTCTTTTCGTTTTTACGACTGGTTCTTGTCGTCTGTCTAATATTCGCTAATTGTTCTAAACGAATGACAGAAATTTTATTCTCTTTCGCAAAATCAACAATTGCACGACTCGCTTTATGGTCCTGGTCTTGCATCCAACGTTGTTCCTTGTTGTTCAACTTACGAATAGCAGTTAACTTTTTCTTTTCCCCTAATTCTTTACGAACTGAACGGAATTTTCTTTTCTTGAATTTGTTTTGTCTGCCATTACCAAAAAATCGTACCTTCTCATCGTCTGTTACAGCAACAGCAGGTACTTTTAGTCCTAAATCAACACCCATTACTCTTACTCCTGTTTTTTGAACAGTAGGAATGGTCACAGAAATTTGTGCTATCCATTTATCCGACTTTTTTGTGATACGCAGTGTGCCTAACTTATGTTTAAGCAAATCAAGATTTCGGTGACCTTTATCAACCAATAAAGCACGAATAGGCGTTTTCTTGGTTTTGCCGTCAACCATGATAGGCAAGGAGATATGAGTGGAATCAAAAGAGTAGTTTTGATTGTTCCAGATGCACATAGGCTTCTTTAGAACTGGAACTGTTTCGAATTTTGTTTTTTTCGCCTTCCTGAAAACACTTTTTGCCTCTTTAATTACTTGGTTTTTTACTGCACTTGGCAAAGATACATGAAGGTTTTTACTTGTTTTCTTAGTGCTTTTCTTTTCTTTTACCATTTCAAATACAAGGTCATTGATTGTTGAAATGTATATTTTACTCATTTCAGTTAAAGTCAAAGCCTGTTCTTTTGTAGGCAACAATTTTATTTTGACAGTGATTGGTTGCGACATGATTTCACCCTCTTGTTTTCTGTTGCTCAACATAGCGTTTGATGGTTTGCCTCGATACATTTCCAGCGGTGGAAACAAAATAAGAACGTGTCCATAAACTCGGCAAGTGTTGTAGGTGAGGAAATTCTTCACGCAACTGTTTAGATGTCACTCCTTTGATTTTTGCCATGATGTTTGCAGGACTTAATGTAGGTAGTGCATTTAGAAATAGGTGGGCATGGTCTTTGTCACATTCTAAGGCTACCACTTTTATTTTTAAAGATTCACATATTTCGTGTACCATTTCTTTAAATCTCTGTTCTATTTTGTCATCAAGAAATATCTTTCTTCTGTATCGAGGGCAAAACACAAAATGATAATTAATCAATGATACGGTTGTATTTGTTCTTCTGTATTCTTCCATAACAAAATTGTATCAATTAACAAAACAAACTGCAACAAATGTATAAAAATATAGGTAGTGAAAATTTCGGTCAATTGAGATAGCAAAAGCTATCCCTTGACCGACCTCACTATCATCTCATGTCTAAAGACGATGGGCTTTCCCGTTCGATAAATCTGTAAAGACGACTACAATTTATAGGTTTGTCAATATTATGATTCAATAATTGAAAATAAGCCCATTTATTGCTATTTACAACTACACTCGATGCTCCTCCAAACTAGGTATATTTATTTAGCATTCTTTATAATCGCAAATAATTAATTTTATTATTTTTCCGCTTAAGATACTCAACACTCAAAACCAGTTTTGTTATATTAGCTGTGTTCATTTTTAATAATTTTATATGTTCTTCTCACTTGTATCCTTTAAACATTGCCCAATTTAATCTCAAAGTGCAATGAGCATCAATGAATTAAGATTACTGGTGAGCTTAGGTATGTCAATAGCTGTTTATACTTACGTGCATCCAATAATCCTACATTTTGAAATATGTTACACTAAATTGAATGCACCTTTTGAAAGGATGGAGGGTTTCCATTGATGATTGGATTAATTATTTTGCTACTAGCTTTGATATTGGTTATACCTTTTATTTTCAGTATTGGTAAATCAACTAAAACAAAATGGATCATTTGGGGAATAACCATTATGCTAGTCATAGCACCTTTATTATCATGGATTATTGCTATGATATGGGGAGGTAGTGGGTTTGCTGCAGTCGCCGTAATGATAGTGCTGTTTCCTCTTCTATTTATTATTGGGCTTGTGACGCTTCTTATTGGAATTTTTATCAAAAAGAAAAGCTAAATTTTAGCTTTATCACTCCTAATAAAACTACTGTCCTCCTCTTTATTTATTAACAAAAAACAACCGACTACTTTCACGCCATTTGATAAAATGGGACGTTTAGTCGGTTGCCTTTTTAAAATTAAGTTTAAATGTGTTGAGTTATCAACTATTCTTGAATCGCTGCGTCTAAAGCTACCACGATCATGTCATTGAATGTTGTTTGACGTTCTTCTGCAGTTGTTACTTCGCCTGTTAAAATGTGGTCACTTACTGTTAGAACAGATAGTGCTTGGCGACCAAATTTAGCTGCTAATGTGTAAAGTGCTGCGGATTCCATTTCTACAGCAAGTACACCATATTGTGCTAATTTTTCATTTTGGTGCTCGTCCGAATAGAACATATCTGCTGTGAAGATATTGCCCACCTGCAAGTTTAGCCCTGCTGCTTTACCAGCATTGTAAGCTTTTAAAAGTAAATCAAAGTCAGCGATTGGTGCGAAGTCGATAGCACCGCCCCAAATAATTTGATTCATACGTGTATCCGATGTTGCGCCCTGTGCTAGAATAACATCACGCACTTTTACATCCTTTTGAATCGCACCACAAGTACCTACACGGATTAATTTTTGAACATCATATTCTTGCATTAATTCTGTTACATAAATTGAAATCGATGGCACACCCATACCTGTTCCTTGTACAGAAATACGTTTGCCCTTATATGTTCCTGTGTAGCCAAACATATTACGTACTTCGTTATAGCAAGTTACATCCTCTAAAAATGTTTCAGCAATATACTTTGCACGTAATGGGTCACCTGGAAGTAAAATTGTATCGGCAATTTCACCTTTTTTTGCATTAATATGAATACTCATACTGCAATCCCTCTTTTCTGTCAGTTATCATATCCATCATACTGTTTTTTGATTATTTTCGCAATGCTAGACGTCTAGCAACTGAAAATTTATTCATTTCTTATGCCTGCTCCTCATACAACGCCCATAGCGCATCAAATGCTTCTGTTGTTAAATTTTCTGTTGCATAGGATTCGATATAGCTAGATAGCTCATTAAAGTCTGTGCTTTGCTTTGGAAAATTATGCTCATGAAACATTTCTTCCGCAAAGCGTACTTTCGGGTCTGACCAATCGCCACCACGAAAAGCTAGTACATATAGATAAAAACTTTTTTTCATTGTACAATATCCCCTTTTACCACAACTGCTTTTTCGTTAGTGTACCAAAAAAATAAACATTCGTCATAGCCTCTATTGCTAAGGATTTTTACCTAGTCATGAATATAGCCCTATTTTCTTGCATAGCACAGACTTTTGTCGCACCAATCTTTATCAGAAAATTTCTATTTTTAGAAATTCTAATAGAAATATCTAGTAAAATAAGCTAAAATTGAAATCGATGATTAAAAAATAGGAAGGTGATGGCGATGAATAAGACTAAAAAAGACCGTAATACAGCGAAACAGCGCCCTTCTCTCTCTGCTTTTCATTTTTTAAGAAAGAAAAAAGCAACAAAAGAGAAAAACGGGACTAATTCCCCTCCTATTAAAGAAAAACAGCCACGTTTTTATCATTTGATTCGAGGCAAGGTGCTTTTAATGTTCGCACTTCTTATTGTGATTAACGGTATTATGGGGGTTTTATCGTATGTCAATATCCAAAACCTCCAGCAGCAAATGGAGGATTTTACAAAGAAAAATGTGCAGGAGCAATTAACGGTCAATCAGCTTGCTTATGAGATTGCACGCTTAACAAATTTGGAGCAGACGTATTTAATTACAGGTGATGGCAATTATTTTACTTCTTATCATATGAAGCTGGATACGATTCAAAAAAAGCTCACATCATTAAAAAAGCAATTTGAAAATCATCCAATAGAGCTTGCACATATTCAAGCCATTGAACAATATTATCGAAATTACCTAGATTATTCAGAAAAAGTAATGACGATGCGTGATGAGCTAGGGCTTGAACAGGCACGTAAATTAATGCTGAATGCCACTGGGGAAACAATGAAAAATCATATTGACGATAATATTGAAACGATTAATGCTGTAATGGATGAGTCGAATAAAGCAAAATTGAACAAGCTGAATCAGCGCGTCAATCTATCCATTGTGACATTCTTCCTTGTATCTGTTATTGGCTTTTTAGCGATTGTTATTTTTGGTTATATGCTGTTTCAATCGCTTAAGCGCAATACGCAAAAGATTAATGATTCTATCCTTGATATTGCACAGGCTGGCGGCGATTTAACAAGGCGTGTCAAAGTGCGTAATCGCGATGAATTTTCGATTATTGCTGCTTCTACTAATACATTAATCGAGTCGATTTCTAATTTAATTAGACGTGTCAGTGAGCTGGCTGATCACGTATCAAGCAGCAGTCAGGAGCTAATGTCCTTAGCTGATGAAAATGCACGTACCATTCAAGCTATTGCCGATGCAACAGCCGATATTGCCAGTGACAGTGACCAGACAATTGCCAGCATGAATAGTGCCCAGCAAAAAATGAGCGATTTAGAGCACTCCATGCATCAATTAAATGAACAAGCAAGTGCTGTACAGCGTGCCTCACTTGCAATGCAGCAGGCAGCGGATGAGGGCAGCCGTTCCGTGGAGCAATCATCGCTTGTTATGCAGTCGATTGAGGAAACGATGGCTTCTACAACAACCACTGTCGAAGCATTAGGACGTAAATCAGCCGATATTACCTCCATTATTGGCACGATTACTGCGATTGCTGAGCAAACAAATTTACTTGCCTTAAATGCGGCGATTGAAGCGGCACGAGCTGGTGAGCATGGACGAGGCTTTGCGGTGGTGGCGGATGAAGTGCGTAAATTAGCTGAGCAATCGCAAAGTGCAGCAAAGGAAGTAACGACGATTGTGACATCCATTCAAGATGAGGTGACATCCATTGTCGCGCAAAATCATGAGGGGGTTACATCGGTTATTCAAGGCGTGGAAGTGACGAATAAAACAAACCAATCACTGGCAAATATTTTAGCGCATACACAGGAAACAACCGCCATTATTGCCGAAATGGTTGATACAATTGGCACAACGATTGTCTATAGCAATGCTGTAGCAAGCGATTTTGTGCATGTCAATGCCTATGCCGAGCAATCTGCTGCCAACACCGTAACATCTGCCGCAGCGGCAACACAAGGCTCCGCATCCATGCAGGAAATCAATGCAGCCGCTACAGAGCTAGCACAGCAAGCAGATAGCCTACGCCACCTTGTCAGCGAATTTAAAGTATAGCGATACCTGCGTTCAGGCGAATACACGCGCTTGGACATGCAATTGAATCTATAATACTTGCGAACAGCGCAATACAAAAAATCCTAGCAAGTGTGTCGTAGTTCACACCTTGCTAGGATTGTTTTATTTAAACAGTGCTAGATAGTCGCCGTAGCCTTCTTTTTCTAAGTCTTCTTTTGCGATAAAGCGCAGGGCGGCGGAGTTAATGCAATAACGCATGCCTCCTAGCTCATTTGGCCCATCTGGAAAGACATGTCCTAAATGAGAGTCTGCCTCTTTGCTGCGCACCTCTACACGGCGCATACCATGAGATGTATCGAAATGCTCTGTTACTTCTTCTTTTTCAATTGGCTTGGCAAAGGCTGGCCAGCCACAGCCTGAATTAAATTTATCCAATGAACTAAATAAAGGCTTTCCAGATACGATGTCTACATAAATGCCCTCTTCAAAATGGTCATCATATTCATTGCGAAATGGTGGCTCTGTGCCATTTTCCTGTGTTACATAATATTGCATATCTGTCAGCTCTTTTAAACGTTGCTCTTTATTCATCCTTAGCCCCCCAGTGTTGCTCCTGAAATGCCCTACGACCTGATCCAATCGAATAGCGTTCATAGTGCATTGGATTTTTCTTATAATAATGTTGATGATAGTCCTCAGCTGGATAAAACGTGCTCGCTGGTAAAATTTTCACCATAATCGGTTTATCAAACTTGCCTGATGCCGCTAAATCTGCCTTCGAGCGCTCGGCTAGCTCACGCTGCTCCTCATCATGGTAAAAAATCGCCGTTGTATAGGATTCTCCACGATCATAAAATTGACCGCCTGCATCTGTTGGATCAATTAATGTCCAAAATGTTGCGAGCAATTGCTCATAGCTATAAAGCTCATCATCAAAGGTGATTTGTACAGCCTCTACATGCCCTGTTGTTTCAGAGCATACTTGCTCATAGGTTGGATTTTCAACATGTCCACCTGTATAGCCTGATAGTACGGATTCAATGCCGGGCATTTCATCAAAGGGCTTAACCATACACCAAAAACAGCCACCTGCAAATGTTGCATATTGCCTTGCCATAACTTTCACTCCTTATTCACCAGGTACAAGTATTTCCAATAAAATTTTATCATTGGCTAAATCCAATTCCTTTGCACGAACACGTGAACCTGACGCAATATTAATACGCGATAAATCAATATAGATTTCCGCTTCATTTGGATTAATGGTAATCCATGAGGGGAATTCCACCGAATCACGCATAATTTTCATCGTTGTTTCTGGTGGAATATTCAGTAGCCCCACATTCATGCCTGTTTGCTTTAAAATAATATTACCGCTCTCATCGACAATTGGGTCAAAATTCATGGAAATCGGAATATCCGTATAGAACACTGTGAGCGTGCTTTTTAATTGAATATCATCCCCAATCGTATAATCAATCGGTAAAGGAGAGCCCTCTACAGCATCCCTTACATATTTTTTGGATATTGATTCTAACTCTTTTGCTGTTGTTTGCACAACGAGAACATTCTCTTTGCCTTCACTTGTACCTACTGCATTCTTTGCGACATCAACACCATCTACTGGTCTAGTTGCTAAAAAAACAACGAGGAGGATTGCAAAAAGCACTGTGCCCGCTAAGGCAAAAAATGCGATTTTCCATTTATTCATTTTGTCACTCCTCGAAGCCTATTGCCTTGTTAATCTTTTTTTCCATATTACACTGCTCCATTGTTGTGAGTATACGCTCTGTCATTTTGTCATAGCCCTTTGCATTGGGGTGGAAAAAGTCTGTATGATAGACAAGTTCCTCGTTTGAATCAAATAAATCTTCCACCGATATATAGCAAGCATTTGAATCCTCACTTGCTACTTCTTCAATCACCTTGTTCCATTCTGTAATAATTGTATCGAATTCATTCGCCTCATTTGTAACAATGGAGAATGGGTTGTAAAAGCCAATAAGCAATAAAGGCACTGTTGGATTCTTTGCTCGAATACCTTCGATAATTTTACTGTAGCGCTCCTTATAGGCAAGTAATTCTTTATCAAAAGCATCACGCTTTAAATTAAATAAATCCTGCTTCACGACCTTCATGACATCATTGCCACCCATTGTTAGAGAAACGAGCTGTGCCTGCTGCAGCTCTTCATCATAATGCCCCTTTTTCACTAATTTTAGTAGTTGATCGCTACGTCTTCCGCGTTTTCCACGATTATCAACCTCTACCTCTGCTACAGAGGGCCATGTTAACAATGAATCTGCCAACCTTCCTACATAACCGTCTTGACTATACTCATCACCGACACCATCTGTTAAGGAATCTCCCAGTGCCAAGTAATGCAGTTGCTTTGCGTTTTCTTCATCAATTTGCGATAAATCCTCTTCTGATGGCTCAAAAAAATGTTCAAAAATTTGCGTCAACATATTCTTAGAGGGTTTTTCCTCGTCCTCTGTTTGTTGCTCATCCTGCGTCATCTCTTGCTCCGTTTCTGCCTGCTCACCATCTGGCTCTGCTTGCGGATTCGGTTCATCGATTGATATTGCACAACCACTTAGTACAAAGACGGTCAAACATGACAATAGAAATCGCCACATGTCGATTTGACCACCTTCCATCCCTTTCTATTAGTTCTATTATAGAATAGTCATACCTCTATGAAAAGTGACTTCCCTTTTGTTCTTGATAATTTTGATGGATTGTCTAGGATTTCGCTCAATTCCTTGCTGAAAGCGCTCAATCCTCACTATACAAAAAAGCCACTACACTCACAAATGTAGTAGCTTCTGTTGATTATTCTGCGTAATAAATAAACCCAATGGCTCCCGGCCCTGTGTGGGTTGAAATAATGGGAGAAGTAAAGGCGATTTCGACATCCTGAAAGCCTGTACCCTCAACCAGCTCTTTTAATGGATTGCCCATTGTAGCAAGACCATCTGCATGTGAAATGCCTACTGCCTTCACGGTTTTGCCAGCCGTATCTGCTTGGAATTGCTTAAATAAATAATTGACGACCTGCTTATGACTACGCACCTTTGACACAGGATTATAGACGCCACCCTCTAAATTAGCAATCACTTTAATATTGAGCAATGAACCGATAAAGCCCGTTCCTTTCCCAATTCGACCGCCTTTTATAAGGTTTTCCAGCGTATCCACAATCACATACAAATGCGTGTTGGCACGTACCGTATCAAGACGAGCTACAATATCCTCCACCGTTGCGCCTGCATCACGCAGCTTAATGGCTTCTCGAAGCTGGATAGCAAGCCCAATAGCGATAAAGCGGGAGTCAATCACCGTAACATGGGCATCCGTCATTTGTGCCGCCTGACGTGCAGACTCAACCGTGCCGCTCATGCCGCCTGTCATATGGATGGAAATAATGTGGTCACCATCTTTACCAAGCTCATCGTATAATTCTTTAAATTTTCCCGGTGCAGGCTGCGAGCTTTTCGGTAAATCCTTTGCATTTTTCATAAGCCCTAAAAAAGACTGGGGCTCCAAATCTACACCATCTATATACGTCTTACCGTCAATTTGAATTGTTAAAGGCACAATATGTATATTATGCTGTGCTACCTCTTCTTTTGTTAAATCACAAGTTGAGTCCGTCACTATATGAATTCGTCCCACTTCGACACATCCTTTTACTTCATTAGCATTTATTATATAGATGAATGAATCATTATGTAAACATGACATTTGTCATTAAGCCAAAGCTTATTGTAAGCGCTCTCTTAAAATGACAATAATAAAAGCCCATCAAGGCATATGACATTTTAGATAGAAAAGATATGACAAATGTAAATGGTTGTTTAGATGTTATTGGGGTATAGTAAATATATCAACGAAAGGAGTGTTGCAAATGGTGGATTCATTTGACTATAAATCATGGAAGGAAGAGCTGTGGAATGCCATTACACACGGTATTGGCTTTATTATCAGTATTCCAGCGCTTGTTGTCTTACTGTTGACAGCGGTGCAAACAGGAAATGCCCTCCATGTGACAACTTTTAGTATTTTTGGCGCTTCGGTCATTATTTTATTTTTAATGTCGACATTGCTACATAGCATGCCAGAAAAATATAAGCGCTTCTTCGCCATTCTTGACCACTCATCTATTTATATTTTAATCGCTGGTACGTATACGCCGTTTTTATTAATCGCTGTTGGTGGCGCAACAGGCTTAGCACTACTATGTATTATTTGGTCATTAGCAATTCTTGGAGTACTTTTTAAATGCTTCTTTATTAATCGTTTTGAGCTGCTGTCATTAATTTTTTATATCGGGATGGGCTGGCTCATTATTTTTGCCATTAAGCCTGTTTATATATACTTAGGCTTTCACGGCTTTGCATTGCTTCTAGCGGGTGGGCTATTTTATACAATTGGTGCAATTTTTTATGCATGGCGCACCCTGCCCTACAATCATGCAATTTGGCATCTCTTTGTACTAGCTGGCTGTGGCTCCATGTACGCCTGTGTCTATTTTTACTTATAATAAAACATCTAAATCCTCTCACCATTGTGCAGCGAGAGGATTTTTACTTTTTACATAGAGATGTTTGCTCCTGCTTTGCGAGTATTCGCTCTGGTTTCACGGGTATTTATCTCTTATCCGCGGGTTTTCGTTCAAAAATTTGGTATTGGAATGTGTAGCCTTCTGGCGCTGTTTCAGGTGCTTCTGATGAAACTTGTACAAAATCCTGCTCGTAGCTCGGGAAATACGTATCTCCCTGAAACGAATGATTGATTTTGGTAATGTATAAGCGGTCAGCAAGCGCCATGGATAAGCTAAAAATTTGCTCGCCGCCAATAATCATAATTTCAGGCACATCTCCTGCAAGCGCAAGTGCTGCCTCTAAGCTTGTCGCGATTTCAATGCCCTCTGCCGAGTAGTTCGAGTCGCGTGTAATGACAATATTGCGGCGACCGGGCAGTGGACGTCCAATGGATTCAAATGTTTTGCGCCCCATAATCATTGGCTTGCCCATCGTTTTCTGTTTAAAATATTGCAAATCACCGGGTAAATGCCATGGCATATCATTGTTATAGCCAATAACATAATGTTGGTCGTGCGCTACAATTAAAGAAATCATGCTATCCCTCCAGTCAAACTCTATTATAACCATATTTTTGCGTGATACTAAAATTTTTTTAATTTAAATCCTAGTAATTTTATAAGATTAGTTTATAATAGAAACAAACAATGGAAATAAAGGATGGATGACCATGACAAAATTAAGAGATGAAGCAGTCCAATTCATTCAAGCAAATAATACGAATACACCTTATTATCAGTGCACCCCACAGCAAGCAAGAGCGATGCGCACCGTTGCACCGTGGCAATCCGCACAGAAGCCACAGCTTGCAGCTATTGAGGATAAAACGATTACCGTGCGTGATGGCGCACAAATTTCTGCACGCATTTATACGCCTGTTGTTGGCAAAAAGCTCCCTGTGATTGTGTTTTACCACGGAGGCGGCTGGGTTTATGGCAATTTGGATTCTGTCGATGCAGGCTGTCAATTATTAGCCGAGAAAGCACAGGCACTTGTTGTATCCGTCGATTATCGTCTAGCACCTGAGTATCCTTTCCCAATCCCACTTTATGATGCCTATGATAGCTTATTATGGGTGCAGGAGCAGCTGGAGGCACTGGGTGGTGATGCGACGAAAATTACGATTGCTGGTGATAGTGCTGGGGGGAATCTGGCAACGGTTGTTACTTATTTAGCTGCTGTATTAAATGGACCAGCTATCCATGCACAGGCACTGATTTATCCTGTTGTTCATCTGGATTTTTCCACAGCCTCTTATGCTGCCTATGGTGAAAACTATGGCTTGGATAAGCAAGGGATGGAATGGTTTGCCCACCATTATACAGATGTGCAAAACTTTACAGACCCGCTAATTTCGCCTTTATTAATTGAGGATGCAAGCATTTTTCCTAAAACACTGATTATTGCGGCGGATGCGGATGTACTCTACGATGAAGGGCATGCCTATGCACAAAAGCTGGCACAGGCAGGTGTTGCCGTTGAGCATATCACGATGCACGGCTTAATCCATAGCTATTTTAGTAAAATGACCTATTTTGAGGAAGCGACAATTGATACGGTTGAAAAAATTGCCCAGTTTCTGAAATAACTTTAGCCATCCTGCTCAAACAATGCGATAATAAGGCAAAATGCTTTTTAAAGGATGACATGATGACACAAACAATCACTTTACAAATTAAACAGCCCTTTGCTAATCCATTAAAAAAGGGCTACCCACTTCTTACAAAGGATGCCGTGGATGTACGCCAGCTCCCAGCGCAGCAGGGTGCATTGCTAAGGCTCGTTGACCAGCATCAGCGCTTTATTGGGACAGGGTACTACGGTATCCAAAATAAAGGCATTGGCTGGGTACTGACAACAGATGCCAATGAAGCGATTGATCAAGCTTTTTTTAGCCAAAAATTGAAAAAAGCAATTGAGAATCGTGCAGCATTTTTCAACAATGACGACACAACAGCCTTTCGTGTGTTTAATGGTGAGGGAGATGGCATTGGCGGCTTGACCATTGACTTTTTTAATGGCTACTATATGGTAAGCTGGTATAGCGAGGGAATTTATTGCTTTAAGGACATGATTTATGCGGCGCTGGCTGAAACGGTTCAGTACGAGGCGATTTATGAGAAAAAGCGCTTTGATGGCAAGGGACAGTATATGGAGCAGGATGATTTTGTTATGGGCATACCGGGTGAATTCCCTATTATGGTGAAGGAAAATGGTATGACCTATGCTGTGCATTTAAACGATGGCGCAATGACAGGAATTTTTCTTGATCAGCGTGATGTACGATTGGCGATTCGTGAGCGCTATGCGAAGCAGACAAATATGCTCAATACCTTCTCCTATACAGGCGCATTTTCAGTAGCGGCGGCACTAGGAGGCGCGCTTCAAACAACGAGTGTCGATGTAGCGAAGCGCAGTTTAGCGAAAACGATTGAGCAATTTAGTGTCAATAATATCGATTATGAGGCGCAGGATATAAAGGTAATGGATGTTTTTCATTATTTTAAATATGCACAGCGCCACGAGCTACAATTTGACCTTGTCGTGCTAGACCCACCAAGCTTTGCTCGTACAAAGCAAATGACGTTTTCCACTGCAAAGGACTATCCTAAATTACTCAAGGATGCCATTGCCATTACAGCGAAAAATGGCATTATTGTTGCCTCAACGAATAATGCCAGCTTTGGTATGAAAAAGTTTAAAGGCTTTATTGACCAAGCCTTTCAAGCGACCAATACGCGCTATAAAATCATGGAAGAGCATAGTTTGCCAAAGGATTTCCGCGTCCCGCGTGAATACCCTGAATTTAATTACTTAAAGGTTGTTTTTATTCAAAAGCTTAGCTAACTAGAAAAGGACGTGCTTCAAAAGCCATTTGAAACACGTCCTTTTTGTTTATAAATAATCCACAAACCAATCACGGATATACGTGAGGCGCTGGATTCTTAGTGATGGTTTACCACTTCTCGATAGCTCATGATTAGCTGCTGGGAAGCGAATAAATTTGGTTTCTTTTTTGCGCTGCTTTAAGGCAATAAATAATTGCTCTGCCTGCTCAATTGGACAGCGATAGTCGTTTTCCCCATGTAAAATCAATAACGGTGTTTCTATCGCATTTACATACTTCAATGGTGAATGATGCCATAGCTTATCAATATCCTCTAGCCCCGCAAAAATTTGCCAGTCTGTAAAATAATAGCCGATATCACTCACACCATAAAAGCTAATCCAGTTTGCAATTGAGCGTTGGGTAACAGCAGCTTTAAAGCGCTTCGTATGTCCAACAATCCAGTTCGTCATAAAGCCACCATAGCTACCACCTGTCACGCCAAGACGAGCTGGATCAATAAAATCAAAGTGTGCCAGTGCATAATCCACCGCTGCCATTAAGTCCTGATAATCATTGCCGCCATAATCACCACGCACAGCATCAACAAATGCTTGCCCATAGCCATGACTACCACGCGGGTTTGTATATAGCACAGCAAAGCCCTGTGCAGCTAAAATCTGAAATTCATTGAAATAACTGTTGCCATACATCGCATGTGGGCCGCCATGAATTTCTAGAATAAGTGGATATTTATTGCCCTCTTGATAGCCAATCGGCTTCATCAGCCAGCCATGAACGCTCCAGCCCTCTGCCCCTTCAAATTCAATTGCTTCAGGCACAGCTAAGGCTCTTGCTTGTAAAAACTCCTGATTTACCGCCGTAAGCTGCTCCTTTTCGCCCGTTTGTAAATTAATATAAAATAAATCGCCGGGATTTGTTGGCGTGCTAATGGCGACAACGGCTTTATCGCGCTTAGCATCCAGTGAAAAGCCATAAACATATTGGTCATCCAAAATAGCTGGATATAATTCGCCTGCAAGATTACCAAAATAAATCGCTGTGCTGCCTTGGTCTGTCACTTGGAAATAAAAGCTGTGATTATCTTCCAGCCATTGCACACGAGGGGCTACAACGCCCTGTAGAAAATCGCCAATCATTAAGTCACCAATCGGCGCATCAAAGTCACTTGTTATACATGTCAGTTGCTGCTGTGCTACATCATATAGCCATAGCTTTGCTTGTGTAGCATTTTGAAATTCGCGTTTGCTACCAAGAAACGTAAGATAGCGACTGTTCGGTGACCATGAAGTTTGATAAAATGTGCCTATTTCTGCTGTTAGCTGCTGAGTCTGCTTTGTCGCTACATCCAATAAGAAAATATCATTGTTAAATGAAAAATCTTGATCCTCTGATAAATCAGCGATATATGTCAAGTATTGCCCATTTGGCGACCATGTATCAAGGTGGAAATGATGGTTTCCTGCTGTTAGCTGCTCCAGCTCACCTGTTTCAAGATGAGCAACAGCAATATGCGTAAATTGCTCCATATCTAACAAGCCTGCCGCATCTGATTTATATTTCATAGCACTCACTTCCAGCGGCTTTAGCTCCTGCTGCTGTTTATCTGTTTCAGGCTGATCGTGAATGCTATCCTCTTGACCAAGCTTAACCGAGAACGCAATTTTTTTGCTGCATGGCGACCAGACAGGTGAGGTAGCTCCATGCTTACAATGGGTTATTTGCCTTGCCTCCCCGCCTGTCTTTGCCAATACAAAAATTTGTGGCTTGCCTGTTCTTGTAGATACAAATGCAATATGACTGCCATCTGGTGACCATGCTGGAGCGCTTGTTTTCGCCTCGCCAAATGTCCATTGCTGTGGCTGTTTAGCTTGTAAATTAAGATAATATAAATGAGATATATAGTCGTTGCTCTTTTCATCCATCACTGTTTCTATATAGATAACCTCTGTACCATCAGGCGATAGCTGTGGAGCAGATACCGATTTTAAGTGATATAGGTCTTGTGGTTGAATGCCTTGTTTTGCTGTCATCTTTTTGCCCCTTTATCATAAGTATTCACTTATAATATTTCGACAGGCTAATTATTATTCCTGCTTAGGCTCTGCCAAAAATCGTCCGACTTTGTTCGGCGGTAAAATTTATAAAAGGGCTCATTTGGGCGTGCATGCTTCTGATAAAGCTGAATAATCTGCTGTAAAAACGCTTCAATCCTTGTCACTGCTACCCTTTTGGCAAATAATGTGCCTGCCTGTGCCTTTGCGCCCATTGGCACTGCGCCTAAATAGACATCAAAGCTTTCCTGCTGGTAAACAAGTCCAATATCATCATAGACCGCATTATAGCAGGCAGATGCACAGCCGTTGATATTGACACGCACTCTTGCAGGCACTGTCATGCCCTCCAATGTATGATAGAGCTGCTCTGTAATTGGCGCTGCCTCCATTTTGTCGCCATCGCAAAAATCACAGGCCTTCATCGCTACAATTGCTCCCGCAGGCATACTATACAGCCCTGCCTGCTGTAACGTATGAATCGCTTCCTCTACATCGCTTGTTGGAATGGCTAATAATAGGCTATAGGATGTCGAATACTTAATCGCACCCTGCTCCCCAACAACCTCTGCAATCGTTTGAAATTGTGCAGGTGTATAATGCTTATTAATAATACCTGGGCTAATAACTAAACGTGTAAAGTCACCTTGACGGTTCAATGTTTCAAAGGTTTGGTCAGGTATATTTTTCTGAAATGCATTCATTTGTCTGGCGGCTCCTTCTTAAAAATTATCAGGGTAGAAGCCCTTTGCTAAAATTTCAATCGCCTCTGCTGCACGTACCCCCTCAGATGCTGCTGATAGTGGTAGGATAACGAAACGATTATTTTGAACAGCCTCCATTTCCTTTAATGCTGGATCATTTTTTAAGAAGTCTATTTTTTGTTGGGCTGTTGTTTCACCATAATCAATAACAACAACCACCTCCGGATTTCGGTCTACTGCATCCTCCTTCGATACAGTTGTCCAGCCTGATTCCACATCGCCAAAAACATTTTGACCGCCAGCAATGGTTACAAGCTCATTCATAAAGTTTTGACCAGCCGTGAACACATCCTTTTCACCACTATCAAATACTAAAACACGTAAATTTTCGCCCTCCTGCGGTAATTTCGCACGAACAGCATCTACATCCTTCGTCATTTGCTCAATCAATGCCTCTCCGCGCTCCTCCACACGGAAAATCTTCGCCACATTGCGAATATCTGTGAAAATATCCTCCAATGTTGGCTTTGTCATATTCGAAGATGTATGTAAATACGTATGAATGCCTAGCTCCTCCAGCTCCTCAGGTGTGCCAACTCCCTTTTCACCAAAGGCACTTTTCCAGCCGCCATATAAAAAGTCTGCCTCTACATCAATGACCTGCTCCTTTGTTGGATATTGGTCTGATAGAACAGGCACTTTCTCGTATGCCTCCTGCAATGGCTCATAAATTTTATCATCTAAGTAAGCCGTACCTACCATAGCATCCTCTAAGCCTAGCGCTAGCATAATTTCTGTCACATGCTGATTTAAGCTAATCGCTTTTGTTGGTGCTTCCTTATAGGTTTGCGTTGTATCATTATTGTCAATCGTTACTTCCGTTGCCGCTGCTTCTGCTGGCTCTGTTTGTTCTTCCTGCTCTGCTGACTCCGTATTACATGCTGCTAACATCGCTACAAGGGCAATGACTAACACAAGCCAACTACTTTTCCATTTTGTCATGTTCCTGTTCTCCTTTGCTATAAAAATGGCAAGAAGGCATAAAAAAACCCCTCTTGTCACCAAGAGAGTAGCATAGTGAAAAAATGGTTCGTCAACCTTTATCACTATCCCCATCCTCGTGGTTCGTAGTTCATCCATCCATATTGGCAGGTATCCTGGCTTAGGTTCATCATCTATACGCCTTCCCATAGCTCAATGCTACAGTGGCATATTGTATAGACTCCCCATTTACAGTTGCGGGACAGCATCGGAATTGCACCGATTTCCCTTTTAAGCAAATAACAAATGCTATTTGCACCAATATGTTTTATGATTATTCATACTATTGATAGACTAGCAGAAGAATATTTTTATGGCAATGCATAAATAAATAATCATACTTATCTTAGCACTATTTCGACATAAGGGCAGAATATTATATGATAGTATTTGATTACAAAACGAAAAAAGCAATGGAAACGAGGATTTATCATGTATAAAACAATTGGCGTGCTTGCACATGTAGATGCAGGGAAAACTACCTTTTCTGAGCAAGTGCTTTTTCATACAAATAGTATTCAAGCACGAGGGCGTGTCGATCATCAGGACACCTTTTTAGATAATCACGAGCTGGAGCGACAGCGCGGTATTACCATATTTGCTGAGCAAGGTCGCTTCACGCTAGGCGAGGATACATATACGCTCATTGATACACCAGGGCATGTCGATTTTTCCCCTGAAATGGAGCGTGCCATTCGTGTGATGGACTATGCCATTATTATTGTCAGCGCTGTGGAGGGCGTACAGGGACATACCGAAACCGTCTGGCAGCTTCTGCGCAAGTACCATGTGCCAACCTTCTTTTTTATCAATAAAATTGACCGTGAAGGCGCAGATGTAGCGGCAGTAATGGCACAGCTTCGTAAGGATTGCTCTGAGCATGTCCTCTTGGTGGATGAACCGCTGCAAGCCAATTATGTATCAAGCAGCATAATGGAGTGGCTTGCTGAGCGTGATGAGCAATTGCTGGATGCCTTTTTACAGGACACGCTGGATTGTGAGCAATGCCTTGTACAGCTACAGGCGATGATTCAAGACGAGTGTGCCTTTCCGTGCTTTATAGGCTCTGCCTTAAAGGATAGAGGCATTCAGGAATTATTGGCACAGCTTCCGCTATTAACGGCTACTCACTTTAAGCAGGATGCACCGTTTCAAGGAGAGGTTTTTAAAATTCGTCATGACGGGCATCAGCGTTTAACCTTTCTAAAAGCTTTACAGGGATCACTACATATTCGTGATGAATTGACAGTTGGAGAGGTTACCGAAAAAATTACGGAGATTCGTCTTTATAACGGCAGTCGCTTTGATACGGTTCAGCAGGTCGAGGCTGGCGAAATTTTCGCTGTCAAAGGGCTGAGTGCCGCTACAATTGGTGAGCAAATCGGCAGTACGGCATATACACAGCCTTATGAGCTTATGCCTACTTTACAGGCGAAGGTTCAGTATAAGGGCGATCAGCATATAAAGGAGGTACTAAAGATTTTTCGTCTGCTGGAAGCTGAGGAGCCATCTTTACGTGTTGTGTGGCAGGAAAAATTTCAAGAAATTCATGTCCATATTATGGGCATTATTCAGTTGGAGGTGCTTGTTGATGTATTGATAAGGCGCTTCTCGCTGGAGGTGTCCTTTGGCGCTCCGCAAATTTTATATATGGAAACCATTGCAAATACAGTAACAGGCTATGGGCATTTTGAGCCATTAAAGCATTATGCAGAGGTGCATGTATTGATGGAGCCCAATGCGCGTGGCACAGGCAATACCTTTAGCAATGCCTGCCATGCGGATGCTTTATCGGTAGGCAACCAGCGCCTTGTAGAAAAGCATTTATTTGAGCGTGACCATCACGGCTTATTAACGGGCTTTCCTGTTACAGATATTCATTTCACGCTGTTAACAGGTCGCGGGCACAATGAACATACATCTGGTGGCGATTTTCGCGAGGCAACCTTCCGGGCATTGCGTCAAGGGCTAGAGCAAGCACACAATATTTTGCTGGAGCCTTACTATCGCTTTAAAATGAAGGCTTCCAAGGATTTCATCGGTCGTATGATGACAGATATCCAACAAATGGCTGGTACATTTCATGACCCTATTTTAACAGAAACAGATGCTATTTTAACAGGACGTGCACCCGTTGCCACCTTGATGGGCTATAGCACTACTTTTGCTGCCTATACAAATGGCAAAGGAGCCTTGTCGCTTCAGTTTGATGGCTATGATGTTTGCCATAATGCAGAGGAAGTTATCGCTCAAATAGGCTACGATAAAAACGCTGACCCTGACTATACATCCTCAAGCATTTTTTGTGCCAAGGGCAAGGGCTATTCCGTGCCATGGGACCAAGCCCAAGCAGCCATGCATTGCCAGTAGTACAGGCGACTGTTCTGGATTCGCAAGTATTTTAGCTGTTGGCGCAGGTATTTGCTCTGATTTCGCGGGTATTCATCTGGTCGCGAGTATTTTAACTCCTTGCGCAGGTATTCGCTCCTGCTCTGCGGGTATTTGCTCTGATTTCGCGGATATTCATCTGGTCGCGAGTATTTTAACTCCTTACACGGGTATTCGCTCCTGCTCCGCGGGTATTTTATAGTCTTGCTCGGGTATTTCGCCTCTGCGCTCCCTAATAGGAAAACAAGCCCTCCGCTTTTTGGAGGGCTTGGGCTTATAGTGCTGGCTTTGCTGGCAAATAAGCAGGCTTGACGACAATATAGTCATGCGTATTAGCAAAATCAATTAAGAGCTTGCCCGGATGACTTTTAATCATTTGTAGGTCTGCAATTAATTGCAACAGCTTGTTATGGCCGTTGCCACGAGGATGCCAATTAAAATGAACATCATTCAACGCTTGAACGGCTTGTAAAAATCCTCTATACTCCTGCTGCACAAATGCAACTAATTGATCGGTATAAGGAATTGTCGCTAAATCATGAATATAGGTTTCATAAAAGCGCATGACAATCGTGCATAATAAATCATTAACACGCGCGGCACTTAGCACTGGCTTTGGCTCCTGCGAAAGGCGCGCAAGATTCGGCTTGGCGCGCGTTGAATCAATGCGTGTCAGTAAATGGTACGGCTCTCCATTCACCTTATAAACAATTGGATTTGTTGGCATATACATCATAAAGCCGTTTGTCTTTGTTTTTAGCTGGTCTGCTAGCGCTGCCTTTGCAAAAAGATGTCCATCCACATCGCCATTCTGCAGCCATATAATTTCTTTATTATATAAAATTTGCTCAAAAAATCGGTCATTGCGAATAAGCTTTGTTGCTAATAATTGATCAATCAGCGACTCTACAGCCATTCGTGTTTTCACCTTTTTAGTTGTTTCTGTCCGTGGCTGCTTACAAATTTCTATATCCATATAATACTTTATCCCCTTTGCGTACATATTTGCAAAACAAAAAGGATTCCCTACATATCGAGGAAATCCTTTGCTTTATCGTCCTTGTTCACACAACGCCAAAAAATCCCGTTTAAAAATGAATAATCTCTCATTTTCTTTGGGCGTTTGACGTACTGTGACGAACAGAGCATTCTGTTTTGTCAACATGCCACCTCCTATTCTTCTTTAGAGAATGGAGCTAGGGAGGCAACAGATAGAATAATTTCTGATATTTGTCGAGAATTCGATGTTAATGAACAATGGTTGCGTACAGGCGAAATGTTCGTGGAAAGCGATGATAGCCTATTAGAACAACTTACTATCGAATACAAACTAATCGACTTTGATAAAACCTTCATTGAGAAATTTATCAAGCTCCCACCAGAAAATCGCCTTACCCTTCAATCCTTTATCCAATCACTCATACCATCATCGGATTAAAGATGATGGTTTTTCTTACCTCCAACTTCTCACTCCTTCCGCTTCAATAAGTTTCTTATGAATATACAACAGTATATATACATAACTTAGTCAATCATTTTCTAACGAAAAAGTTTTCATACACAACTTAGATGTGCTATATTAAGTACGAGAGGAGGGAAATAGATGAATAGCAACGAACGAATTAAGGAATTACGAAAGATATTATCCTTAAATCAAGAAGATTTCGGAGAACGTATTGGTCTAACGAAATCTAGTGTTTCAAACATTGAAAAGGGGCTTCGTAATGTCACGGAACAACATATTAGACTTCTTGTTAATGCCTTTAATGTCAATGAAAACTGGCTACGCACTGGTGAAGGTGAAATGTTTATTAAGCCTGCTACTTTTTCACTTGATGAATACGCACAAAAAAACCAGCTCACCGAATTGGAGCTGGACATCATTAAAAGCTATATGGATTTGAATAAGGATGTACGTCAAGCTATCCTCGAAACAGCACAGCAGCTTTTTGCAAAGCACGCTGAAACGGCTGTTACAGTGGAGGAATCTATTGAAGCAGAAGTAGACAAAGAACTGGCTCTTATACGGCAGGAATTAATAGACGAGAAAAAAGCAAGAATGTTATCAGCCTCACAAAAGCACGAAACAGGCTAAAAAAATCTATCAGAAATAGGAAGGGGTTGAATAGAAAATAATGCATTCAATAGATAACAAATATAATCTAAATGAACGTGAGTCAAGGTTTCTATTAAAGAAATCGTTAGTTGAACTGATACATGCAAATTCACGATTAGAAAAAGTAAATACAACGTTCCCCCAAACAAAGACCATTGTGGAAGGTATGAGTGTTAGCGGTGTAAGCATAGACGACATTCAAGTCATTTTAAATCTCAAAAACGCCTATCAATACATCTTAAAAGAAACAGCTCCCTTTACATTAGAGGTGGCAAAAAAGATTAATTCTTTTGTTTCTTACAATGAATCTCTCGCGTGGGGAGTTGTACGAAACGGGAACGTAGGTATCCATGGTGTGAATTATCAGCCTAGTATCCCTGTAGAGGATGAAGTGGCAGCACATATTCAAACTATTTTAGCGGATGATAGCGTTTCGACTACTACTTATCGTGCATTAAAGTATATGTATTATGCTATGCGTACACAAATTTTCTGGGATGGCAACAAACGCACAGCACTTATTTCCGCAAACTATATTATGCTACTAAATGGCAACGGTGTATTGCACATCGAAGAAAGCAAACTAGAAAAATGGAATGAACTTTTATCACAATTCTATGAAACGAACAATGATGAAAAAATCATCCGTTGGACATATGACAACTGTATTTTTGGTATTGATTATTAATGCTTAACGTTAAGCATTAAAACGGGAAAAGAGCAGGCTCATGTCTAGCTCTTTTTCTACATAGGCTACCGGTGTGTACTCGTAATAGGCAGGTCTCCCGACTTATGGTCATCGCTCCCTTTCTCCTTCCCGTCCAAGGACAGTGGTTGCTGAAAGGTTGCTCACATTTACAGTTGCGGGACAGTGTCGGGCTCACACCGACTTCCCTTTTAAGCAAATTGCACACAATTTACACCTATTACTACACGCTATTTAGTTGTGAAGGAATTCTCGTCCTATTAGCATTTATTGTAGAGGAGTGGAATTTAGAAGTCAATTTTTCCATAACGCCCTCTTCTAAACTTATGAGAAGGCTATCCTAGCACATACTCTGCTAAAACGCTTTGGACTTTGTAAATATTTGTGGACTTATTAAAGCTACGCTGTAGCGGCTGTGGGCTGCCTGAAATCCAAATTTTTAGCTCTGCATCTACATCGAATGTGCCTGCTGTTTCCACAGAAAAATGCAGAATGTTTTTATAGGGAATCGAATGGTATTCAATTTTTTTGCCTGTTACGCCCTGCTTATCAATTAAAATCAAGCGCTTATTTGTAAAAATAAAAATATCTCGAATAATTTTATAGGCATTTTGAATTGTTTCGTTGGTGATTAATAGCTCCCCCACCTCTCCCTGTAATTTCTCCAGGTTTACCTCACTGGCATTGCCGATTAATCCATCAAATAACCCCATCTGTCCCCTCCTTTTTTCTACTATATTACAAAGGAACGAAGCCTACGACAGCATCAGCTGGTTTATTGTATAATAAGGTGAGGTGATGACTACAATGGGGCGTATCCTTTTATTATTACTGCTTCTAGTGATCGTTACGGGCTGCGGTCAGGGACAGCTTACTAAAGTGAGCATTTCAAAAAGCCAAGGATTTGGCGAAATGAATGATGATTTTTTTGCAATCTATACAGACAAAGCAGCATTGGATGTCTTCCAACATGCCATCACAACTGCGGTGCAGCAGGAGGGAGTTGTGGATGTTGCGGAACCTGAATTTGATTTACAGCTTGTCAAGGCAAAGGGGCAGAAATCCCATTATTATCTATGGTTAGGGCAAGAGGGGCAAAAAGGTAGCTTAATGGCGGCAGCAGATACACATACGCCCTATACCCTTACAGAAGAAGCCGCAGTATCACTACGTACACTGCTTTCTCAGGAAACAAAAGAAACTACTGGACAAAATTTATAGGCTAGAAAAAAGACTGTAGATTGTCTAAAAGACCTATCTACAGTCTAGCTAAATTATTTAAGTTGCATCATGCTAGAACCCGCAATGCCTGGGTGTGTCATTTCATATGGGTCTAAAATTAAGTCCAGTTGCTCGCTCGTTAACACATTTGCTTCAATACAAAGCTCACGAATAGAGCGACCTGTTAAAATTGCCTCACGTGCAAGACGAGCAGCCACCTCATAGCCGATATGTGGGTTAACGGCTGTGAGCACCCCTACACTTTTCTCAACATATTCCTTCATGCGCTCTTCATTTGCCTCAATATCCTTTAAGCAATTTTCTGTAAACGCATGGAACACATTGTTCATAATGCTAATGGATTGAATAAGATTAAAGACTAAGACAGGCTCCATCACATTTAGCTCTAGTTGACCAGCCTCAGAGGCTAGGGAAATTGTATGGTCATTGCCAATCACTTGGAATGCTACTTGGTTCAGCACCTCTGGCATTACAGGGTTAACCTTCCCTGGCATAATGGATGAGCCTGGCTGACGTGCTGGTAAAATAATTTCTGCCAAGCCTGCGCGTGGACCTGAAGCCATTAAACGTAAGTCATTAGCGATTTTAGACATATTAATCATACAAATTTTTAATGCCCCTGATACCTCTGTATAGGCATCGGTATTTTGTGTGGCATCCACTAAATGTGTCGCCCCTTTTAATGGTAAATCAGAAATTTCCGCAAGGTGCTCATCCACTGTTTTAATATAATCTGGGAAGGCATTTAAGCCTGTACCAACAGCCGTTGCTCCCATATTCACATCATATAAGTTTGGACGTGTTTGACGAATACGTACAATATCGCGGTTAATCACACGGCAATATGCTTCAAACTCTTGCCCTAGGCGAATAGGCACAGCATCCTGTAAATGGGTACGTCCCATTTTAATGACATGGGCAAATTGCTCTGCTTTTTGATGGAACACCGCTTGCATTGTTTCCATCGTTACTAGTAATTCATCTATTAAATGTAAGACAGCGATATGAATAGCTGTTGGAAATGCATCGTTTGTCGATTGGGACATATTGACATGACTATTTGGGCTAATTGCCTGATAGTCGCCCTTTTCTTTCCCTAAAATTTCTAGCGCGCGATTTGCAATCACTTCATTAGCATTCATATTAATGGACGTGCCTGCCCCACCTTGGATTGGGTCTACAATAAATTGGGCATTCCATTTGCCATCAATTACTTCTTGTGCTGCTTCGACAATTGCCTCACCAATATCCTTTGATAATAGATGAACCTCCATATTACTCAGCGCAGCCGCCTTCTTTACAATACCCATTGCTTTAATTAATGCTGGATGGATTGTGTAGCCTGTAATTGGGAAGTTTTCTGTTGCACGTAATGTTTGAATCCCATAATACGCCTCTGCTGGTAATACGCGTTCACCTAAAAAATCTTTTTCTATACGTTGTGTTGACATTATGTCGTCTCCTTTTATGTAATACTCACCCTTGATAGTAGCTAATTAATGAGGTATTGTAAACAGTCATTTTATATTCTTTCTTGAAAAGGTGAGAAATCTGCTAAAAAATGAGGATATTTCAGAAAATTGGGACAACACGCTTTATTTATTTTTAAAGAAAGTATGATAGATTTCGGCACACGCAACGAATATAACTATGAACGGAATTTTCGTGAAAACGTTTAGAGAGGTGGAGCATGGACAAACAAATACTTCAAGCAATTCAGCAAAAGCAAGAGCAAGGTGTGACATTGTTGCTGGAGCAATATGGTGGCTTATTAAATGCCATTGTACGCAAATATATTGGCGGCAGACCACAGGAAATTGAGGAATGTTTGGCTGATATTGTTGTTGCCATTTGGTATCATATTGACGATTTTGATGCAACGAAAAATTCCTTTAAAAACTGGATTGCGGTCATTGCTAAATTTAAAGCGATTGATGCCTTACGAAAAATTGAACGACAGCAGCCAACCGTTGAATTACCTGAGCAGCTTGCAACAACGCAAAACATGGAGCTAGATTGGCAAGCTATCCTTCAGCAATTGCCACAAAAGGAGCAGGAAATTTTTCACAAATACTATTTTGAAGGATTAGCAGCGAAGGAAATTGCCCAGCATTATCAGACTAAAGCATCATGGGTGCATAATAAATTATCACGTAGTCGTCATAAATTACGCACATTATTTTTAAGGGACGAGGTGTAGCAATGAGTATGTATAAGGATTTTAATGATATAACAATAGATGTCACTGAATTTGAGGAGCAGTCCCTGACAAAGCTAGAGCACAAAAGACTAAAGCGCCGTATTATTAAGCAATTGCCTAAAAAGCGCCGCCGTCTTGGCTATCGCATTGGCACTGTCGCTATTTTAGCGCTTAGTATTGTTATCTTTCAGCATCAAACCATTGCCAATATGCCATTTGTCGCTAGTTTATTGGAGGAATGGAAACAGGACAAAGCCGTCGATTGGGGTGACTATAAAAATGTTGTAGGTCAAACCGTCACAACACAATTTGGTGCTTTAACGGTCAATGAGGTACTGCTTGACTACGATAAAATCCTTGTCAGCGCAACATTACAGCCAGCTGATAAGCAAGCATTTTCCTATCGCCATCAGCTTTTGCCAACGATTTCTATCGATGGACAGCCAATTGACGATGTAGGCTATAGCGCACAGTCCATTGAGCAAAATGATGCGATGTTTACCATCTATAGTGAAATCAAGCTGCCGCAGCCAGTAGACGCCGCACAAGTATCTATACAATTAAGCTATAACCGTATGCTGTTGCCAAATGGTACACAGCCGTTTGGACAGCTATTGGAGGAGCCTTGGACATTCAATGTTGTGGCAACACAGGCAGCCGTTCAACAGCAAACAAAAGAATACCCAATTCAGCAGCCTATAACACTAGCTGATGGACAAAGCTTGACAGTTGAACGCATCGTTACAACCCCTATTTCAACAACCATCTACTATAGCAACGCTTCGCAAAAGCCTGATTTCGCGCTATTTGACAAAAATGGTGAGCGCTACACTTGGGATTCCGCCACACATGAGGATGATGGCTCAGGTATACTGCATTTCCCAAGCGCATCCTTTAGCAAGCAAGCTCTTTATATCGGCACAGAAAAAAGCGAGCAGCTACTCGTTCAGCCATAATAAAGTGAACAGGATGGTCGCCTTACAGTGCGACCATCCTGCTATATTTGCTTCACATAAATGACTAACTCTTGGCAGATTTGCCCTTCCTCCTCATAAAAATCTACATTATGAAATTCATATTTAAAATGACCTACAGGGAAGGTTATACTTTCCCCTTGAACTGCCGCTAAAATGCCTGCTACATCTTGTGATACCATTTGCAGCAGCTCCTGTCCAGAAAGAGAATCCACAAAAACAACGTTCACCAAAAACACCTCCTCAGCTATTATAGCTTAGAAGGCGCTTTCATTTATAGTGTTTCTTTAAAGCCTTTTAATCGAATTTCCTCAATCACTTGCATCATTTCGTGAATTTGCTGTTGCGACAATTTGAATGTATTGGCAGAAAGCGTTTGCCGTTGGTCAATCATTTGCTGACAAGGCTGTTTTGTATGCTGATCTACCTGAGATACGATTGTTTTTTTCACAGCTCTCACCTCTATTATTATTCCAAATAACCCCACTATCCATCTAAGCATTTATTACTTTTTATGTCAATTACTGATGGCTTGGCATTTTTGAAAAAACAGCAACCGCTTTGGCTGCTGCTTCTGTTAAACGGCGATGGGTGCTTTAATCGCAGGATGCGGATCATAGCCCTCAATCGATAAATCCTCCAGCTCCATTTCAAAAATAGATGTTTTTGCTGGATTAATATGCAATGTTGGGAAATCTTTCGGCGTGCGTGAAAGCTGCTCCTTCACTTGCTCTAGATGATTGGCATAAATATGTGCATCCCCAATGCTATGAATAAACTCGCCCACCTCTAAGCCACATTCGTGGGCAATAAGATGTGTTAATAAGGCATAAGAGGCAATATTAAACGGACAACCTAAAAGTGTATCTAAGCTACGTTGCATTAATTGACAGCTTAGCTTACCATCTGCCACATAAAACTGGAACATCACATGACATGGTGGTAGCGCTGCTTTGCTGCCCTTTGCACCTGCATTGATAACATCCTCAGGATTCCATGCATTTACAATTAATCTACGAGAGTCGGGATTTGTTTTGATTTGGTTAATCACATCTTGTAATTGGTCAATTTCCTGCCCCTCTGAATCTGTCCAACGACGCCATTGCTTGCCATAGACATTGCCAAGATCACCATATTTTTCGGCAAAAGCATCGTCTGTTAAAATGCGCTCACAAAATGCTGCAAGCTCTTGCTGATATAAGGCATTAAAGGACTCGTCCACTAAACAGCGACGACCAAAATCCGTCATATCAGGCCCTGAATATTCGTCAGATTCCACCCATTTTTTAAACGCCCATTCGTCCCATATATGATTATTATGCTGCAATAAATAACGAATATTTGTATCGCCTTTAATAAACCATAATAATTCACTGGCAACAAGCTTAAAGGGCACGCGCTTTGTTGTTAAGAGTGGAAAGCCCTTGCTTAAATCAAAGCGCATTTGATAGCCGAAGATGCTGTACGTGCCTGTGCCTGTACGATCCTCTTTTTTTGTACCATGCTCCAATATATGTTGTAGTAAATGTAAGTACGCCATTTCTGGATGTGTCATTGTTTGTCAACAGCTCCCTCAAGTTTGCTGTTGACCATTATACCATTTCATTGCGTTTTTTCGTACGTCATTGTTAAAGATTATTCAGCTCTCGTGAAATCTCACTCTCTGCTGTGACGAAAAAGGTTGGCAGTAAAATAATATTCAGTAAGATCGGCCCAACCATCATTAGTAAATCAACGCCTGCGCTAAAATAAAGGCTAAAGGCGGTAATCAAGCCTGAAAAGACAAGAAAAATCACCTGTCCTACAATAATAATGATAGGCACAATTTGATACATATAATTCAGCCTGCGGAAATGATGCATTGTTTCTGGATTATGAATCACCTTGTGCTTTAATTTTCTCGATAAGAAAAAGCAGGCTAATAGCTGTAGCCCTATAAAGCTAAAGTATAGAAAACTATATGTGAGAAATTGCTGTTTTTGAATTTTCCCATCAAAATGACCGACACGTTGATGCAGTAGCTCATGCACAGCTCCCTCATAAATATATTCACGTTCACTAAAAGATGTGAGCGGCTCCTTAAAGCCAAGCGTTGCCCAATCCTTCGTATTGACCGTCCAATCGGATAGCTTGCTCGCTAAAATTCGCAATTGAATCGGGTCCTGCTCGCTAAACATTCCTACTAAAATGCGATAGGGAATCGCAACCTTTAACTGACCATCCTGCTTTTTTTGAAATAAATCCTGAATATAAAACGTATAGGCAACATCTGACTGCTCTGCTTTATAATGTGCATCCTTAATATGCCACTGGCTGGCTAAGGTTGCCTGAATACTGTTGCTCATTTCGTGATAGGGCACATCTTTATGTAACTGCTTTGGGATTTTATAGACAAAATAATTATCACTACCAATCATACAAATTTCGACTTTTACCTTCTCCTGATCTGTAGTGCTAGCGATTGCGGTCAATGGACTGGCAATAATGGCGATGAAGCATAACAAAATAAGTGTTAAACTGCCATTTTTCACGCAATACTCCTCCTTTTCGTCACAGCTCTTTGTTTTACACTATCATAGCCTTGTCCGAAAAAACTATTTCGTTATTCCGAAAAAGCAATAGTGGTTTTCCGAAACTCGCCATTTCGGTATTCCAAAATTAGCAAGAATTAGCGATAATAGAAATAAGTTAGGCAATGAAATGGGGATTTAGCAATGAAAACATTGAAATATAGTATTTTTACGCTCTATTTAGTGCTGGGCATCTATGTATTAGGCATTACGATTCACACACCTTTTGTTAGTATTCTGCTTGATACCACAAGTGGACAGCCTGTTATTGAGAACACCTACTATTCACAATGGGCACAGCAGCAGCGTATTGAACAAGGCGATATTGTGGTGATGATTGATGGTAAGCCAGCCTTAGAAAATCAATCTGTGCAGCTTTCTAGCGTTATTCGAGGGGCACGCACCTTAACCATTCAAAAGGCTGATGGTACAACACATACTGTGACAGCAAGGCATCGCGATATTCCAGAAGAATTGTATTTACAAATTTTATTCCCCATCTTTTATTTTCTTTTAGCTTTTGCTGTAGCTGTGTATTTAGATGCGCGCAATAAAAATAATGTGCCAATGTTTTTATTGACCTTGTTTTTATTAACATGCTCGTTAGCCTATATTAGTACAGGTGCTTCAGCCAGAGGCAATTTAGTTGGGGGCTTTGTTATTGGCATTTGCATTGTGTTATGTATGGTGCTTTTTATCCACTTTTTACAGCATTTTTTCCGTTATCAAAACATCCAATGGCGAGCTATCCATAGTAAATGGCTCTATTTCCTAACACCTATTATTCCTTGCTGTTACTTGATAGAAGCATTTATACCTGCATTGCGAGAAGTCATACCACTGTTAAACTTAAGTTTATTTGCCGTGCTTGTGCTCTACGCTACTTATATTTTAGTGACAAGCTATTTACGCACTAAATTGGCAAAGCTGCGTTTAATTGCCATTGCCTTTATTGTTCCTTTTTTACCGTTTCTATTATTCTTTGTGACACCTGAAATTTTAGGGCATAAGCCATGGCTACATGCAGAGGTGGCAGCATTGTTTTTATTGTTTATTCCTTTCTCCTTTTTGTTTATTCAGGTGAATGAGCGACTGTTTGATATTGAATACCAATTATCTCGCTTGCGCTATTATTCGACATTGGCATTTTTTAGTGCATTGTTGCTTACAGCGGGCATTGCGCTCTTATTTATGGGGCAGCTATCCATTGTCCATCTCACAAGTATTTTTTTGCTAGTGTTTATGGTGATATTGGCAAGCTTTTATATGAAGGAACGCATTGATTTTAAATATCGGAAAATTATTTTCTCCTCTACTGGCAATTATGTACATAATTTATATGCAGCCGTGCAGCGGATGGGCAAGGCAAAAACGCAGCAAGAGCTACTGGAATGCTTTCAATATGAAATCACCGAAAAGCTTGGCACAACCGCCTTTCATATTTTAACCGTTACAGAGGGCAATGCCTCTTTCCAGCAGCTAGACAACTATACACAGATACTGCTACATGATGCAGGCGACGAAAAAATTGTGCTTGAAATTCGGCACACATTACAAAGAGAAGAGCTGCTATGGTTAGAGCTGCTGGCACTGTATGTATCTATGTTTATTAATAATTTACAGTTAATTGAAGATTTAGTGCGTGAAATTCAGCATATGAAAAATACCAATGACACTACACTGCCTTGGCTTGATAAATTGCTATGGAATATTATTGAGAAGGAAAAAAGCATTTTGGCACAGGAATTACACGATACCATTTTGCAGGAGCAGCTTCATTTGGCAAGAGAACTAGATATGCTGGCAGAATCCGCTACCATTAAAAAGGAACGCGTGCTGGCAATTCGGGAGCAGCTATTAAATGCCTCGAAGGACTTGCGGGAGTATTGTGAAAACTTAAGCCCCCCTCTTTTGGATACATTTGGGCTACAAATGGCATTAAAAAAATTAATTCAAAAAGTAAAAATACGTGCTGATTTTTTATTAACTACGCAAATAGAGCGTGTACACTTTCAGGATGCCACATTGCATTTAGTTGTTTACCGACTTGTGCAGGAGCTACTTAATAATGCGATTAAGCATGCCGAAGCAACAGAGGTGTCCTTGCAATTACAAGCAATCCCACATGGCTTTACATTGCAGTATGATGATAATGGTGTTGGCTGCGATATTGAGCATTTAATGCAATCCTCTGCCTCAATGGGCATTAACGGTATTCGGGAGCGTGTTCGTGCTTTTAACGGGACGATCACGATTGAATCCAATCGCAATGAAGGAATGCATATTTTTATTCAAATACAGGAGGACGAGGATTTATATGATGAATATACTGATTATCGATGACCATCCTGTCGTGTTAGATGGTACAAAAACATTGTTACAGGATTTAACAAATGTCCATATTAAGACGGAGCAGGATAGCGGTGCGGTGCTAACAAGAATGGAATCAGAAGCCTTTCAGCTATTTTTAATTGATATTAATATGAAGCCAATCAATGGCATCCAGCTATCCGAAATGATTAAGAAAAAGCAGCCAGAGGCATTAATTATCCTTTATACAGGCTATGAGCTATCGGATTATTATGAGCTATTAATTGAGAAAAAAATTGATGGCTTATTGTCCAAGCTTGCCACAAAGGAGCAGGTTATTCAAACGATTCAGGCAGCCTTTCGTGGTGAAATTTTACTATCAGCCGATTTTTTAGATTTTATCCAGCGGCGCACGCATTTACCAAATGTGCAGCAGGAGGTGCTATTAAGCGATAAGGAGCAGGAAATTTTACAGCTTGTTGCGCAAGGCTGTACAAATAAAGCCATTGCCTCAGCACTAGGCGTTACACAGCGCACGGTGGAAAACTATTTATCGAAGCTCTTTATTAAGCTGAATGTGGAATCACGTGCAGAGGCTGTTATTGTCGCGAAGGAAAAGGCTTGGATTCACTAGTCAGCATGTAGCAGTATATATTTTTCTTACTAAAAGCGGAATTTACTGGATATATTAGTGAAGATGTATTATAATAGAGGAAATGATTATATTCCTTCAAGTGCTACGATGAAGAAACACAGATTCAAATTGCTATTGAAGTAATTGATTGTTGAATTTTTTTGGGAGGGTGTTTACAAATGACACAAGGAACAGTAAAATGGTTTAACGCAGAAAAAGGCTTCGGCTTCATCGCAGTGGAAGGTGGCAACGATGTATTCGTACATTTCTCAGCAATCCAAGCAGATGGCTTCAAAACATTAGAAGAAGGCCAAAAGGTTGAATTCGGTGTAGAAGAAGGTAGCCGTGGACCTCAAGCAACGAATGTAGTGAAACTATAATCTTCACCTAATATAGACGTGCAACATTAAAAGACATTCTCATTGCAGAATGTCTTTTTTGCATAGATGTGGATTGTGATTGTTGCATAAAGTGCATTTTGACATGCCTCTACCTACATCCTACTAAAAATTTCAATAAAAGTCTATTTCTTTTTGCGCTACCATGGGACAATCATAGTGCGCACAAATAACATACCGTTATGCCCCAACAAGCTGGAGGTTATAGAACATGAGCAGCATGGTCATTCGAATTCCTCCTCGTAAATAGCTGCAAATTCATAATCCTCTGCCATTAGCTGCTGTAAGTATTCTTCAAAGGACGAAGCAATGACCTCAAAGCTATCAGGGTCATGGACATAGCGTATGACTTGCCCCATTTGCCCACCTTTATTCGGCGAAAAATCAATATACAGGCTCGACGTGCCACCATTATTCATGCAGTCCGCAAAGCATAAGCGCTTATTCAATGGCACATCCATAGCGATTTTATCATCTACTTCCACATATTCTAAATAATCTTGATAGCGCTCAGCAATGCTTTCATGCTCATTATGATAATCTGCCACGATTTGCTCAACTGACTTTAAATAATACGGATAGTCCCCTAAGTCAGAGCCTAGCACAAGGACACAAAGCGTTTCGTCGCCATGCTTGCAATAGTATGTACCGTTCACATCCTGTAACAGCTCCAGCAAGGATTGTGGGCAATTTGGAAAAATAGCAAGCAAGCTTTGAAGTTGTTGAGCTGTTGCCCCAAGCGCTCGCTGTAATTGTAGCTGCTCCTCTTCTGGTAAGTGCTGTTGTAATTGCTGAAAATAGGTTGTACGCATTAGCCTCTCCCCTTCTCGTAAACTTTCGATTTCTTATACTTTAGCAAATAAAATCCTCTATTTCTAAACATAATCGAAGCTAATTTGATAAAATATGACAAAACACTAGCGCGATTCATAATTCTAATCATTCCTAACTATTTTCTTCATAGTAAAAAAGATACAATTTTTTTGACTATTCTACATACTCAAAATAGTCAAAATATGGCTGTATCTTGCGCTATTATTCACTTTCCTCCTTATGCCTAATAAGGGTCTATATTCTTATCTAAGACTATATGACGAAATTCACCTGCCGTACACAATGTGACATTTTTTTCACGAACATTGAGATACAATGAAAAAGTTGAATCGAGGTCAAGGGAATTTCGTGCAAGAGTATCGGGAAAATATAGGAGGAAAATATTGTGGTAAACTTATTACTAAAAAAATTCTTGAAGGCAGAAATCGAAATCAAACGAAGAATTATGTATAAAAAAGCAAAAGACCTTGGTTTCACCCACCCTACTGTGGTAGATTATAGCCAGGAACTGGATGTCCTATTAAATAAATATTCAAAGGCATCTTAATTTACTGTATGTGTATGTCATTCATTTTAGTAGCTGTATTTTTAATAACTTAAAAAGCTTGCCTTGACAATTAATTGTTCAAAGCAAGCTTTCTTTTTTTACGATTGATTTTTCACTTCTAATGTTTCACGATTGGATTGCCACTCGATCTCAATCGTTGGCTTGGCATCATGTTTAAACAGCTTAGCACTTTCCTTTTTCGTAAAAGCATAATAGCCCTCTTGATTTACTTGAACATCCGCCACATTGATCGCTTCCTTCGTTCCTTCCACCGTAATCACTAAAGGACCTAAATTATGGTGATCGCCAAGATAAAATAAGTGTAAGCCTTCCTCTGTATTACTATGGTATACCGCCTTCCAATGTTTGCTTTTAGCGATATAATGCACTTCCTGCTGAGGGCTTTGGCAAGCTGCTAGCATCAGCAGCAGCACAATTGGAAAAATCCATTTTTTCATTGGATAGTCCCTCCTAATCTTGTATCATTACTTTCAATCCTGCTGGGCAGGTTGAAGCTCGGCTGTTAATGTAAATGGTATATGTAAATACTCATATTGAATAGTGATTTTCTTCATATGCGAAGCTGTGACTTGAATCGCATAATGCTGTGGCTGTTGACCAAGAGCTTTGGGGTCTATGTATTGTCGCGGCAATAGCGCAACTTGCGTTAATTTCCGAAAGGAGATATGTTGATTCCCCTCCAGCTTTGTTTCGACCTCAAATGGCTCAGCCTTACTAATCACAAGCTCCACGCGTTCAGGTGGCTTATCATTAACAAGCACCTGCTTCAGTTGAATATCACGCAAGCCTTTATTATCTAGCGCAATAATCGTGACTGCCTCATTGTCCTGCCTTGTCATATAGCTTTCCAGCTTCAGCGGTGGATTACTTTTTAAATAAAATAAAAATAACACCCCAGCGATAAGCACACTTAATAATAATGCAAATACTATTTTTTTCATAGCAACCTCCTCTTGTTCAGTATAACAAAAAAACAGCCCAACTTATCGCAAGTCAAGCTGTTTTTGTAAACGTAGTTCATCTCGTATCGGAATACCATCATTGCCAATAAGCGGGATGGAGGGCTTATAGGCTCTTGCCCGCTCGACTGCATTCGGCAAAATTTCGACAAGATAATAGCCACGCTTTTGATAAAATTTTAGCGCATGTAAATTATCATTCGTTGTAATAAGTGATACGCTTGTACAGCCCTGCTTTAACGCCTGTCGCTCAACAGCCTGCACAAGCATAGCACCAATTCCCTTACCCGCTTCTACACTATCCAGCGAAATAATCTCACAATCCTTTTCGCAAATGCTATACGTGACTAAGCCAATAATCTCTTGCTGTTCATTACTATAAATAAAGCCCTCAAGCTGACTACAGTCATAGATGCCCGTAGAAATAACCATTTCACTACTTCCCCAATGGGTTGTAAAAAACTGTAGCACCTTTTGCTGAGGAACTTGTTGAATTGTTTGTATTGTCATCCGTTAGCTCCTTACATTGAAATATGAAAAACCCCTGCAATCACTTTTTGAATGCCTAAAAACACTGCCCACGATAAAATACCTAAGCCAATGGCGAACACAAGATGCATGGAGGACTTCATTGCCATATAGATTACAAACAGCATAAACATCGTAGCTGGTAAACCAACAATAACGCCTACTGTAAAGCGTTGAATATGCTCGCTCGACTCACTTTGCACCGTCAGCCAAATAATACTTAAAATACTCACTAATGGCAATGCAGCAATAATGCCTCCGTAGGTCGGAAATCTACGCGCAATCTCTGTTACAACCCCAATAATGGCTGCCGAGCTGATAATTTTCACTAGCATATACATTATTTTGCCACCTCGCTTAGACGCTGAAATGCCTGCAAAATTGCCTGTTGCTCCTGCTCCGTTAAACGATCAAGAGCAGCCTGTAGCTTCGTATCATCCAATTCAGTATTTTTCTTCAGCACCCGCTGCCCCTCTGCTGTTAAATAAAGCAGCACCTTGCGTTGGTCCTCGGCGGCGCGCTCCTTCTGCACCCAGCCATGACGCTCTAGCTTTTTGACATGCTCAGACGCTGTATTGTGTGAAATATTTAATAACCCCGCAATCGCACGCACCGTCACCTCATCTTCCTTTTGAATCATCTGTAAAATACGCACACTTTGGTGGGAAATCACATCCTCATGTGTTGTATGGAGATGATAAAATATCGTCGTAAAATAACTATTAATCTCATTAATCATCGCTTTAGCTCCTTTAATATATCGCTCCAAGCGATTATATCGTAAATAACGATATATTTAAAGCCTTTATTTTTAGGTAACTAAAAGAACCTACTCGTTAAAGCTTCTTTAAGAGTAGGTTCGTTAAATTTTTTCAAGCTGCTAGTTCGCAATAACATTGCATATTTTGCTTGCTAAAACCTGTTTCTATTGTATTTAAAGGTCACTGTTACGGTTTTTATGCAAATACAGTTTCCTCAATATCTTCATTAATATTTTGTAACGGTGCACGTTTAAAGGTAAATTCAAATGTATCACCGCTGTCGATTACATGATTTATTTCATCATACATATCATAATGACTAATACCCGATAATTTAGCCCAACCTTTTGAGCGTGTCAAGCCAACAAACAGTTGATTGCGTAATTGTATATTTCCTTCATTACTAGCCACTAAATCAGCACCTACTACATAAACCATATGTGCTTCATTTCCTTTAGCACGTGGGACAAGTGAAATCGTTACAGCCCCTTCTTCCCAAAATTGATCTGGCTTTTTATTCTTCCAATTCAAAGTGTCCAAAATATTTTTACCACTTTCAGCAGGTATATAAATATCAATTTGATGTTGCATTAATACTTTTGCTACCTCTTTTTGGAGATCAGATGCTTCCCAAGCTTCGCCTAATACAATGACTAAAATATTTTTTGAAGCCTTTAAATAATCTTTTTGTAAATTATTTTTAATTTCTGTCGCAAGAGCTTGAAGTTCTTCATTTCTTGAGATATACGTTTTAAATTCCAATACCGGATTATTCCAAACCTTTGGAACAAGATTAGGAGAGTTTTTACTAGGGCGTTGTAACACTATTTTTTCTCCTTGACGGAAGTTCCCTTCTAATACTTCATAACCAATATTTTTCCAATCATCTTTATTTGTAATACCTCGCAGCATACCATCTGGACGTAATAGACCCATACCAATAGCATGTGCAGCTGTTAGAATAGGTCCCGGTGTACGATAGCAGCGATGCATAATTTCACTTTTTCTAATACCACCTTTATGTATACCAGAAACAAACTGCTTAAACTCAGGAGCATTTCCAAAGAGCTCACGAGCTGTTGGAACAACTAGATTATCAAGACTTTGACTTTCGTCATATGCCCAAATAAGTCTACGATTGGTAGGATCAGTTTTATCAACTGGACGTAATACTTGATATGCAAGCCAATAGAATGGTTGTTTATCTTCAAACTTATAGGCATCGCTCACCATAAAATCTTGACCTTCGTCAATTAAAACTGCATCAAATAAAGGTGTAACTTCTGGCACACTTTTTAAAAATTGTGTACATATATAGCCTAAGGAATCTCCCGTTCCTCTGATTCCCTGATCCTTAGCATCGTTTACAGTTAATTTTCTTTCACCGTGCACGTCGCAAATATAACTATAGAACCCCTGTTTACTTTTTCCTCCCCACGAATGAAGAATTTTCAATTTTTTTCCTACTTCTTTGTTATAACATACATCACCATTACTAAAGTGTCTTAACCACTTATCCACTTGACTCACAACTTCTTCGTATAAACTTCTTGAATAGAATACAAGTGCAATATCCCAATCTGGATGCTTTAAATGCATATGCGCTGCTTTTTGACAAAGTAGAACGGATTTACCAGACCCTGCAATTCCACGGATACGTTGTGGTCCAGACGGAATAGTTTTCCCAATATTTTCTTGTTGAATATCCATTTCAGAAAGTTTTTCACTAAGTGAATTCACAACACCCAAACGAGTTGTAATATCACTTTGTGCTACAGTAATTTCTTTTCTATAAATTGGTGAGCCACTTAAAATGGATAGTATCATTTTCCAGTGCTCATCATTAATTTCTTCACCTTTTTGAATATTAATAGTATTTTCTATTTTTGCTAGAAGTGTAGCACGCCCTAAGTCATTATTAAAAATAATAGGAGGCACACTAGGCAGACGGTCAAAACCATGAGAAATCCATTCCTCTTCAGAAATATTAGGCAGTGCAATCAAAACTTTACCACTAATTTTCCTACGAATCGCTGCTTCACGATCAAAGATACCAAGAAGGGAAAATAATTGATTTTCTGCTTGCTGATAAGGATTTCCTGTATGTTCATAAAAATCTTTATATTCCCATAAATGACCGTTAACTGCCACAAGTTGATGAATAGTTATTGATTTTACCTCAATAATTATAATTCCATTATCTTTATCTGCAATCAAGATATCAGGCTCTTTACGTGTTTGACCAACATTTGTGAATAAAGGATAGCGCCAGTAAGCTAGACATTTATCAACCTTTTCTTTCTCACGATAAGCTTGTTTAATTGAATCCCAAACTTTTTTTTCACCAGATTCTCCTGGTTTTCCTAAATACTCCGTTTCAACAAATGGCAATATTATCAAACCTTTCACATAAAATTCAAAAAATAAACCAGTATTATAATACTATATAATTACTTTTATTACAAATTAACTAAAATAATAAGACCTATTTATTAGAATAAGCCTTCATATTTGTTATTTTCAGTTATTAAAATTCATAAAAAAATAAGCAAGCTAGAATTTACTTTGCTTAGATATATTTTTTTATGTCTTTTTCCGCACAGCATCGTTTTTTTCATGTTAATATATCTATAGGTATCTATACCAATCGTTTTCTTTTAAGGAGGAATCAATTTGAACGCATTCACTTGTAATGCCTGCTCTAGAACTACCTCTTCTGGTCAAAGAGGTCTATAAAATATACATTGAAGGATCTCTTTAGGCCAAATGCACAAAAAAGCCTACATTACAGGAGAGATTTCAAATGGACAACCAAACAATTCAGCCGTTCTTAACGGTTGCTAACTATCATTTACTTGAGCAGCAATTAAATAAAATTTTACATGCATTAACAACGACAAAGGATCAAAACGTAATTTTAGCTGTACGTGGTCTTGTGGACCATGAAATTACGACAAAATTAGCCCTTTCCACAGAGGAAACAAAGCTTATTGAACAGCTATTTACCGTGACAGATCGCGCACAAGGTGAGGCATTTTTAGCGCAGATTAAGCCCTACGTTATGCCGTTCACGCCTCTTACAGTCAGCACGCTAAAAAGCTTATTTAAAAAAGAGAAAAAGCTCAAGCTACCAAAGCTGGAGGAGCTTGACTTCTCTCAAATTTGCTATTTAGCTTGGGATGACCCTGGCACACATCGTAAATATGTGGTGCTTGAGCAGGATGGACAGTTTAAAGCCATTAAAGGCACATTCTCCAACAATACAATTCGTGGGATTTGTGCTGTCTGTAATCGCCATTCAGATGTAGGGCTCTTTACCACTTCCGTTAAAGGGCAAGCTGTAGGGACCTATACCAACCACAGCAATTACATTTGTGCAGATAGCCAAACGTGCAATGCTCATGTAACAGACATAGATAAAACCATCGCATTTTTCGAGCGCATTACACAAAAATAATCAATCAAAAAGGCAGAGATGTTGTGTAAAAACAACACCTCTGCCTTTTCTGTTTAACTGGGAGCCTTTATTACAAGCTATCCTGCAAATTTTGGATTCTATCCGTCATAGTTGCATTTCTATCCACCACATTTGGACTTCTATCCGTCACTCTTCCAAGTAATGTTTATCAAAATAAAAACACTCGCATGTTCAACGAGTGTTTTTGGTCGTTTATGATAACCATTTCGGTGGTGTGTTTTTGTTCCAATAGATATCGCCTAGGTTGTGATGTGCCATAAAGTTGTCCTCGGCACTGTGGTAATGGAAGTTGTAGTAGTAGCCTTCCAACGGTCTTTTTTCCGTACGTACATGGAAGCGAATGACATCTGTGCCTGTTGCATGATTGATCACATTAAAAATTTTTTCACCATAATGACCGCTTGGCTTTTCAGAGATTGTTAAGGATGCTAGTGATTGCTCGTCCAAGCTAGCTACGGTCATTGCAATAGCTTCTTCGATTTTTGGGAAGATAATATTATCGAATTCATGGCTAATTTTCGGACCGATTTTTGTACCAAACTTTATGTACGATTGCTCCCTTGCTGCATCGAGAAGCAGGGCATTATAATCAACCACTTCCTCCTGTATTTGGCTCTCTTCTTCCCAGCTAGTCGCTGTTTCTGCTGCAACCGCCGTGCCTGTCCCCGATGCAGAACCGATAGATGCGCGGTTAGAAGAGCCTTGATCAAATGCATCCCAAATTTCATGTGTCGGCGTAATTAAACCAAATGTTAAAAACGCCACCATGATAACAATACTTTTTTTCACCCACGTTTTCATTTACTCACACCTACTCTTTATGTACAAATTGGTAATTCTCCTTATTATTATATACGTTCTCGCCATTAAAAGGTTTCATATTTCTATAATTCATTGTACAATATTTATGAATAATGTGTCGTTTTTTTAAAGGAGGTACAAGCATGGATATCGCAATCGGTATTGGTCTTTTATTAATGTTAGGTTACTTATCATCTTTATGCTTCACGGACTAATTTTATTATTTTGCAATAAACACTCTTTTATGCCCCAGTTACCTTGATCTGAAAGGTTTTCTGGGGTTTTTCCATTTTTCTTTACATTGCATTTTAGTGCAAAACAATGCACGGAGTTGGGGCTAAAAAAATTGCTTGGCAGCGTGTAAGTTATAGAATTAAAACTGAACAGATGGTATTAACAAACTTAGTACCAGCGATTGAGTTTTAAAAAATTTTGAAAAGCTAACTTAAAATTACCTGCATCATTAATCATGAGTATTAACTCCATTAAAAAGGAGGCATAACATGGCTGATATAGAACAAGCTTTACATCTACTTAAACAACGACAATATCAATTAGAGTTGGACATACAACAATTAGAATATAAGATTAAGAGAGCCTTTCACCATAAGAAAGACATAAACCCGATTGAGTATCTATACCGATCAGAACTAAAAGTAGCTTTACGAGAAAAACTGAATAAAGAACGGCTTTACACAAACTAGAACAGCGCCAACGACAATTATCAGAAAAGATAGAGGGTGTTAAAAACAGAATGAAAAAAAACTGATGAAGAAATTAACCAACGAGATTATATATATGTATGAGAACTTAGTGCAACAATGCACGAAGTCTTTGAATGTACATTAATAGTTAGACATTTCATAAAATAGTTTTCGACTTATCTTTTCCACCTATACACATTGCTGTATTATTGAAAATGCAGAATAGTATTTATAATATAAAATAAAAAGGATTCGCCAGCTTTGGCTTTGGCGAATCTTTTCACTATAAAAATCCATATATATTGCATATGTGAACTACGGTGTTAATTGCAAAATACTTTATATAACATTTGTAGCTTTGGAATAAAGTTTAATCGAAAACTAAACTATCTATCAATGTTTTTTCACATAGCCACCTATCCATTAATGGCTGTCTAAAGTAATGCTCTTGAATGGCTTACCTTTAGAAGGATACTTCTGTTATTAAAGGTGATGGAGATAACATTGTATTGCCATATATAAATACACCTGTTCCAACAATTTCATTTGTTAGACAAACTCCATTACTATCAAGGTACTCTTCTATTGTACTCAATAAAGCTTGAGCTTTTAAAGATAAAGGAATATCCGACCACCTGCTTTTCACATACCTAATCAAAAAATAGAGAGGGTATCCAAATTTTTGGTACCCTCTCCTATTTATTAACTATCCCTTTACAATTTAAGGACGATTCGTTAAATAAGAATGTAATTTCTTTAGAAATGCTAAATTAATGTCAAATTTATAATCATCAACAAGTAAACAAGCCAATCCCTCAACTACATGCAGTGCATTTGAATAAGCATGATATAATTCTTCTTTATCCAACTTTGACGTAATTGAAGTATATTCACTATATGCCTTTTCTGAAAGATCATCTTCCAAATTTTTTGTAGCATTTAGCCAACGTTCTACGCTTTTTTCACGAATTCTAATCAATTGTAAAACGTATTTTTGAACATATGTTAGACATTCCAACGAACGTGCAATTTCCCCTCTTTTCAAAACATTTATACCCATTATCCATGCGTTAACAAAGTTATTAAAGGCAGAATTGACATTATCATTTGTCATTCTTTCTGGTCCTTCACCCTTTAGATAATCTAAACATACTTTTAATTTACCTGTTATATCATAAATAAACATGGATTCTGTGTCAGGGAAAACACCTGTTTCTTTAAATGTCTTAATAACTTCAATCTCAGATTCAGACAGAAAATGAAACTCTCCTCTAATTAAATTGGAAAACACGACAACTTCTGACCCATATTCGTTAATGAAGTGTAAATCATATGGAGCAATATCTCTAATCCAGTCAGAAGACTCAAATTGTTCAATTTCTGTAGTCTTTAAAAAGATGTAGAACTCAACATCCGAATATTGATCCCCTTCACCTTTTGTAAACGATCCATACATCATACACGCAGAAATACGAGGATCCTTTTCACACTTCTCTTTAATTATATTAATTAATTTTTCCTGTAATAGCATATACAAAATAACCTCCTATATTTTTTAAAATTATAGAAACTTTTGCATATCTACTACTGGACAACATGAGCAACACATATCTAATGCTCCTTTCATTTACAACGAAATAATCATATCAAATTTA
This sequence comes from Lysinibacillus sp. NPDC098008, assembly GCF_044760715.1. Taxonomy (NCBI): domain Bacteria; kingdom Bacillati; phylum Bacillota; class Bacilli; order Caryophanales; family Bacillaceae; genus Lysinibacillus; species Lysinibacillus sp. NPDC098008. The sequence continues at coordinate 77,280 of NZ_JBIWBA010000006.1, forward strand.
TTAACATACGACAATTATACTTATCTTAGGTTACGTTCCTTGCTTAAATAAGGAGAATTATATTTACTTATTGAAACATATTTTGGTGAATCCTCAAAACAATTTATTCGGAAAAATCAAAAGTCACTTTTCCATCCAAAATTTTCAATCTTGCATCAAACGATTTACCCGCTTTGGATTTAAAACCGTTAATGACAGCTGTAACCCCTTGCTTTAGGATGTTTTTCTCAGTGAGCTTTTTAAATGCAACTGTTTTATTAATAGAAAACTTACAGCCATTTTTGTACTCACTACAGCCAATGAACGTTTTACGATCAATCATTTGACCTTTTTTGCAACAAGGACAGTTACCTTTGAATTCGCTATGTCAACTTATTTTTCAGCAATTTCTCCTACTTATACTTATTTAATAGTTCTTCTGGAATATGACAGTAATCATTTGGACATCTAGTTAGTCTGTCTTGATGCTCCTCTGCGCTTCTTATGTAGTTTGTCAGTGGTAATACTTCAACAACGATAAGGTTGGCATCATTTCGCTTATCAATAAATGCCCTCGCCTCCTGTAAGTGCTTAGGGTTTTCACTATAGACGCCTGTTCTGTATTTCTCCCCAACATCCTGTCCTTGTTTGTTCAAGCTGTATGGATCAATGATTTCAAAGAAATAGCCCATTAATTCCTTGATTGTGACAACGGTTGGGTCAAATTCTGTTTTTACACATTCGGCGTACCCATCATAATCCCCCTCCAGTGTCTGGCTTGTGCCATTCGCTCTTCCTGCTTCTGTAAGCTGAACGCCAGGTAAGGTTTTTATAAAGGCTTGTACGCCCCATAAACATCCGCCTGCAAAATATACTACCTCCATCTTGACATTCCCCCCCTTCATTCTAAGTAAATAGAGCTTTATGATTCCATATTATGAGCTAACTGCTGAACACAAGTCAAACTTCAACGAACTAGGATGTGTATTGAGAATTCCGTGTCAGTAATAAGCTTTTCGATTACACAACCATTTCAACAAGACCAGCAGGGTTTTTCCTCACTGGTCTAGTATTGCCCTATAATAATTATTCGCGTTTATCGCCCGCTATTTTTTTCCTTCACAGGCATCCAAATTTCGCTATAGACATTTTCCGAAGTACCATTGTGCTCTGTAAAGGAAATCCCAGGCATATCCACTACCTCATAATCGGACGAAGGTAGCCATTCAGCATAGATTTTAGCATGAGTTTCTTGCAGTGTAGCAGGAAATGGCCCTCGATTAGGGAAAATTGCCCATAAGCTTTCTTCAATCGAAAGCTGCTCTAAATCATCGAATCGGTTTTCTTTTGTCGTTGCAAAACCAATCATATGCGTTAAATATCCTTTTTCTTCTAAGAAACCATCATCAAAATCATAGGATACATTCAAGACTTGATGTGGATATACATCAGCTAATTGATGCATTTCATGTCTTTGCTGTTCGGTAATGGACTGGGCTAGCTCTATGATAGCCTTATTTTCACCCTCGAATTGAATGGGTACTCTTTTCGATACACCTACGATATGAAACTTCTCTTTCCTCTCAATTTTAAATTCCATTGATATCCCTCCTCTTATATCGATAAAAAATGAAAATTTGGGAAATGATTTTTGAATTTTATTTTTCGCTACTTCTGACGGTAAAAAACCGCTCCATTCACGAAAGGCTCTTGAAAACCCTTCGATCGATTGATAGCCATATTTATAGGCAATATCGGTTACTTTTGCACCGTTAATTAATTCAACATTGGCAACTGATAATCTTCTGTTTTTGATATAGTCATTCAATGACATGCCCGCCATATACGAAAACATTCTTTTAAAATGATAATCAGATAACCCTACAATTTTTGATATTTCTTTGCCAGAGATTTCTTCCGTTAAATGGTTTTCAATGTAGTCCATTAAATGATTAAATTGTTGTAGCATTCATTTCCCTCCTTTACAACTACATCTTAGCGATAAAAATGATGGTTTACTCGATATTTACGATACGGAATATATCGGAACCTTTTACTAGCTACTGCACAATAACAATGGCTACGCTACTTCTTTATAAATACTCTCGATTAAATAGACATAGTGCCAATCACCCTCCCATTTTAATTCATAGACTATTAGTAACAGTAAGATAGATTCTTTAAACATCTTTTTCTGTAACAAATGCCTATCACTTTCGGGGGCAAAAACATATTGAAAAGAGAGGTGAGAAAAATCATGAAGAAATTGGACCTCCAAAAGTTGGCTTGTGACAGTTGCTGTGACAATAATCGCGTTTTTTGGTCCCGTATAAAGGCTATTGACATAGGTGCTATTCAACCTCCTCCAGCCGTTATCCCTGCAGGAACGATTATGCCCATTATCAATCGATATTTCTATATTGTGACAGAGGCTATTAATTTAACAAATGGAGCAACCCTTCTAGCTCATTTATTTACAGATGATCATGGCGCTCCTATCACCGAATTTACGCTTTTTCACCCTAACGGCTACGTCAATCTTTATATTAATGCCGTTATGCAAGAGGGCGGCGCCTATAATGTAACCCCAGATGCATTAACCCTTAACCCATTTAATGCCACTATTTTTGCTGGAACGCCAATTATTATCGAATCCTTAGGCTTCCAATAAATATTGCTGTTCTTGAAAGGAGGTGAAGAAAATGGCGCTTTCGATTATCAATATTCATGTAAATGTTACAGGCTCTTCGACTAGATTCTTTAATATTTTAGCAGCCAATTTAGCTGTCACAGACGGGACTACCATTGCTGCAACTGCCTTTTTAGATGACAGTGGCAATGCCGCAACCGCTTTTCCTGTAGTAGCAAATGGTTATTATAATTTCTATATTAATGGCGTCTTACAGGAAGGGGGGGCCTATACAATCTCTGCAACGGAGTTAACATTTAACGATGTGACTGGTACAATCACAGCAGGAACACCATTAGTAGTAGAGGCTGTAGAATTAGTAACACAAGTTTAATGCTGGTCAACAAATAGCTGATTCCTACTATTGTGGGGCTTAGGGTCACTGTGCCAGAGTGACCCTTTATGATTTCTGACTACATCACTAGCAATATCAAATATTTTTTCGCAGGCTAGAATCATACGTTTTCGAGTTCTAGGCAACTGTTCGATACTTTAGTTTAAATATTTGCCTTGCTTTGGTAAAGCGATCTGTTCAAAATGATCGACAAGCTTCCTCAGTTCCCTTGTAAGCTCTTCACCTTGCATTGGTAATCCGTGCCCCGTGATAGCAGCGGACGGTTTTAATGCAGCTAATTTTTCAATAGATGCTTGAGCAGCTTGCCAATTCGTTGTTAAATATTGAGGGGGACCACTGATTTCCTTTGTTTGGGTAAAAACTTTATAAAGAGATTCCTGTTTAACCGTCACAAATGCATCTCCTGCAATCAGTGCCTGATCCTGCTCACGAAACAAAGATATATGTCCTGGGGTATGTCCTGGGGTGTGAATCCAGCGAAAGTCTGGCATATATGGGATGCTCCCATCCGAAGGAATTGCTGTAATACGCTCACCTAAATTGATCGCCTCATTTGGAAAAATAGGTGACATTTTTGCCACCATGCCAGCACTTACAGTAGGATCAGGTTGTGGATAGCTTTCTTTTCCTGTTAAATACGGCATTTCCAAAGGATGGGCATAGGCAGGAACATTCCAATGCTCCAGTAATTCAATAATGCCTCCAACATGATCAAAATGACCATGAGTTAAAATAATTGCTTTCGGTCGAGAATCACGTCCAAAGCGGTCTTCAACTACTGAAATAATGGCCTCTGCACTTTTTGGCATCCCTGCATCAATAAGCACAAATTCCTTCGTGCTTGGGTCGCCATAAAGCACAATGTTTACAATTTGAATCGTATATTGATATAAATCAGGCAACACTTCTATGCCTACACCACTCCGAACAGAAGTAGCAGGAATAAATTTATAATCTTCACCATAATGCAAATTCTTGTCCATCCTCTACCTTCTTTCATCCATAATCTTTAACGCTATCGCGCAAGCTATAACGCCTAAAGTTACTGCTATCTCTAAATATTAAATTATCCATTTCGATTTTATTTATACTTCAAAGCGTAACTCAGGTGATAATGATGGAGGACATGATTTTGGGGCAAAAGGGCATATGCAGTTCGTAGTTTTTCGATTATTTTAAAGAGATTATCCAATGCTCTAGACAAAAAATAAGATTACCTCAATCGAGATAATCTTATTAAAGCAGCTTACTGTTAGTTCACTCTATTGCCAAGCCTGATTATTAGCGTACCACTGCTGGAAATATTCATTTTCTGTTAAGATGGCTGCCAAAAATGGCTGTAGCTGCTGATGAACGGTAAGTGATTGGCAGGCTTCCATTGTCAGTCGTTGCTGATCAAGCAGCTCCTCAACATAGCCCTGCAATGCACGCCCCTCGATAGGATGAGCTGCCATAAGCTGAACAATGGCTCTATCATCCTGTGCTACGATTTTTTGTGCTAGCACAAATTCTACTGGATATGTATACAGCATAGCAGGTTCCATGTCAAGTAAGGCTGGCACACTGCTAAGCTTTGGTGTGATGCGAGTGCGTTCCTGACAATAAATCATTACTTCTATGTATATGGTTTTGTCAGCGATTTTGGCTGGAATCTTCAGCCGTATACAGTTAGCCGTAACACTACTTGCTAATTCGCTTCCTAAAAATATAAGTTCATCCTCTAAGCCTTCCATTGCACATATTTCCTGAAAAGCATGCTTGGCAATCGTAGCTTGCTGGGCATTTGCGGTTGTTAATAATGCAATCTCTTGTAAGGCTATGTTCTCTAAATAAAATTGGTCATTGTAGGAGGATACTGATAAACGATATAGCAGCCTCTCCTGACAATAGGCTGTCAGCAATTGTGTTAAGCTTTTTTGCTGTGCCTCCGCCATTGCCGTTAATTGTGTCAAAATAGTTGTTGCCATAAAAATCCCTCGCCTTTTCATTGTTTGTCTTTATTATTACGTATTTAACGAGTGGCGTAAACGGCAATGCATACCAACTAAATATTGGAAGCCCTCATATTAGACAAGGGGTAGCCTCGCTATTGCGAAGCCACCCCTTTAGTATTTATAGGTAACATTTTCGTAAATTATTAACGTCTCAACCCAATCGTCTGGGGAATATTATCTTGAAACAACCTTGTTTCATCACCGCGGTAAAATTCCACTGTATGCCTTCTAACTTAAGCAACGCAAACCCTACCTTCTTTTGCGTCCTTGCAGCCCCAAAGCATGCGCCAGTGTGAATAAGTATCTACAAAAACAAAAAGCAGAATGCCAGATTACGGAAATATGCTACCTAAAATAGCACGTTTGTTATTATAGCATTATTTTTTATAAAAGTAAAGACATTTCCACAGCACCAAGAAAATCAATTTGATAGGCTTCATGTCGAACAGATGCAATATGCCCATCATAGTGACAATCGTATAAGATAATCACCGCATTATATGACTCAGGTAGCTTATTGCCCATTTTAGCGATGAAATTAGCTGTAAAGTGCTCGACATAGGAAAAATCAGGATGAATTAATTGTGAAAGCTCATTGGAGGGCGCTTTATAATAGAGTGCCTCACAAAAATCTTCATCAAATACTATGCCAAAATCATAGGTAAATTGATGATAATAGTCATCAAAAAGAGCTTTCAAGTCGCTCTCGTAAGCCCGACATTGATGTTCAGGCAAAAAAAGCTGCCCAAGCTTTTCAGCAAAAGCCTGATCTGTTTCCTCCCTGCCCTGATAAACAGTTGTTAAATATGTATAAAGCTGTACTTCACTATGAACCTTGCCCGCCCATATGGACACATAGCCATCCTTGTTATAATACATCGCCTCATTCCTTTCTCGAATAAATCAAGGCTCCTCCTGAACCCATCAGCATAAGGTGATTGCCTGATGGCGAAAAGCCACATTTAATGGCTCCATCCAAGCGCTGAAGGTCAATCGCTGTTGCCTGCTGTAAATATTGATAATGCGTTGTAAAAAGATAATCAAGCACAACTGTTGCACGCGGCCACCAAGGGTAAATCACCTCAACCTGCCAGCCATCTGCCGTTAGATGAATGCCATCTCCTGCCTCAAAGCCAAAAATTGAAATTCGTTGCTGTGATGATGGTAGCTGAAAAAATAAATAATCGTTACTAATGCAGCTATTGGTGAAATCTGCATCCCGCTCCCGATCAAGACGTTTACCTGTTATTGGCGCTGTCACACTATAGCCTGACCCACTAATTAACACTACATTTTCATCCTGATCCCATCCACAGGCAAATACCCCAGCGGCTGGAATAATCGTTTCATACACCCAAGGACTAGGGGGCTTCGTACAGTTTAATGACTGTGCTTTCGCAAGTAAGCCCAGCTCAAAAGAGGTTCTTATCTCATGCTTTGCCATCTAATTCCCCCTCGAAAGTTCTAAAACACCGTAATGAAATTTCGCCGTTGCTCGTTTATATTGCCGAAAATGATAGTTCGCAAACCATTCCGAGCGAAAATGTGCCTTTAATACTACACGCTTTCTCGCTACACGCCTCGCTTCCGCAACCCATTTATCCGTCAATGTAACATGCTCCCCAGCCTGTCGTAATGCCTGAAAATTATTCGCCTCTTCAATCGTTTCCTCAAACATCGGATCCATATAAACAACGTCAAACGATTGATCAGGCAATGCTTGTAAATAATGCACTGCCTCTTTTTGCACAACTTCAATCCGTCGCATACAGGCAGTTAATGGCAACTCCGAAATATCATAGCTTTGCATCCCCTGCTTGACGATAAACGCCACATTTGCATTTGCCTCTAGCCCGACAACACGCCCCGCTGCACCAACCGCATAAGCTGCCAGCATGGCATCCGCTGCTAGTCCCAGCGTGCAATCCAGCACCGTATCACCCTGCTGAAGCTGTGCCGCCGCTAAAAATGGCTCACGCTCCCCACGCGCTACTCGCTTTAAGCGAAACGCAGCCGAATTAGGATGAAAGAAAAACGGCTCCTGTGCACCATAGGCATAGTAATCATAGCGATTTTTTCCCGCAACGATTACATGTGCCTGTAATTCCTGCGACATCTTACGAATGGAGCGCTTTTTGCGTGGCTCAAACGCAGCACCTAATTCTTTGCATGCAAAAGCAGCGAGCGCCATTGATTCCTCGTCTGGTCTGCCCGCTGTCGTCACAATCGTTATTATTTCGCGCATGTTTGCTCTAGCACACCTGTTAAATGCGCCACAATTTGCTCCACAGGGAATCCTTCAATTTGCTCGCGTGGAATAAAGTACGCTAACTCCCCATCCTTTAAAATCGCCATCGATGGTGAGCTTGGTGGCACATCCTCAAAATAACCACGCATTGCCGCCGTTGCCTCAGGGTCCTGCCCCGCAAACACTGTCACAAGATGATCTGGCTTTACCGCCGCAATCGCCTCACGCGCTGCTGGACGCGCAAGCCCTGCCGCACAGCCACACACCGAGTTAATCACCACTAACGCCGTACCCTTTGCCTCCGCCATAAAGTCATTCACCGCATCAGCCGTTGTTAGCTCCGTAAATCCAGCCTCCACCAGCTCCTCACGCATCGGCTTCACGACCTGCTTCATATATTCATCATAAGCGTTCATCTCTTCGCCCTCTTTCATATGTATTCGCAACGCCTATTATAGCAAGGTTTTGTATGAAAGTATAATGTTTCGATTTTCAGTAGTTTCAGGATTTTGAAAAAGTAGTTGTGTGCGAAAATGCTCTTATGTATATGTCTAGAAGCCTACAACAATTATTTCGTGTAGCCCATAGCGACCGCTGTTTTTATTGCTGGGAGAATTTTTTGATAAGCCTTCTAGTATTCATTTTTCAATATTGAAAAGATGGCGAGGTCTACATATTTCCCTTTTTCAAATTCATGCTGTCTTAAAACACCCTCTTTAGCAAACCTTAACTTTTCCAATAATTTTATCGATGCTATATTTTCTGGCTCTATTTTTGCTTCGATTTTATTTATTTCCATTGCTGTAAAGGCAAAATGTATAATATTGCTTAAAGCCTCTTGCATTAGCCCTTTCCCCCAGTATTCAGGGTTTAAATCATAGCCGATTTCTATACGGTTATGCACTTTTTCATAATTCAAATAGCCACATGTCCCAATAACCTTTTTGGTCTTAGCCTCTTCAATGACCCACCTTAAACCAGTCTGCTCCCGAAAAATTTTATCATACCAGTTTAACTCAGCTATTGCATCTTCCGTTGCAGTAAATAATGTTAATGGAAGATACTTTACTACATTTTCATCAGCATAAAGCGCCAAAATATCTTGGCAATCATCAACTATTCCTTTTCGTAGGATAAGACGTTCTGTTGCTAATGTAGGAAAATCCTTAAATTCGAACTTTACATTCATCGTAACTCCTCTTTCATCGCAAATTCATATTTCATACTTGCAGCATAGCACTTAAAAGAGGCTGTCTGAATAGACAGACAGCCCTTACTTCTATAGCCATCCTTGTAGCTCCTGCCGTGGTTCCATTAAAATGCCACCAAACTATTGCTATACGTAGAGTGAGCCGCGGAAGCCTCGTGCAGCATAGTAGGAATCTGCGCCATTGTGATAAACAAAAACCGTATCATAGCGGCGATCACAAAAGATAGCTCCTCCGTGCTTTCGAATCGAATCAGGTGTTTGCACCCAGCTTGATGTTTTTAAATCGAACTCACCAAGCTGCTGTAATGCTCGGTATTGCTCCTCTGTTAATAGCTCGATGCCCATATCGGCTGCCATGCTAACTGCGCTGTTTTCAGGCTTATGCTTTTTGCGTGCCTCCAATGCTTTATGGTCATAGCAAACACTGCGGCGACCTTTAGGGCTTTCTGCTGCACAATCATAAAAAATATAAGCCTCCGCTCCCTCATCATAGCCGATAACATCAGGCTCGCCGCCCGTTTCCTCCATTTGATAAAGCGACCATAGCTTGTCCTCATTCGCCTCAAGCTTTGCCTGCACCTTTGCCCACTCAAGCCCCTCATGACGGCTTGTATGTTTCTCAAAGCGTGCCTGTAAGGTTTGCAGTAATTGCTCGCGCTGCTGTGCTGATAGCTCTTTGCTGTTTGTCATCTTGTTTTTCCTCCTTGCAGTAGCTGGTTGAAATGATAATCCTTCTGCTTCTAGTGACGCCCTCATCACGGGTAAGGAAGCTGGACCAATCCCATGCAATTGTAAAATAGCCTTTTCTGTATACGTGGATAGCTTTTCCAAGGTAGCAATCCCCTCATGGAGCAGTGCATTTCTTGCAGGTGCACTAAGCTTTGATAGAAAGCCATCTTTTGGTTTATTTTCTTTGTCGCAAACAGGACAGCTTGGACAGTCCGTGCTTTTATAATACTGATGACCTTTGTCACAAGTTCTTAAGCTTTTTTCGGTTACCAAAACCATTCCTCCCTATTTATACTATAGCCTATTTTAACATATTTTACGGTCACAAGAGCTTTCGGCTTAGCTTAGAGTGCTTTAAATGTCAACATACATATTTCCAGAATAATGCTATTGCTTAACGTTTCTTTCATATAGCTCCCTAATGCTCTACCCTATCTAGTCTTTTCATTGTATAAGAGTTATGCGACCAACCCTAAGACGCATTTCCAGCAATACGAGCTGATACATGAAGAGCTATTCGGTAATTTTACAAAGGCAGTGACTGTCCTCTTTTGTTGTTCTACAGTTAGCTGTTCTAGTAATTGCTCATGGTGAAGCTTGACCATTAGCAGCACTATGCCCTCATTCGAAATAAATAGCTGCCTCTTCAATTGAGTTGAACAACACCTCCAAGAATTTCTGTAGCTGGTTGAAGATGAAATCTTTTATCTAATTGTCCCAAGAAGCAGCACGAATAGTAGTGAAAATTTATACCTTTCACAAGCATCACCCCTATTTTGTTATTTATTGCAATAGTAATGTTATTTCCATAATAAAAGTAACAAGTGTAGGGTGAATAACCATTTCCTCTTTCTATGCCTATACATACTATAGATGATAGGAAGGAGGGTTGACATATGTCATTTACCCGTAAAAATGAATGTTGCTGTGACGGTGCGAAAAATTATTATGCAAAAATTATTGCGACGTCCAATCCTGAGATGCCTCCTGCTGCTGATGTTCTTGGCTTTGGTTCATTAAGAGGTGAAACGGCTGAAATTGTTTTTCCTACAGCAACACCTGTACCATTTTCAGTCGCTGGACCTTTGCGTAATGTGAGCGTTAGCGGTACAGGTAATGAATTAGTCGTGATGGAAAGCGGTGTCTATCAAATTACAGTATCACTGAATGCCGTCGCTACATCCGAGCCTGACCCAACGCAATCTTTTTTTACAGCTAGTATTACCGTGAATGGCGCACCTATTTTTCTCCAAGGCTTAGCGCTTTTTAACGTTCTCAATAGAAGTAGTTCCACATTTGTTGTACAGGCAGAATTGGCTGCGGGTGATCAAGTGGGCGTTAGTGTATCCTCAAACTCACCGCTTGCTGGCTATACCAATCGTTCATTGACGATTGTGCAACTGAGCCACTAATAAACAAATTTACCAATTAGCTATAAATAAAAGAAAGGGCTACGCAAAAAGATTTTCGCCTTTTGCATAGCCCCATTACATTTATTACTCTTTATATTCATCTGGATAAACGATTTTTTTAATGACTTCACCTGTTGCTTCGTCTGTAAAGCTCACTGTTACTTGATAATCCTCGACAGCAACACCATTAAATAATTGGTAGTACATGCCTGCTATCCCAAGCCCAAAGGATGCAATGGAATCAAGACCCTTGTCAAACTCTTCTTTATTTACCGCTAGCGTAAACTCTGAGAAGGTATCATTATAGGTTACATCTTTAATAGATTGAAAATCCTCACCCGTTTTCATATCCTCAATCGTTGCTTTAATGCCTTCCTTAATACCATTGAGCATTTCCTCATGTTCAGCTGTCGTCATTTTATATGTGACAGAACCATCATCGTTCTTGCTAACCTCTTTTATGCCGCTTTGTTTGGCACTTGCAATCGCCGCATCAATATCCTGTCCTTCAAAGAATGTTGCAGGAATCGTAACCTCTGCCAGCTCATCAGATTTTTTATCTTCACTACATGCAGCAAGTATAACCCCTAGCATAACTGTTAGTAATACTAGTAAAATTTTTTTCATCGATAAATCTCCCTTCTCCTTAACTATACATGGCGCATAGCGGAAATTCTATCATTACTTTTTCAAAGAACGCCCTCTACATACTGTTTCATGTTAGGGCAAGACTTTGGATGGCAACAAATATTGAAAATAAACATACAATTTACGTTGTTGTTGAAATTCTCTAATTGCTAAAACAAGTAGTGCCAGTCCCATAAAGAGAAGCATTAAAAAATTCAACTGGAAGTCCTTCATCACCAAGCAATAGCCTGCTGATGATCACAAATATCATGTATCCATTACACTCCAGCGTAATTGTCCCTGACGCTAATGCGTTCGGATTTTTCGAGCTCCCTCGAAAAGCTCCTCAACATCTGCCGAGGCTTTTATTTTGATTCAGTGAGCGTTTGAACTCTACTAAACCAAAATAAAATTTTTAACAATACACACTCTCCTTCTCCTGTTTTTTCTCGATGATTTTACTAAAGACAGATGCTAATACTTGCTGGAAGAGCATCCCGAACACAACAGGCATCGCTACTTTCGATGGGAAATACGTGGTAGCAATAATTACGCCTACCGCAATATTGCGCATGCCCCCAATAAAAACAAATGTCGTCGTGATGCTTTGGTCTTTCCAAATCAGCCGCCCTAATAGCATCGTAAACATATAGCCTGAAACAGCAATGAAAAAGACAAGCGCAATGACGCCGACTAATTCCCATGTGATATTTCGTAAATATGGTGCAATGGCACTACTATTAATCATCACAATGCCAAAAAGGCTAAGCTTGGAAAAAGGTGCAAGCTTCTTACCATACTTTTGATGAATCGCACCCTTCGACAGTTCATTGCAGATGATTCCTACAATTGATGGCAATACAATCATCCATACTAAATCTAAAATCAGTGCGGTGCTATCAATCGTGATGGATTCACCGACAATGACATGTAGCAATGCAGGCATAACAATGGGCGCAATGAATGTATCAATTAAAATAATGGATAAACCAAGCGGTAAATTCCCCTTTGAAATGGTAATCCAAATGACGCTCGTCACCCCTGTTGGCACAGCAACAGCGAGAATAAAACCAATCGTTAAGAGATGATCATGAAAAATAATCGTGGATAAAAAATAAACCCAAACAGGCATAATAATATGTAAAAAAGCAATGCTAAAAAGGATGGTTTTTGGGTATTTCACAAATACTTTGACGTCTTTTAGATTCATGCTTAAGCTACTCACCAATGTCATAAAGGCAAATAGCCAGGATACCATAAATAATAAATGCTCGCCTATCTGTTCAAGAAGCACACCTATGACTAAGCTTAATGGCGTTAATACAGGCATCCATTTTTGGAAAAAGCGATTCAGTTTTTCTAACAATCTAAGGACCTTCTTTCTAATTTGCACATTTGCTAACGTTTCATTATACAACTAAATATCTCATGTTGCTAATTTACAAAGGAATATGCCCCTAATATGTATGGACAATCTTTGTTCATTATACTATGAGTAATCAGTGCTATTTTACTGGCTGTAGTGAAAGATCGATGGTCACATTCAATTTTTTAAGAGGTCTATTACTAAATCACTAAATATCATAGTAATTTAATGCCATCAATAAAAAAGCTCTTTTTAATTATGAAAAATTTCCCTATCATGTATGGACAATCCTCTATTTCCATCCTACTATAAGAAAGAGCCTATTTTATATTTTCATTGTTAAAATATTTTTAATAGGTAAATTTTTTTACCTCACTTGTAGTTATATTGACGCAGGACAATGTAAATAGGTCATCTTTATAAAAAGGAGAAATGTAAAATGGTTGTCTTAGATGTATTAGGAAGCCTTGCACTGCTTTTTGCGATAGGCTATCTTATTTATTTTATGATGATGAGGGTGCTTAAAAAGCATCGTACTTTTTCAAAAAAGCTCTTTTTCTCAACATTTGTTGGTAGTTTAGTATTAATAGCAATTTCCATGCAGTTTGATACTGTTTCTGGTGCACAATATCAGGAGCAAGTAGGTTTAAATAAAGATTTACAAGCACAGGTGGATACATTAACGAGTGAACTGAAGGGTGTTAAAGAGGAGCTAGCGCAGGCTTCCACAGCTAGTCAAAAAATAAAGGAAGCGGAAGACATGCAGCTTCAAGCATTCGAGGAAGAGAAAAAAATGTTGCAGGAGAAGCAACAGCAACTCCAAGAGCAGGTGACAGCATTACAAAAAGATAACGAAGCACTTACTACACAGCTTGCAAGTGCTCAAGCAGCCAATACAAATAGCAGCACATCAACAACAAGCCAAACAGAGGAAGTATCCTCAAGCTCTTCCCAACATGTCTTCTATAAAAACTGTAGCCAAGTGCGTGCAGCAGGAGCCGCTCCTATTTACAGCGGTGAACCGGGCTATGCTCGTCATCTTGACCGAGATGGTGATGGGGTTGGTTGTGAGTAAGTATTTTTATAAACATTTCTATGCATAAACAAAACAAGAAAAAACCGAACTATCATGGACTCTTCATTAGAGAATTTTTTCAGATGGTTCGGCTTTCCTTTTAATAAAACTATTTTTTCATTCTCTTTATACACATGCCTTTAGAATGATGCTGAAAATAGGATTGCATCTATATTTTTAGCTGGATTATTTGGATTAGGAATTTGTATACCTTCCATTGTTAAAATATTTTTCGATAAATATGGTTCTAAATTAGGTTTATCATGTATTTCTCTATATGTTTCTTTGTTCATCAATACATAGATATTTGTTTTTTCTGTATCTGTTTTGATATACGGACGGTACACAGCAGATGGATGTTCTATGCCCCACATACCTCTTATACGTAAATAAGTAATGCCTAATGGATCTACACGATTAACTCTACCAAGTTCTTTTGTTATCCCAAACTCGACACCTGGAATACTAGATACGCCTTCTTTAATTGTATTAGTGATTCGCTCATAAGTATCTTTGCTAGCTGCATAACAATCTCCATAGATTAACCACAAGCTATGTAAATGATTTTTGCTAACATTACCAATAGCATAAATCATATCCTTCTTTTTCCAGCCGCCAAATTCATCCTCACAACTCACACATTCTTTTTTTATTCTAATATCATTCGCATATAAATAATCTTTAGGAAAAGAACTGTTTAAGGCAATCCCATTTGTTCCTTTACCTTCAAATTTTTTTACCTCTATAGCTGGTCCATACCTTACCACAAAGTCAGGAGGATTGTTTGAATTTCCAAGATAACTAAATGTATTTTGATAAGCTTTTAACTTTTCATTCGTTAATTCTGTTTCTGCAGCTTCATTACAAAACGCATCTTTTACATAATATTCAAGCAGATCTCCTGTACTGTTAATTCGATTTTGATTAACGTGGTCAAGAACAATCGGCATTGTATTTTGTTGTCTTTTTAAAATATTAGCTAATGCAATTAAAACATTTGTAGTTGGTCTGAATGACATTTGTTCTCTCCTTTATCTTGTTGGTAAAACCACTCCGCTATTGGAGTTGCAATTGCTCTTGCCAATACAACAGGTACAGCATTCCCTATTTGTTTATAGATTTTATCCAATCTACCATTTTCAGACATTTTCAGGTTATCCCCATCACTAAAAGTAAACCAGTCAGGGAATGTTTGGATTCGAGAAATTTCTTTAATTGATAACCGACGATTATTTTCTTCTCCATCTGAAAAAATCCATTTATCTTTTTTTACTTTCTCCATTGGTAAGCCTGCTGGATGAATAGGTGCTTGTCGACCACTAGCTTGAATAGTAAAGCTTTGTTCATGCCACTTCTTTTTACGGTTACGACTTAGAAAAATAGTGGAATAAGAACCTGTAAAGTAAGGTCCTGGGTTAGATTCTAAGTCACCAATGGCTTCTTTTAAGGTCACGAACGGCTTTAATCCCTCTCCATGAGTCGCTTCAGGAAATTCATATTCATAGTTAATATCATTACGCACCCCAACTAAAAAAACTCTCTCACGTATTTGTGGTGCCCCATAATCTCTTGCATTAACTAATTTATGATACACACGATATCCTGCTGCCTCAAAGTCTTGTTTGATTTGTCTAAACACTTCACCTTTTCCAAGTGTCAGCATGCCTTTTACATTCTCCATAATGAAGAATTTAGGCTGTACTTGCATTAAACAACGAATATAGTGAATGTATAAAAAATTCCTTGGGTCATCTACTAATCTTGGTCCTGCCTCACTAAATCCAGGGCAAGGTGGTCCCCCTAATACAACATCAGCAGTTGGAAAATCTTTTACCTTGCGAATATCTTGTAAATGTATTAATACACCATTAGGAAAGTTATGTCTGTATGTTTCTAACGCTTCCTTAAAAATATCGTTAACATAAAGATGATGGAAAATACTTTTTTCTCTTACTCTGTTAAAATCAGCATAATTTGATAGAACAGAGTCTGTTTTATTTTTGCCTATAACTACATCTAATCCAGCTAGCTCCACACCTAAATCTAATCCCCCAGCACCAGCAAATAAACCAATAACGTTAACTTTATCTGTTTTGTAAACTAATTCACCTGCATCATAATCATTTATCGTAGACTGGTTTCGCACTTCTTCTTCTATTTTTTCCAAGAGTATTTTTTTTACATCATCAATATTATAATTTGGGGCTGGTTTAAATCTACCTCTACCACGTTCTTCAATTTTTAACATCAGTATAACTCCTTCTGTACATTTACTATGCACCATAATTATAACACTGATTTAATGAGAACTGATTATCTATTTATTTATTGAAAATTTCTAAAATATATTATAAACAATCACTCTGCAGTATAAATTAAATATCTTCAATTAAAATTCCGTATTAATCATTGTTACTAAAGCCTTTTTTAGCACCTCCTGCTCATGGCTTGATAAATGCTGGAAAGCTGTTGCATTCAATGCCTCTGTTGCCTTGTCGATTTTTTCCTTTAGCTCGTTTGCCTTTGGTGTGGCAACGACTAATACCGTTCGGCGGTTTTCAGGGTCAACCGAGCGCTCAATGAAGCCCGCCTTTTGCATTTTATCTAAAATACCAGAAACCGTTGGCGCTTCTAAATACAGCATTTCCCCGATTTGCTTAGGAAGCAGCTGCCCCTCATGCCATAAGCAATTTAATACACCGTACTGGGCTGGTGTTACCTCATATGCCTCTAATAGCTTGCTAAAATGTTTAAACACCTTATTTTGACTTGTGCTTAATAAAAAGTTTATACATTCCTGTAATTCCATGTAATCTCCTCCATCTTGACAATACCTATCTTATCATGATAACTTTTGATTGGAAATATTTCTGCATCAAAACTATTTTGCACTAAAATCAAAGGAGACGATTACTATGGATTCTTTTCAAGCACTAGTTGTCAAAGAGCAGGACGAGCAAATTATATATGAGGTAGATACTGTTACTTTGGACGATTTATCAGCAGGTGATGTGCTAATTCAAGTGGCATACTCCTCCATTAACTACAAGGATATGCTGGCGGTTCAGAAAAATGGCGGTGTGATTCGCAACTACCCAATGATTCCCGGTATTGATTTAAGTGGGACAGTCGTTCAATCGGCAGATGGGCGCTTTACAGCAGGTCAGCAAGTAATTGTTACAGGCTTTGCGATGGGTATGACGCATACAGGTGGATTTGCCAAATATGCGCGTGTGCCTGCTGAGTGGATTGTGCCGTTACCAGCGAATTTAGATTTACGAGAGGCGATGGTTTTTGGCACAGCAGGCTATACGGCGGCATTGTCGATTATCGCCCTAGAGCAGCATGGCATGAAGGTAGAGAATAATCCACGCATCCTTGTAACAGGCTCAACAGGCGGTGTTGGTAGCCTTGCTGTGCAGATGCTGACAACAATCGGCTATAGCAATATTGCGGCATTGGTGAGAAAAGAGCATCAAGTGGCTGTGGCACAGTCTTTAGGCGCAACGGATATTATTTTTGCTAGTGAGCTTGGTGATCTGAAAAAGCCATTACAACAGCAAAAATATGATTATGTATTGGATACAGTAGGCGGAGATGTTGCTGCTACAGTTATTCCACAAATTGCTTATGGCGGTAGCATTAGCATGTGTGGCAATGCTGGTGGGATTCAGTTATCAACGAATGTCTTACCATTTATTTTACGAGGCATTCAGCTTCTAGGCATTGATTCGGTTAATGCACCAATTGAACAACGAGCAGATGTGTGGGCAAAAATGGCAAACGATTGGAATATTGCTCACAATGCCTTAACAGAGGAAATTACACTGGAAGAAGTACCTCAAACAATTGATGCTATCAAAAATGGGCAGCACCTTGGTAGAACCATTGTTAATATGTTATAATGCATTTGAGAACCTCAAAGGGCATCAACCAATTCTGAAGCTGTAGTGTCTATGTTGACGCTACAGCTTTTTTCTATATGAACTGGTGGCTATCGTTACCCGCGATTGTTGAACTGTTACCCGCGTTTGAATAGTAAATACCCGCACTTTGATGTCAAATACCCGCGCTTCACTTGCTACTTAAATGCCATCAGCCATCGCCGCCAGCTTTGTGATTGTCTTCCAATTACGAACAGTTGCTGGAAGCTCTAGCTGATGGAGCTTTTGACTGAGTTTGGCATTGCGGACGCTTTCATAAAATAATAAATAAATATTTCTTCCCGCTATCACGCAGCGTTCCTTATCATTGGCATAGGCTAAAAAGGTTTCAGCACTTACCGCTGTTGGCGGCGCTGGCAGGAATGCAACATGAAGGCACTCTCCTATAGCGGTAGCACCTGCCGCTGCTATTTCCTCCGCTGAAAAAGGACATTCCTTCACAATTGCTTGAAATTCCTCAGCCGTTCTAATAATGACGGTGCTTGTAATAGCAAACACCTCCTGAATCGTAGCGTGAATTTGCTGTTGCAGCACAGCTTCACTTTCGCTTGATTCAAACAGTATATTGCCGCTTTGTATATAGGTTTGAATATTATGGAGTGCCAATGTTTGCAATGCCTCTCGTAATGCAGCCATTTTTATTTTATTATGCCCACCTACATTAATGCCTCTTAACAGTGCGATATATGTAGTCATAGCTGCTCAATCTCCGCGATAAGCTGATCCACATGCTCCTGCTTTGTTGCCCAGCTTGTACAAAAGCGCACAACAGTATGTGTATCACTATACGGCTCCCATATTGCGAAGGAGTATGCTTCACTTAATTTTTCTAAAATCGGCTTTGGCAAAATCGGAAATTGCTGATTTGTCTTGGAATCATAGCGCAATGTAAAGCCTTTAGCAACAAATGCCTGACGTATTTGCATGGCCATTGCTACAGCATGATGAGCAATATCCAAATATAGCGTATCTTCAAATAATGCTTCAAATTGAATGCCTAGCAGGCGACCTTTGGCAAGCAGCCCGCCTCGTTGCTTCATCATATAGCGAAAATGTGCTTGATAGGTAGGATTCATAATCACAACAGCCTCACCAAACATTGCGCCCAGCTTTGTGCCACCAATATAAAAAACATCACAAAGCCGAGCAATATCCGCTAAAGATAAATCATTTCCCTGCGCAACAAGCCCGTAGCCCAAGCGTGCGCCATCTAAAAATAATGGCAAGCCGCAAGCACGACACATTTCGCTAAGGGCTGTTAGCTCTGCCTTGCTATAGGTTGTGCCATTTTCTGTAGGATGCGATATATAGACTAAGCCTGGCTGTACCATATGCTCATGTGTGCTGTCCTGCCAATGCCCATCATAAAGGGCTTTTACCTGTGCAGCGGTAATTTTGCCATCATCGCTAGCAATGGTTAAAACCTTATGACCTGCTGCTTCAATAGCCCCTGTTTCATGCACGGCAATATGACCTGTATTAGCAGCGATCACCCCCTGATAAGGTCGCAAAATTGAGGCAATCACAGTCGTATTAGTTTGTGTGCCTCCAACTAAAAAATGAACAGCCGCATGCTCTGCCCCAATTGCTTGCTGAATATAGGCTCTCGCTTTTTCGCTATGCTCATCCATACCATAGCCTGGTGATTGCTCCTCATTTGTGGCAACTAAACGCTGTAAAATTTGTGGGTGTGCGCCCTCTGCATAATCATTATCAAATCGTATCATCGTTATTCCCTCCAGCATTTCTCTCTATTTTTTCATCTTACGCTATCTGTCAGCAAATATCGATTCTTTTTGCTATGATAGGCTTTGTGTATGTATGGATTGCTGGCATCAGAATCGCTAGCCACATGATGAGGAAAATGTCATGATAGCTGATTTTTGGCTACTCGCTCAATAAAATTAGGCTATCGAGAAGGTTGCGACGTTCTCCATAGCCTTTTACGTTATATTTATTTTTTACGTGCTGAGGATTTTTTCGAATCGTTATGGTTATCTGCATTGTTCTTTTGCTCCTGTGTTAACGCATTATCTTCACGCACATCTAGATCATCTGGACTTAAATCCATCGCCAATTCTGCCAGCTCCGACTCACGCTTATATTGCTTTCCCTTTGTCACATCATCACCTCCAAGTAGTATTACCTTGCCCTACTTGCCTCAATTTATGCCCTATTTTCACAAGTTAGCTTTTGGCATTGAGAGTGTGACGAATAGCTTCAATGGATTGCTTTGTAACAGCTTCTCCTGCCGCCATACAAAATGCTAGCTCTTTGCCAAAGCGAATTTGCTGGAAGCCTAAATCTGGCCGTAAAATTACATCGGCTAATTGCAGTTCTTCCTTCACCATCTTTGCGCTCATCATATCAATCGTATTCATTAAGGAATCAATAAAATGCCTTGTCGTTCCTTTGGCAAAGGACTCTGCGCAAATATTAACGGCAATCACAATATCCGCCCCCATACTTTTCACAAGCGCGGCAGGGACTGGATGCACAACGGCTCCATCCACCAATGTTTTGCCTTCATAATGCACAGGCTTCATCACAGCAGGAATGGCAGAGCTCGCCTGCATGGCATGGGCTAGAGAGCCTTTTCGCATAATATGTGCCTCGCCTGTCGCCAAATCGGACGCCACAGCCGCAAATGGCGTCGGTAATTCTTCAATTAAACGATGCCCTAAGTATTGCTCCGCAAAGCTGATAATCGGGGTATTATGCACAAAGGAACGAATGGATAGCGCTGGACGTACCAATTTTCCCCATGTTACCTCTGCACAAATCTTTTTTACCTCTGCAACAGACATCCCAGCAGCATAGGCACCTCCAACAATTGCGCCAACACTTGTGCCTGCAATCATATCAATCGGGATGCCCTCTTCCTCCAGCACCTTTAGTACGCCAACATGTGCCTGCCCTCTTGCAGCACCACTGCCTAATGCTAGCCCTATTTAATGAGCAAATAGTAAAATGCAAAAATCCACCCTTTATCACCTTCCTTTGAAACATTCAAAGCCTTATCCCGCATTATAATGATGGAAGGTTAAAATTAGGTTAAAAAATAAAGTTTTTGGCAAATAAAAAATACCTTTCCTCATACTCCTGAGAAAAGGTACTTTGTTGTTTATGATTGTCGTTCCTTTGCATACTCCGCAGCCGCTGTAAAGACAATGTCTGATGATGAGTTCAACGCTGTTTCACAGGAATCCTGTACAACGCCGATAATAAAGCCAATTGCTACAACCTGCATCGCAATATCATCCGAAATGCCTAATAAGCTACAAGCAAGTGGAATTAATAATAAGGAGCCGCCCGGCACACCTGATGCACCAGCCGCTGATACCGCTGCTAGTACCATTAAAATTACCGCTGTTAAAATATCTACTTCAATGCCGAGCGTATGTGCTGTTGCCATTGTTAACATCGAAATCGTCACAGCCGCTCCCGCCATATTAATTGTTGCGCCTAATGGAATGGATACTGCATATGTATCTTTATTGAGCTTTAGCTTTTCAGCTAACGCCATATTGACTGGAATATTGGCAGCCGAGCTACGTGTAAAGAATGCCATTGTGCCGCTTTCCTTTAAGCATGTTAATACAAGTGGATATGGGTTGCGACGTGCCACCACAAAAACCATCAATGGATTGACCACTAAAGCGATAAAGAACATTGTTGCCACTAAAATAATAATTAATCGTCCATACTCTGCCAATGCCGATAAGCCTGTTGATGAAATAATATCAAAAACAATTCCCATAACCCCAATAGGTGCTAAGCTAATAATCCATTGCACAATTTTTGTTACAGCATCTGATACATTGCTAAGCATTGTTTTGGTTGTGTCACTAGCTGCCTTTAATGCAATCCCAAATAACACTGCCCATGCTAAAATACCAAGATAATTCGCATCCATAATGGCACTAACAGGGTTGGATACAATATTAAATAAAAGTGACTCTAATACTTCTGTAATCCCACTTGGTGGAGCAACTTCCTCCGCACCTGTTTTTAATGTGAGCGTTGTTGGGAATAAAAAGCTGACAATAACCGCTACTAATCCTGCTAAAAATGTACTTGCTAAATAGAGCGCAATCACCATCTTCATATTTGTTGCCTTGCCACTCACATGGGATGCCAGTGCATTAATCACTAAAATAAATACAAGGACAGGCGCAACAGCCTTTAATGCCCCTACAAATAGCGTTCCTAAAATGGACACGCCACTTACTGCCTCTGGAACCGTTACTGCTAAAAGTATACCGACAATAATCCCCACCACAATGCGACTAACGAGATTGATACGGTTCCATGTTTGAAATAATGCCTTCATTTCCTTCCTCCACAATCCTTAGATGTATAATTATTTTATTGTAAAATAATCATACAATGTATATTACAATAATACAACTGTATTTTCTAAAAAAACAAAAGTGTTGATATATAATATTTAAAATATATTTTATTTTCTGAATATATTATTATATAGATAATATTAAGTAAGCAGCCTCCCCACTCAAAGCTATTGAGTGAGAAGGCTGTTTTTAAAACTCCTCGTATTCGGCAGGGTCTTGATTGTTAATGCGACCTGCTGCGCTTGTCAGGGAGGAGATTACTTGCATCTCCTGTTCATTTAATGCAAAATCAAAAACTTGGAGATTTTCAAGCTGGCGTTTTGGTGAAGCTGATTTTGGTAATGGCACAGTGCCTAGTTGAATATGCCAGCGTAAAATAATTTGACCAGGTGTTTTGCCGTGTTGATGGGCAAGCTGGAGTAGTTTTTCGTCTTGTAGCACAGTGCCTGAGCGCTCCAGCGGGCTCCATGCCTCTGTCACAATGCCGTGTGATTGGTTATAGGCAAGCTGCTCGACCTGCGAAAAGCGCGGATGTAATTCAATTTGATTGATGCTTGGGGCAACACCTGTTTCCTGTACTAAACGATCAATATGCTCCGCATTAAAATTACAGACGCCGATGGAGCGCACTAAGCCCCATTTTTTGGCGTCAATCAATGCTTGCCAAGCCTCGACATACAAATCCTGCTTTGGATTTGGCCAATGAATTAAATACATATCTACATAATCGACATGTAAGCGATACAATGATTCCTGAATGGTTTTTAATGCCCGATCATAGCGATGATGTCTGCCAGGCAGCTTAGATGTTACAATAATTTCCTCTCTAGCAACAGAGCTTCTGCGAATCGCCTCACCAACTGCTCCTTCATTTTCATAATTAAAGGCCGTATCAAGCAGGCGATAGCCATTGTCTAAGGCACTTTGGATAGCCGCTACACCTTGTGCGCCATTTAATGCATATGTGCCGAGTCCTATACTCGGAATTTGTAGCCCATCATTTAATGTAATTGATGGAATTGTCATACTATCACTCCTTCTGCTTTTTCTCTAACACTACCATAAGCTTACTATTCAAATAAAGCGCAAGCCATGACAAATAGGTACTTCTTATAGGATAATTAGTAGTAATAATAAAAAGGATGTGTGAATCAATGGACGCAGCAACAGTGATGCAGGAGCTAGAGGCTCTGGGCAAGGAGCGCACGAAAAAAATGTATCTATCAAATGGGGCGCAGGAGCCATTATTTGGTGTAGCAACAGGTGCAATGAAGCCTCTCGCAAAGCAAATAAAGATTAATCAAGCTTTAGCAGAGGAGCTTTATGCAACAGGCAATTATGATGCTATGTACTTTGCAGGGGTAATTGCAGACCCGAAGGCAATGACAGCGGCAGATTTTGACCGTTGGATGGACGGGGCTTATTTTTATATGCTGTCGGACTATGTGGTAGCCGTTACATTGGCGGAAGCACCTATTGCACAGGAGGTTGCGGATGCATGGATTGCAAGCAGTGATGAGCTGCGCATGTCAGCGGGCTGGAGCTGCTACTGCTGGCTAATTGGCAATCGCAAAGACCATGAATTTTCCGAAAGCAAGCTTGCCGCTATGCTGGAAACGGTGAAAAATACGATTACTGAGGCGCCTCCACGTACACAGTCAGCCATGAATACGTTCCTCTATACGGTTGCTATTTCCTATGTGCCGCTTCATAAGCAGGCTGTCGCAACAGCACAAGCAATCGGACCAGTGGAAATGAAGCGTGACAATAAAAAAAATGCCACTCTCCATGCCTATGAAACGATTCAAAAGGATATAGAACGAGGCAGAGTTGGCTTTAAACGCAAATATGTAAGATGTTAAACGACAGGCATTGATCCGTAATGGATTGATGCCTTTTTGTTTTGCAATATTTTTTTATTGATAAACGATAAATTTTATTTTAAAATCAATCTATCACAAAATAAACGAGGTGTTATGATGAAACGTCAACAAGGAGCGCTTCTGTTCTTAAAGGGTGTTGTGATCATGCTAGGTGTGGCTGCTTTGGCTGTAGCGCTATTTGGATTACCAGAAATAGCAAGGAAAGATGCCGCAGCACATCCTGATACAACCTATATATCCTATCTTTTTTTACTGTATGCATATATGCTCTGTGTGCCATTTTTGATAGCACTGTATCAAGTCTATCTGCTATTCACAAATATTAGTCGCAATCAAACATTTTCTGCCTCCTCTATAAAGGCTTTAGTCAAAATTAAACATTGTGCACTCAGCATCGTGCTACTTCTTGTAGCAGGCATTGTGACATCGCTCATTGTCTTTTATGGCAAAGAAGATATGACAGCTATTGTGATGCTGGCGCTTATCAGCATTTTGGCAACAAGCATTGTCGCAGCCTTTGCCACGGTGCTTCAGCGGCTATTCCAACAAACCATTGACAATCAATTTATTGTCTAGATAGCTGCATATTCATTTATTTACAATAAAAATATATCAAATTCCATTTTTTAATAGTATAATGCTTACATATTTTAAAAATTGGAGGATAACTATGAAAAAATTGGTTTTATTGATGGCAATGCTTACAGTATTTTTGACAACAGCCTCTATTGCTGAGGCGCATCCAGGACGTTTAGACAGCAATGGCGGTCACAACTGCTCCGACAAATCCAAGGCAAAGGGGCTTTGCTCTGGCTACCATTACCATAACGGTGATGCTGGAAATAGTCATAGCCACAATCCGCAGCCACCAAAGGCGACGCCAGCTCCAGCACTTACAAAGGTTGCCGTTTACCTAAATAACACAAAGCAAAACTATGCACCTGGCGCTTATATGAAAAATGGCACAACATTAGTACCAATGAAAGCTATTTTTCAATCACTTGGCGCAACAGTTTCTTATGAAAATGCAACAAAAAAAGTAACTGCCATCAAGGACAATAAAAAAATTGTCATTGGCGTTGGCAATAAAGTCGCATATGTTGATACAAATGGCGCAACATCTACCATTACACTTAATCATCCTGCTGAAATTTATCAAGGAACAACAATGGTGCCACTACGCTTTGTCAGCCAAGCACTCGGTGCAAATGTCACATTTGATGAAGCAACATTAACAGTTCATATTGCAACAAAATAGCCTTACCCGCGATCAAAAAAAGCAGCGTCCTTTTATGGATGCTGCTTTAAGTCAAATTGGTATTGCTTATTAATTTTTTGCGCGATTGTTTCTAAAAATAGGGCGACTGTCATATTTTCAACTTCATTGGTATACCATGCTAGCTTAGCTCCGTAGTTTTTGCGATTATAATTCACCTTTAGCGGCCAGAAATTTTTTGTTGCATACGTGTAATCAAACTTTACATAAAGCTGTTTGCCATTGGGACACTCCATCACAACTTGATATAATGGTTTTTTTCTTGCTTGTTCCAACTTTACCTTTTTAATTTTGGTTAACATCGAAACATCTCCTCTCTTATACCTTATTCGACAAAAATTTTCAAAGACCTTTATTTATTAAAAAAAGGATAAAGCTTACGATTCTAACAAGCTTTATCCTTCTTCGATTAATCGGCAATAAATTTATCGTAATAACGTTTAAGAATCGTTGCCATTTGTTCGCGCGTTAACACGCCTGCTGGATTCATATTTTTACTACCATCTCCTCGAATCAATCCTTCCTTCACTGCCCATTCCCATGCCTCTTTATGCGATGCACCTACATTTTGATTTGACTGGATGCTCGCTTTTTCTACAAGTAAGCTTTTTAAGGCTGCGATTTCCTGCTTTAGCTCATTGTACTGTGACAATGTTAATCCCCCCTCAAGTCCATATTGAATATCTTGTCGGAACTGCGCCTCAGAAATCCCCATGCTCCCTAAGTAACTAAATGGATCACGGTGCGTTGTACCACCTAAATTGTCAGTAATCCAGCGATGTGATTTAATGCCATTCCCATTGCCATCTAATATCGTCGGAACGCCTGCCTCTATCGCCAGCTTGCGTAAGAGCCAAATATATGCCGCATAATCCTTGTGAAATTGCTGCGGATCAGCCGTTCGTGCCAATTCCACCTGTGCATAGCTATAAGGATTCCCCCTTGGACCACAGCCATATTGCACACGATTGACAGGTGCTACTTGTACAATCCGCCCACCACCACCAACCCAGTGGGACACAAAGGCATTCGCTTTATTGCGCCTCATATACGCAATCTCATTTTCTAATGCATTTGGCCCTGTATTACTAGGATTGCCTGATTCATGGGCGACAATATATTTAATCGCGGTGAGCGGTAGATTCGGCAAGCCAGACATCAACTGCTTTTCAATAATATAGCTCAATCTCCGTCCCTCCTTTCCTTTATTTTTCGTGAATACAAAGCTATTCACTTACTTTTAATAAATGCACGTAAATCTATATTTTCTAGTTAATTGTGCTTTCGCTCCTTTCTTTTACATCCTCTAGCATCGCCAATATTTTTTGACGCTCTGCTGCAAAATCAATGGTGGATGGCTGTTCCTCCTGCTGCTGATGACGCTGGTAAAACCACTCTGGCACCACCTCACGCCTTTGCCCTCTCCTAGATGCTTGAAATTGCTGTCTATCTGCTTGAATGTCCGCCATATTTTTTAGCTTTTTCGCATGCCAGTTTTGCAAAATTTTTTCGACATAGCGCCAGCGTAGCACATTATTTTCCACAGCAAGCTGCATCGCATAGATCATGATCTCCTCTGAAAAAATCGTTAGCCAGTGATGCATTTGGGTTGTAATATGGGCTGAACGAAAGCCAAAGCCCTGCTGCTCATAAAATTGATAAACAGCAGTAGGTGCTTGCTGATTATCTATCTTTTTTAGTAACTGGTTAGTTAGTAATTGATTATTTAGTAGTGGCGGCTTTTCCATTGGTGGTAATGCCGTGGATGGTTTTCCCGTTAACGGAATGGCAGCATGAGGCGGTGCTTCAAACACAAAAAGCTCCACCCTGCTAAACTTTCCCTTCGCCGTCCTTGACTGCTCCTTTTGCAAATAGCCTGCCTGCATAAGCTCTTTCACAATATTGGTGGTTGCCTCCCGTCCGCATTTACTGCGCGTTGCTAAATCTGCCATGCAAAATGACCAATCATCGGGCAATGACAGCATATACGCAAGCAGCCCCTTTGCCTTCCAGCTTAAGCGTGGATCATTTAAAAAGCCCTTATCTAACACAACAAAATTGCCCTTTTTCGGCACTCGATAAATAGCCATCGCCATTCCCTCTTTCCGCTTTATTTGTTATATACAAAAAAATGCAGGAAAAAGGACATTTTAAGGGCATAAAAAAAGACATACCTTGGCAGTATGTCCTTACTCATAAAGTTCCTTATAGACAATCACTTTTAACGCAGCGATTTCCTCTGCTGATAATTTTCCTTGTACTTGCTGCAGCGCTTCCTCTTTGGTCATCGAGCCATCCTGCAATTTCACACGAATATCATTTAGCTCTGTAATGCCTACCTTTTGAATTAAGACCTTCGTTGCCTCTTCCTTTGTCGTAAATGGCAATGTGCTGCTATCGACCGTTTGAGCCTCCTCCATAAATGCCTTTAGCTCTGGATCATTTTCAATCGTTTGCTTAATCTCTTCCATTTGCCCGCTATTCTCTAATTCTGTTGAGAGCGTATCCACGATTTTTTCAGAGGCAAATTTTGTACCGAAATGAAGTACGCCATAGCCAGCAATACCAAGAAAAATCACCAAAACAACTAGAAATTTTAGTATTCTCAACGGCTCACACTCCTTTATCCACATCTATCATACTATAAGCGTGGGTCGTTGAAAAATAATCACCTTTATTTCACGTACTTTAAATATTTGCGTACAAATTCCACAATATATAAAACTTCTTCCTCCGTCATCGTTAATAGCCTACAAACACGCTGTAATCTAGCGGGTGAGGCTAATTGCTGGCGTACTTGATGGATAAACATATATTTGCATTTCCGCGGATTGACCTTATCTCGAATTTGCTTATAGCGCGTATAGGCATAGCGTGCAAACGCATTAAGCATTTCCCGCTCCTGCTCATCACGCTGTACTTTTTTCGCTGCTTCATCAATCGCCTCTGTATCAAATAGCCATGTGCCATCTGTTAGTTGCATTGTACCACCTCTCTATTGCAAATGTACTTATTGTTAGTAAATGCAACTAAAAAGGACACACCTAGTTAGATGTGACCCTTTTACATGATTTTCATGGATAGAGCGTATACGCAATTATAGCAACGATAAGATTCGGCACAGCAAGCAGTAATGCACTTGTCATCACGCCATGACGTGTATATCGGCTTGCTGTTGTTTCTGTGGCAAAGTTCGCACGCATTCGATCTCCGCTTACTAGCGTACCAGACAAGAGCATCGATACGGCAAGGAATATAAAGCCTAGTATACCTGGCAGAAAATAAGCTCTTTCTGCACCCAATAGCATCATCGAAACGACAACACTTAACACCGCCACAATCGTGCCAATCACTGCATATTTCATAGCCATCTCCTCCCGTTATACCCTTATTCTACCACAAAATTCTTTCTTTAAGTGGATAGAACGCTTGAACTGGCGGATAGGATGCTCGAATTGACGGATAGAACATTATTCGGTTGGTTCATGTGCTTGCTGTTCTTCGATTTCATTTTCTTGAATATCAAAGAGCTGGCTAAATTCCTGAATAACCATATCAATGGCTTTTAATTCACCGACTAGAAGCTGCTGAATGGCTTGAAACTCTGGTTGCTCTAATTGCTGTTTAATTGTGGCACGCTTGACATGCAGCATTTCTAAAAAAGTAATTGCTTTGCCACGACGGAATGTTTTAGCACCGCGTTGTGGAGCGCCGCCCTCCATGCCTCGATGACGTCCTCTGCGATGATGCCCTTCTCTAAAACCTTCGCCTCTCATTATAAAACTCCTCCTTTTGTATACATACGCATACATTAATTAAGATAATTGTATACAAAGGTATACATTTTGTCAATCAAACATATTGCTTTTATAGTGAAACATAGAATAGGAGTGTAAGGATTTTAAGGATAAGGGAGGTAAGGTGATTGAAGCGGGGCATCGCAATCGGTGCTTTATTGATACTGTCTGGCATGTTTTTAATTGGGATGCAATCGTACTACAATCAAAAGGAAATACAAATTGCTAGCAAGCTATGTCTGGAACATGGAGGACAGCCAACCATTATTAGAGATTACTTGGCACTGAATTACTCCTTTTCATGTCAAAGGGACTAGTAGCTGTACATAAAAGCTTAATAGAATCAATAAGAAATTTTTATCTAGCCTGTAGACAAATGGCTAGCGTAATAAACTATATTGTCATATATATAGTAATGTAAAGTGAATCTAGCTTTACTGAAACACTCCTGTTTTGAGGTCACTTTCCAATAGAGAAAGTGGCCTTTTTTCCAGAAAAAAAAGACGTCACGTTGACGCCTTTAATGTTTGATCAATATCCTCAATTAACCGATCCACATGCTCCTTTGTAATTTTTATCGTATATAACTCTGTTGTGTCATTTTCATGGTGACTTGTTAGGTGGTGAGGATATTGGCAATTATTTATGATCTCTTTGTCCATACAATCACCTCTACATACTATATTCAACGTAAAGTATAGCAAACCTTCTATAAAAAGGAAAATTTCTATATATTTTTCACTCTTATGAATATAGTGTTTAAATTAGGTAATTAAGTTCACATAATTGCCATATCCCCTTCTTTTTAATACGCAATACCTACACGCGTATTAAGGAATTTCTTACTAAAAATTTGCTCGTAGGCAAAGTCGGCTGTGTCGGCGACTGAAATATGTGTGCCGCCCTCTGGCAAAAAGTTGCGTTCAACGCGGTAGCTACCTGTGAGGTCGCCATCAGGTAAATAAGTGGGGCAAACAATTGTCCAATTCATTGTTGATTGCTGTAATTGCTCAAACACATATTGATGCTCCTGCGCGGCAAAGGTAGATTTGCGCTTTGATTCACTGGATTGATAGCGCAGCAGCGTTGGTGTTACACGGCTTTGCAATATGCCTGCTGTACCAATTGTAATAATGCGTGTCACATTATGCTCAGTCATTGCCTCTAGAATAAGTGGGATGCTGGCGGATAGTGTTGTGCTGCCATCGGTATTAAGTGCGCTTACCACTACATCTATGTGCAGCATCGCCTGCTCAAGTGCCTGTT
The DNA here is from genome assembly GCF_044760715.1 of Lysinibacillus sp. NPDC098008. Classification (NCBI taxonomy): domain Bacteria; kingdom Bacillati; phylum Bacillota; class Bacilli; order Caryophanales; family Bacillaceae; genus Lysinibacillus; species Lysinibacillus sp. NPDC098008. The sequence goes on from NZ_JBIWBA010000006.1 coordinate 107,485, forward strand.
TATCTAATACATTGCCTTGAACAATGCGTAACTGTGGATGATGGACTGGCATCTGGCTTGGGTTACGCACAAGGGCTGTGACATGGTGCTGCTCCTTTAAGGCTCGTGTGACAAGCTGCCTGCCAACACGTCCTGTAGCCCCTACTATTAAAATATTCATGATTGCCACCTCTTGGAAAGAGGCTGTGCAAAAAAGATGATCCCTTTTTACACAGCCCCGTTGTTTAATTGATTTCTAGTAATTCTATATTCACAATAAATGGATGCATGTGATGTGTAGCTGTTAGTTTATTAATAATGGATTGAATTTTGCCTTCCGCGCTTTTATCAATTTCTGCGCCATCGTGCAGTTGAATTGTAATAATTTGATAGTTTGGTGAATCAATTAAATAGCCAATCGTACTGTCAGGAGAATAGCCCGCTTCTCGCAATGCCTCTATCACTTGCTGGGTAAAATTGGTTGCCTGTAATTTTTTACTTAGCTCCTCGGCATAGAGAGCAGATGTGTGTGTATTTTTCGGTGCGGCTGTTGGCTGTTGCTGTCCCGTCCACACAAAGATAACCATCAATAAGCATAACAGCAGGAAGAAGCCTTGCATCATCTTCTTCATCCATACGCTCCATTTCCTTTTTAAGATTCATTGACAATTACTTTTACAGTCGGCTCTAGCTTTCCTCTATACATGTCACCCAAATAAGCAACCTCCACCACAATGGCTCTTGGCTCAAAGCGCTGAATACATTCAATGAGGCGTTTAGTATTAATTTTTCTCATGCTATAACAAGGTAGGGCAAATGTCGATAAAATAAATGCTACATTTTGCAAAATACCATCCACGCCTGTAGCATTGCCATTTACATAATTTAAAGCAGTTACTTGATGTGTCATTCTATCAACCTTTCTTCTACGTTCATACTTCTTGTGAAAAGAGCACTTTGTTATTTATGCTAATCGCTCTAAAATTATGAACGCTACTGCTCTATACCCTGTTCCTTGTCGCTCCAAACAGCGCTAGTTCTAGTAAAAATCGCAATGCACACGCCACAGCCGCTTGTTTGGATTGTAGAAAAAATAAAAATTGCCATGATCAACAATATTGAAATTTGCCTTAGCATCTGAGGCAACCTGCAGCACAAACGGATAATCCTCACCAAAATCATAGCCACTTTGGCAGAAGGTTGGATAGCCACCGATTTTATGCAGTGGATAGAGCGACTCGACAATATCATCAAAATAATCGAGCTTGCCCTCCTGCTCCAGTTGTAAAATCTTATCCTCCAGCTGTGATGGTATACCGCCTCCACCCCATACTGGATAATCATTTGTCACTTTTTGCGGTACAAGTGGAAAGGCACGGATAGCGGGGTGCTGCCATTCACGCCTCACTAAGCCATCCAATGCTGGATATGCACGAATCACAAAATAAGCGCTTAAATCATCCTCCACTAAATAATCAACAATATCCTTATGCACAAATAGCGTTATTAATTCCAGTGACTGTAACGCTTGAGGGCGATAGGGTAAATCCTTTAAAAAGAAGGTGGCAAGCGGCTGAAACGCTGCTGGCTGCTGCTCCTCTGGTAAGGACCAACCGACATAGCCAAGCCAGCTTTCCAAGAGCTGGTGTGTTGGTCGTATACCACCTGTTTGAAAAATCGTCGCCTGCTTAGCAAGCTGTGTCTGGATGCTCTTAATGGTCATCTGTAGCCTCCGTGCGACGGCAGCAGCAATCCATTGTATGATCGTTTACCATCCCTACAGCCTGCATAAATGAATAGCAAATAGTGCTCCCCACAAATTTAAAGCCATCCTTCTTTAGCTGCTTACTCATACGCTCGCTAAGTGCTGTGGTAGCAGGCACTTCCACAATGGATGACCATTCATTAATTATCGGCTGATGCTCAACAAATGCCCAAATATAATCGGAGAAAGAGCCATGCTTTTCTTGTATATGTAAAAAGGCTTTAGCATTTGACACCACGCTCGCAATTTTTAATTTATTGCGGACAATGCGTGTATCCTGCTGTAATGCTGCGAGCTTATCCTCTGTATAGTTAACAACCTTTTCAGCATCAAATTGGTCAAAGGCCTCTCGGTAGCCCTCACGCTTTTGTAAAATTGTCCACCAGCTTAAGCCAGCCTGTGCCCCCTCTAAGCAAAGCATTTCAAATAGCTGCTGGTCATCATAAACAGGCACACCCCATTCCTTATCGTGGTATTCGACATATAATGGCTCATCCAGCTTTACCCATGCACATCTTGTCATTGTGATTCCTCCCATTATTTAATGGCTGTAATACATAGCCATCCTTTACTAGCTTTTTCAGTAATATATACGGTTCGAAAGCCTAGTTGCTCCAATAATTGCTTGACAGCATCAGGTGTTTGATAGACTTCCATATGCGTTTGCATTTTATAATGCTCTGCCATTACAATCAATTTCCCGCCATTTTTCAGCACGCGCTTAATTTCTTTCATTGCTTGCTCGAGTGACGGCCAAAAATAATGTGTTTGAATCGCTGTAATTGTATCGAAAAAGTGATCCTGATATGGGATATGGGACGCACATGCCTTTGTCACGATAATACGTTCATTCCCCCTGTTCAGCCTTAGCGATTCCTTGACAGCCTGCTCGGAAATATCAATCCCATAAATTATACCATTTGGGTTTAGGTTCGATAAAATTTGCAGCATCCTCCCTCCACCACAGCCAATATCTAATACACAATCACCATTATTGATTGCCCCCTGCCTCATAAACCAAGCATACATACCTTGATGTGCCCGATTCATGATACGCAGCATCCATGCACCTACCTTGCCAGTGGGGGTTTTTGCCTGCTCAATAAATGTTTGTAATAATGACATGATAAAATTCCCTCGCTTTAAAAAGTAATGTGAGATATGCATTTTTTTGCCAATCAGCCCTTACTAGTTTGTACGTTTTTACAGGAATTTTGTTTCGTTATACAGCAAAAAATCACAAATGTTTACATGGACACATTTGTGATTTTTCATTATGTCTAGATTTAATTTAAATATGTATTATTAGAAATATTTTGTTCGCGTTCTTCCATAATTACATGCACGATAAATGCAAGCTGCTGTTCGATGCGCATATTATTAAGATGAAAAATATCAGCAATGATACTTTTTTGCTTTTCTGCTAAATCACTTTCCTCCAATAGCAGCATAATTTCTTCTTTTGTCAGCCCAAACATATTTTGTCACCGCATCCTCTCTTGTTGTTTATTATTGTAAAATCATGACATATACTTTTTAACGAACGAAACAACACCTTAATTATGAACCATTTTTACTAATTATAGGCTAAAACATGGAAAATAATCAATCGATGGTGGAGGTTTATTTAATAAAATTTTTACATTCATTAAAAAATTTTATTATTTGTATTATAATTTTTTTGACTTTCTTATAATATTTCGGAATATTACCTACATTTTAAATAGGCTGTCTATACCATTCTATGTCGAATTTTAGTATTTTTCGTCTATTATATCCATAAAAAAAGTAATTTCAAATTTGAAACTACTTTTTATTGCACATATTTTGTTGTTATACGAGAGGTTGTATCCTTTTGCCATGTCGCCGTATTGTCACAGCCCTGCACATATAATTGACTACGCTCCTGCACAACCGCGGGTATTTTCAGCGCATGAACATCCGTATGGCGCATTTCCAATAATGATTGATTCGACAAGGCTAAAAATGGACGTGCTGCCTGATCCACCTGGCAATATTCAATTCGCCCCATTGAGCGATCAGACCAGACAATGGCATAGGGGCTTGTTATCCCGTTTTTGAAATGGCTATGGGCTACCTCAAAAATAGCATCAATACACGTAATCCCATTTTCTTGCATTTGCTCAAAGGTGCAATGCTGTGTAAATAAGCGTGCCTGATTAATGTAAACATGATGACTTTTCAGCTCACGCATCACGGTATGCTGCAAGGTAATTTTAGCATGCTCATTGCCATAAATACCACCTGACTGTCCAAATTGTAGGGTGGATCGCTGTAGCTGAAGCCCGCTTGCATCCACAATGATATGGAATTGCTGATGATGTTGAATTTGGCATTCCGTCATCGTCACATCCGACTCCTCCACAATCATCACACCCACTGCCATGCCATTTTGCACGCGACATTTCCGCAGCTCAGCCTGACTATTTTCCACCAATATTTGTGCCTTTACATGACGGTAAAACTGACAATCATAAAGCTTTGCCTCTGCCTTTTCGCCAAGGTATAGCCCGTGCCCCTGCCCATCCGCAAATGTACAATCCGATAACATCAGCTCACTGCGATGCACCATGAGCGTGGTGTCAAGATGCTCCTTTAGCTCACAGCCATCCATTCGCAAGGTGGCACTATCAAAAAGCTGTATCCCCACTCCTTGCCCTTGATGAATTAGACTATTGGTGATAGTAAGCTGGCTGGAGGCTGCCATAACCTGTGCCTGCTGATGCCCATGAAGCTCACATTCATTCATTGTTAGCTGAACATGACGTATCGCAAAAATTCCATGCTTTTTCCCCTCCAGCAGCATACAATTCGTTAAGGTCAGCTCACAGTTTTGCGCAATAATCTGTGCCTTCTCATGATGCTCAAAGGTTGTATCGACCAAGATCACGCTTGAGCCATTTGCCACCTTTAGCCCAAAATGATTAAGCGGTGTTGCCAGCACAGCACAATTTCGCATTAACAAGCTGCCATAGCTAACCATAATTTGTGTGCGAATCAATTGCTCCTCAATCACACAATTTTCTAGCTGTAAATCGCCTTTAACATAGATGCCCTGCCCCTGACGAAAACGCAAATTACGCATACTGACATGTGTTTGATAGCGAATAAACACGCCACCTTTAATCGTCACATTGCCTACCCCATAAAACGTCAGCCGCTTCGCAATATCCAAGCTTTCCTCATAAATACCATCCCGAATTTCAATCGTATCGCCCGGCGCTGCCTCTTCAATCGCCTGCCCGATACTCTGATACCGATGCATAATGCTCCTCTTCACCACAAGTGTTGCCATACACACGCTCCTTCAGCATAAAAATAGTCATACCCTATTTATATACCGAACACACTGATAATTATTCAATGATTTACATTCCACTTGGATAATTGAAAACCACATACCAATAACCATCGCTGTGTCGCCCGTTGGCATTTACATTTCCTTTAAAACCGTTGGAAGCTTCAAACACAATAATTGCCGCCTCGCTATTACATTCTACATAGTTAATAGAAAACACTTCCGAAACAATGTTATTATAGATTCAGAAAGGATTTACATTCCACATAGTTAATAGAAAACGCGTAGATTGAAATAGTTTTGTCAAAATTTTTGACGAATTTACATTCCACATAGTTAATAGAAAACAGTTATCTGACACAGATGACCCGTTACCGCATGATAATTTACATTCCACATAGTTAATAGAAAACGATTTTTACGTGTAGAAACTATTTGGATGAAGTATATTTACATTCCACATAGTTAATAGAAAACATTAAACTGCCAAAATCGTCATACATTTCAAATGTATTTACATTCCACATAGTTAATAGAAAACGCAGTTCGATGAAGTGATTAATTGCGCCTTGCCTTGATTTACATTCCACATAGTTAATAGAAAACGCTACAAGGGCAAGTAGGATAAGATGGTTTGTAGATATTTACATTCCACATAGTTAATAGAAAACGTACCGGGCGCAGATGCTACAGATAAGCCTAAGCGATTTACATTCCACATAGTTAATAGAAAACTGGTTCCAACCCTAAAACTTGTCTATTTTTGTTAATGATTTACATTCCACATAGTTAATAGAAAACTCAAAGTTAATCCTAAGATAATCATTCCTATTAATTAATTTACATTCCACATAGTTAATAGAAAACTGATGAGCTTGACGAGTTAAATGCGGATCATTATGATTTACATTCCACATAGTTAATAGAAAACGCGTATCCCTACCATGAAGTAGCGCTCACGATTTTGATTTACATTCCACATAGTTAATAGAAAACCTATGCGAATATGGAGTGGCAGACACATATGTTGTCATTTACATTCCACATAGTTAATAGAAAACTATCAGAACATTGAGGTTGCTACTGTGGATATGAATGATTTACATTCCACATAGTTAATAGAAAACTATGTAGATTATTTTTATATGAATCAAGCCCAAAGAATTTACATTCCACATAGTTAATAGAAAACTGATACTCTTTCTGCATTTGAAAAAAATAATTTATATTTACATTCCACATAGTTAATAGAAAACTTGATGATAATGATGTGTCAATAGATTGAAAAATTTACATTCCACATAGTTAATAGAAAACCCGTAAAGACGTTTTGTATAAAAGTTATGATTATATACATTTACATTCCACATAGTTAATAGAAAACGCATCTCGTTTTCTTGCATTCCTTTCAGCTTGTTCTAATTTACATTCCACATAGTTAATAGAAAACTCCACCGTCCCCACAATGCCAAGCATTTCGATTAAAATTTACATTCCACATAGTTAATAGAAAACTGTTCGTGACAATTGGTTTAAGGTCAGAGTTGATTCATTATTTACATTCCACATAGTTAATAGAAAACTCCATGCGTAAATATTCATTAAGTTGTTTTTCAAAATTTACATTCCACATAGTTAATAGAAAACGTACCGGGCGCAGATGCTACAGATAAGCCTAAGCGATTTACATTCCACATAGTTAATAGAAAACTGGTTCCAACCCTAAAACTTGTCTATTTTTGTTAATGATTTACATTCCACATAGTTAATAGAAAACCTAGCTTAATTGATAAGGATAACGCTGATAGCATTGATTTACATTCCACATAGTTAATAGAAAACGAATGTTTAGGAATGTTCGATAAATATGAAGATAAAAATTTACATTCCACATAGTTAATAGAAAACTCAAACGGTTTCAAGTGGTCACGTTTCAATAAATGTATTTACATTCCACATAGTTAATAGAAAACAAACGGATTGGACTTTTTAACGGTTACGTTGCCTAGATTTACATTCCACATAGTTAATAGAAAACTGGATAGGGGGGTATGTTAACATTTTGGAAGTAATATTTACATTCCACATAGTTAATAGAAAACCGAGTGCCACAATCATTTTCCACGCTGTTGTATCAAATTTACATTCCACATAGTTAATAGAAAACGCAAAGAGTTGCGGTATCGCGCTTGGATTACTGTTACATTTACATTCCACATAGTTAATAGAAAACGCTTAAATCGCTGTACTGTTCCTGCATCATAAAAGCAATTTACATTCCACATAGTTAATAGAAAACTATATAGCCCGCTTCGCCTTTTTTATCATAAAAATATTTACATTCCACATAGTTAATAGAAAACGTAGAAATTCAATAAACAATTAAGTCACTCAAACGAGATTTACATTCCACATAGTTAATAGAAAACTCAACGACAGGTGCGGTTACTGATAAAACATCAAGATTTACATTCCACATAGTTAATAGAAAACGAGAATATGTTAAAGCAAGCTTATGCAGTAGATAGTAAATTTACATTCCACATAGTTAATAGAAAACGAAAGAAAATGAGCCAGATGAAACGACTGAAGATGAATTTACATTCCACATAGTTAATAGAAAACTTATGAACGTTTTGACTTGAGCCTTTCACCGTTGCCGATTTACATTCCACATAGTTAATAGAAAACTTTTCCCAAAATTCATCTGCTTGTTTTTCTGTATTATTTACATTCCACATAGTTAATAGAAAACTGGTTCTGCAACCGTATCATACAAGGAATGACTAAATTTACATTCCACATAGTTAATAGAAAACAATCGCAATCTAATAGAATTACGCCAAAGGATAATAATTTACATTCCACATAGTTAATAGAAAACCGCTAAAGTCACGCGCTAACTCTGCGAGTGCTAAGTATTTACATTCCACATAGTTAATAGAAAACGCTATAGCGTTTCCAGACGATGAGCAACTACAAAATTTACATTCCACATAGTTAATAGAAAACTGAAAGGAGGTAGTAGAGAGTGGCAGAGAAATATAATTTACATTCCACATAGTTAATAGAAAACGAATTTAATAATGCGCTCGCTACCACTTCCTCAACTGATTTACATTCCACATAGTTAATAGAAAACTGATAGATTACGAAAACGTTTCTTGAATTTAGAAAAATTTACATTCCACATAGTTAATAGAAAACGAATTTCACTTTCTAAATCCAAAACGACCATACCTTATTTACATTCCACATAGTTAATAGAAAACTTAGCACAAGGGAATTACCATAGTCGATACGACCCAAATTTACATTCCACATAGTTAATAGAAAACAGACACCGACAATCAACGAGTGACATGTCAAACTTGATTTACATTCCACATAGTTAATAGAAAACGGTTTTTTCTCAAAATTTCAGCAAAACAAACTCTTGATTTACATTCCACATAGTTAATAGAAAACGGGTTTTCGCAAGGCACGATACAACGCTATGTAGAATTTACATTCCACATAGTTAATAGAAAACCCACCTTAATCATAATGAAAAAACCCTTATTTTTCAATGGTTTGGCGGGGTGGGGGTAGCCGTGAATTTAAGTAATTTGCAGTCAATCGGTAATTGAAAAATTCGTCCTTGACATTAATGTGCCGTAAAGCTAGATATGGTGTGCTTTGAAGTGGTTTTGTGTTAAAAAATGATTCACTGCAATCTTCTAAAAAAGAGAATCTATTGGATTCCACTTTGATAAGCATCGGTTGAATCCAATAGATTCTCTATGTCTTATGCACTCTCTATAAAAACATGCTTTCAAAATCTTTTTCTACACCGTAGACCGTTTTTTTCATATTTTTTGGATTAGCAATTCGATAGACATAAATAGAATCGACATTGGGATTGGCTTTTGTGGCGAGCTCAGCTAAGCATTGCTTTAAAAGCCCTTCTGTAATTTCGCCTTCAAATAAGGAATTTTGTGTCCATGTTAAATACTTTTTCAAGACTTTATGAACTTTTCCTACACGCTTTACATCCACATCATAAGCGATTAGTACATACATCCTACCACCACGCCTTCAATGCTTTATAATCTTCATCTCCAATTAGATGCTTAATGAGCTTATAACATTCTAATCGAATTAAAAAACGATATGACGTTTGTCTGTTTAATTTTCGATGTTTAACTGTTGTGTTCATGCGTTTTTCAAATTCGGCGATAAAAATTTTACGCCCCATTTCATTTAACAGGCAAATATGCTCTTCAACATATTCAAAATGTTCCGCACGAATCATCTTTTTATTAATTAACATAAAAATCAAATTATCCATTATTAATGGTTTGAAAATTTCTGCTAAGTCTAGTGACAACGAATATCTTCGTGAACCTGGCTCATGCAAATAGCTAATTGTTGGATTAAGTTGTGTTTTATACATTTCAGATAGTACAGCTGTATACATCAAACTATTACCAAATGAAATAAGTGCATTGATAGGGTTGGTTGGTGGACGTTTTTCTCGTTTTGTAAATTGGAAATCAGGATTTTTAATAACCGAATTAAAGCATTGGTAATAAGTAAAGCGAATTTTCCCCTCAATTCCCATTAAAGTTTGGATGTCACAAGCCTCAGCGACTTGGCTCTTTAATTGCTCAATTTCATTGATGAATGGCTCGACTTCCTCTTTGTATCGCCGAACATTGCGCAATATATGGTGAACGCCACTATAGATAAACTGCTGTGCGATATATAATCGTTTATCCAAATCAAGCACATGTGCAGCCTGCTGGACATCAAGAAAGCCCGCCACTTTTTTTCTTCGAGGTGTATAGCTACCAGAATAGTAGCCATAGTAATTATAAAAATGAATGTTAACATCTTTTTGATTCATCAAGTTAAAGAAAGAGGTATTAAAGTCCATCTCCGCAAATACATGAAGGTTTTCTGTATTTTCGATTGGTAATGCTTTTTTTGTGCCATCCTCTAGCACTAAAGAAATCGTAGAATCTTTTCTCTGGATTCTTCCATTATTAAATAAATAGACATTTTTCATTCCTCTTCACCTACCCAACAGAAAGAATAATAAGCACATTTAGTACAATACCTAAATTTTTTCTTCTTTGGTGGCTTGTCTAGCTGAATAATTTGTTGAATTTGAGCTAACCATTGTGGAATTTCTTCTCGATTTTTATCTGTTAATTCAATTTCGTCTACCCGCTTTTCTTTCGGATAGTGTATTTTCCCCTTTCGATAAATCCCCATTTGTTCTAAAACAAATAAATAGTATAGAAGCTGTGCCCTATCTGCCTCTTCCATTTTACTGCTTGATTTCACTTCTCCGACATAATGCTTGTCCATCATATCAATACGAATCAAATTATCAATTAATACTTCCTTCGATTTTTGACGCTGATAGGACGTGTCGTGCAGCACTTTCCCTTGTTGTACACGATCATCTTCCTCCTCAAAGCCGAGCTGATGGGCATGTAACCATAACTTCCGTTCGCATACTTTTAAATATTGAACTTGCAAGCCAGTTGCCTTCAAATCTTCAAATTGCATATGCTTTCACCCCTTCATGAATGGTTATTGGAACAGCGCATCGTAATCATGTTCAAAAATTAAACCAAGTTCCTCTGTATATTTATAAGTGATAATCGGATATTCTGTATAGCAATCAACTTTAATGGTTGAAAAAATCTCTCCATTTTTTCGTTTCCTAGCATTTTCGTATGCCCAAGTCGCAATGGGTACAGTAAATTTTTGTAGCTTGATTAATGCATTAGTTCGTTCTTCCAATTGTAATTTTTCTGACAGTCTATCTTTTATATCTTCTATTTCAGTTTCATTATCTTTATATACTGTATAAGGGATCACTAATTGATTTTGAATATCGCGCAGTGTTGGCTTTTGCTCTTCTTGATAGGGGATTAAATCTTTATACCACTTTAATGTTTCATCGAATATTTTCATATATTTGCACTCTTCACCTAGCGCTTCTCTGTTATACACTTGCTCAACAATATCCATTTTGGTTTGCTCATCAATCAATTGATTGTTATATTGCAATAGCACTTTCTTTGATTGCATATAAATATCATAATCTACAACTGATTTGGTATGATTGGCAATCCCCGATGGCAGCTCATCCCCTGTAAACACATAAATATTCGGGCTATTTTCTACGTAATCCCGTTCACGATAAATACGCCCCATTCGCTGAAATAATCCTGATGCATCTGAAAGCTCTGTAAACAAAATATCAAAATCAATATCAACACTGGCTTCTACTAGCTGTGTCGTAATCCATATACCTGTATCAGAGCAATCTCTATCTCCCAATCTCAAAATTTCTTTTTCTTTTTTCTGACGATGTTTGCTTATAAAGCGACTGTGTAATAAAGAGGCTTTTATTTTGGCATGTCGAAACTCCTGATATAGTTGCTGTGCCTTCATAACGGTATTGACAATAATCAGCACTTTTCGATTCAATGAATGCTTAACAATTTCCTCAATTGTTAAATCCCTTTCGACAATTTGCATATAGTGGCGTTTGATCATTTCATTATTTTTATTATATTTTAAAAATGGTTTTTCTGGCTTAACAAACGGGACTTTTAACTCCTCCAACGCTTCTACAAAAATTGGTGGTAATGTCGCCGTCATAATTAAAAACTTGCCACCCATATCCGTAATATATTTCAGCCCTAGTACAATAAAGGCAGCTAATCGTGGACTATACATTTGAATTTCATCAATAATCAGTTTACTGTAGGACAATGTAGCAAGCTTTATTTCAAAACCTGGATACAAACCGACAAAATCAATAATTTGGTCAATAGTCGTTACAGTTAATGGCATTGATAAATTTTTGGCATGTGTGACGGTGATTAAATCTAAGTCTTGGTCATCTGCACGTTTCACATACTCCGCATGCATATCACTGTGAAGTAACCCTGTATTCTTTTTCTCACAGCCAATCTTCTCAATTAATCGGTCATAAATCGCATTGATAGACACTTTTAGTGGTAGTGTGAAAATGCCTTTATCATCGCCGAGCCACCAAAGAGCTGCTTCTGTTTTTCCAATTCCTGTCGAAGCAATAACGATGTGGTTCTTCTGTTGATGAGCATATAAATGTTCCTGTAGCTCATTCCTTGTATGGTTATTATCATCAAAATATTTTTCCATCTTTTTCGGCAAATTACCAGGTGGGATTTCAACCTCATAGCCCCCACTCGCTGCATAGTCTATTTTGTTTAACAACCCTTTGATTCGTACGAAATGGTAGAGGTGGTTACTATTTTCGAGATACTCGCGTTCAGTGAATTCCTCATAATCAAATACAGGCTCTTCACGAATAACGATATCCTTTGTTGTATTAAATGTGTCAAAATCCTTAATCAACATCGGGATATATTGCTCTAATTCCTTTTCGAGCTCTTCAGGGCTATCATCAAAATTTTGTTCTGCACGTTCATGATGATAATAAACAGCTAAAATCAATATAGTAACCTCTTCTTCACTATATTGTTCCAATAAATCATCTATTGGTATGAATGCACAACTTAAATAGCCATGAGGGATTTCAGCAATTTCAGGGAGCAAGTCTTTAATCCTTTCTGTTATATCACGTACTTTATTTTGAAATTTAGTGTTTGCTTTTCCTACATCATGATACTTTACTGCGAGTAATAAAATTTCCTTATCTTTCTCGGACAATGCACGAGGGTATATTTTACAAAATAAATCCCATTGTTTAATCAGCTCACTTGTATGCTCCGCAATTGTTTGTGCGGGCTTGTCTTTTTTTGCTGATTTTGCTAATAATGTTTTGAACATATACTATCCTCCTTTACAAAAAAGAATGGAGATTCTTCTCCATTCTTATGCTAACAATACAGTAAAACCATCTTCGTCAAACTCTAATTCTTTACGCCCATACATTATATTTGTTAATGTCGCAGGAACGTGGAATACATTCACTTTTTCCCATTGGCGAATTTGCTTTCCTTTAGCAATTTCAATTAACTCATAGGTCTTATTTAAACGATATGATGTTCCATTCTTTTTATAGATACCTTTCTCTTCCGCAATTGCATGTGGCATAAATATATCGTAAGGAACTGGCTGCCGTCGCTTTGTTCTTTCTGATGTTATCTCCACCTCTTTCACCAAATTCACCTGTAATAAATCCTCACGTCTACCTAAAGACAAATATTCCTCAGGTGATTTTAGTGCCTCGACAATTATTGGAATATACTGCTCGTCCTCTGGCACAACATGCAAAATGAGCTCAACATCGACTAATAGCTCTGTTGTAGAAACGCCTCGTGTAATCCCGTGTGCTTTACCATCTGATAATTCGATCTTTAATTGGTGACGTCCTTGCTCATAGGAACTCCCCGCAAACTCATAGCGTGTCCATAAATCATTGACCTTTGAATGATATTTCCCCTGAATGCTCACCTGCATTGGCACATAGCTTGTAAAGCCACATGCCGCATGCACCATGCCAATGACAGTCGAGTATGGGGGTAATGGATACGATTCTTTTAATTGAAAACTCGTTGGCTTCTTATAGTTCACTAAATTTTGATAAGCCTCAATCCGAATCCCCTTCATATGTTCACCTACTTATAATAGTCTGCAACTGCTTGCTCAAGCTGTGCGAAAAAATCTGCCATTAGCTTTGCCTGTAAATTATGCTCAATTTCATCGTCGTTCGCCAATAATCCTTTCACTAAGCCAACATGTGTATTTTCTTGAATATGAGCATCCAATGCTAAAATCCCTTCAACCGTCGATACCGCAAGCCTATTATTCTGAAGTTTTAAGCGATTTTCAAAGAATGGATTTTTCAAATCGTAGACGCCACCAATCGCAAAAATCGGTGCTAAGTTTTCACGACGCCCTTTAATATCTCGATATAGGAACTTCAATGTACGGAGCAATGAAATTACGCGATTTGCTCGTTCTTCCAATGGAATTTCAATGTTATCGTTCGCATCAATTCCCACTTTATCTAAATCAATTGTCAATGTATAAGCATAGAAGGATTTATGAATTTCACTTTGTGCAATATTGCCTCCTCTTAATTCCTCCCCTGTAGTGGCACTTTGATGGCGATCAAATAATCCTTTATTTGTTAAAAACTCTAAATCTGTATTATAGCTTTCAAGCGCAACTGCATTCGATAAACGTGCAACTGCAGCACGTGTTTTCGTCGGCTTTACTGTTTTCATATAGCCAAATAAATCAATTTCTGGATAGTCTACAATTGTTGCCTCTGGGTGAAATTGAATAACTGAGCCATCCACTCCTAATGGCGTATTATTCACGCCCATTTGATCAACAATGTTATAGCGCAATGCTTGTCGAGAAATGTACGTGTAAACTTCATGATCTCCGCGCGAAATCTTTTTCAACGAAGCCACATTCCCTACACCTTCCCCATAGTTCGCACTTTCCGCTTCGAATATAATGCTAATTGTTAGTCCCTTTTTATTCATTTTCTTTCTCCTCCTTCACTTTATCCTTTTGCTCAAATTCTGCCCCGTTTAATCCAATTAAAAATGCATAGCCAATCGTTTGAAACTTTTCTGGATTATTTAATGCTTTTGTAAAAAATAGCGGTATACCTAATTTTTCATGGCGTTTATAGCTATAGGCTTGTACAATCGTTTCCATAAATTTATTTGGATTTTTCACTTTTAAAGCATTTAACAAGCGGTGTGAAATCGCATTTAATTTTGGTTCTTGTCCCCTATACAATTCTCTTAGCTTATAGCCACTAATACGAATGTTTCTTAATTCTTGGTCTGACATCTTATGCTTCCCTCCTGAATTCGAAATTTTCAAAATTCTATAGATAGAAAAAATATCTTGATACTCTTTTTCTACTTTCAATCGAAGCAGACAGTACAATAAATCATGCAAGCTTTGTCCATTATAAAATCGTCGAAGAACTTCTTGATACAGACTGATATATTCGCCTCTCTCTTGTGCAAATTTCCCCGTTAAATAGTGAAAATCTTTTCGTCTATCATAAAGCTGTTGTGCTTTTTCACGTGATAACATATTAAATGTGTATGGTCTTGTGGCATGATTTCGGTCGTACTTAACAATTTGAATATTGTCGATTTCAAAGTTTTTCTTATTTTCAACATGTTGGTACATTTCATCAACAATCTTTGAATAGGCCATTGCCTCAAGCTTATCTCGCGAATATTCTTCTCCTTTAGCATCTCGCAGCTGAATCTTATTATAAGCTATTAATTTCTCAATGGATTGATTGCTGTTAATAAATAGCCCTACTCCATTTTTCAATGTAAACCCTAATGGTAAGCAACTGTACACAATATTACAGATTGGGCAGATAAACAAATTACGCTGGTGATTCCAGTAATGCGAAGATTTCCTTGCACCATCGACACCTAAATTTTGTACCCATGTCAAATCAAATGCCTTTGAAACTGATTTCATTTTATGATCACAACACGCACATGTCAGCTTGTTCTTTTCATATTTTTTAACATCCTCTTTCGCAGCTAAAAAATCTTTTGCGGGCTGGATGAAATAGTTAAAATATTCCTCATATAAATCCTTTTTGCTCGCTGTACTATTCAAAAATGAAACATTTGACCAAAAACTTTGAATAATTTGATACGAAAGAACGCGCGGTACAATATAGCGTTTCGCATCCGCATGCTTTAAATGCTTCATAATTTCTAATAATGCATCTACAGCCTTGACAATTTGTGGCTGTATTTGCTCAAGTGTCTCACTTTTTTTGTGTGTCACCTTTTTCAAACTCTTCCCTGCTTCTAAAAAATCAAAAGGAATGGCAGATAAAAATGGATACACATTTTTATAGCTATTGGATGATAACCAATACTTTACTTTGTCAATATGGTCATTTAAACGCGTTAAATTTTTAGCATCTACAATATCTTTCCTTGCCTTTTGCAAAAAATCGCTTATAACACCATTCGTCATTCGATAGTAGTTTGTTTCATGTCCATACTCATTCGCTAAGTAGGCAAAATAGTGTTCGTGAAAGTTTTCCAAATAACTTTCTGGAAAGCGAATGGTTTGACCATCTTTTTCGTAATCCAAATTTGCATATTCCAAAATACGACAAAGCCCAAGTATACTAGCATTGTAAATCGTTTCCTCCAATTGCAATTCAATCATTTTCTCACCTCCTATTCATTTATCATCTCGATACAGCCAAGCATTTGTGATCTTCTAAAGCCCAAACCTGCTTGTGCTAGAATTGCTAAATCCTCAGGATGCCCACCTAATACAAATGTTCCTTCAAATGCATTTAAATAGAGTAAGCCTTTTGCATTTAAATTTTTAAATTTTTCATGCTTTAGCTGTACTACTTTCTTCTTCATCGTTACAGGCGTAAATACAAGCGATTGATATAATGGTCGTCCAGCTATAGATTTCAAGCATTCATTTGCTGCATAATTTAATTCTTTCTCATAGTTCGAATCACCAATATTTAAGTATCGATTGTTGCGATTCTTCACAACAATCGCGCTATTCGTTTTAAACAAAGCTTGGGATTTTGTTGGTAATTTTTCGGGTAAAAACTTAATGTCTTTAATCATTAATGTATAGGTCTTGTATTGGATTTGTTCTTGTTCAAGCAAGCCGTTGTAAAGGTTGAGCATAAATCCAATATCAGGAGAGGAAATTGTCATTCGGATATCTTGATGAATCAAAAACTCATCATTTTCTAGCGTGTAACCATTCAAATAAATTGCCCCTGTAAAAGGACGCATCGCCTTATTCGCTCGTTTATCATCCAAGTGATATAGACTTTCTTTTAATTCCGAATTAGCAGCAGTTAAACCAGCTTTAACAACACTGACACCTAAAAAATTATAGTGCCTTGGGATTTTTTTAGTTTCGAAGATAATTTGTAATTTCATGGTTTCACCTCCTACTATCAAATGTAAGCTTAGTTGAAGTTAATAATGTAGATAATTTCTTAAAAAGCTTACCTCTATAGTAATAAATATTTTATTCTTAGTCAATAATTTTCTTAAAATTAAATTAACATGTAATTATACTGGTTATACTTTTATAACTTATAGAAATTATATTTTATTTTTATTTATTTTCTTTATTCACTTTGATAAGATAGAAAAATACTGTTCACCTTAACTATGTGGAATGTAAATGTATATTTCCAAGTAAATTTTAATTGATTTGAAAATTATCTTTTTTTATTAACTATGTGGAATGTTTAATCACAAACTATTTTAATTTTTAACATGTAAAAGAAGAGCCTTCCTACCATTTGATGTATAGGAAGGCTCTTTAACTTTATTTACTTTTATCTAAAACTTCATTACATTCCTCTTCGGAACAAAATTATTTGCTATTTTTAATAAATCTCTAAATAACGGTTTGTTTTTTGTACACATAAGTAGGTAGAAAACTACAACACGACTATGTATGATAACAAAATTGCAGTGAATCATTTAACAGCACACAATGCCTCCAAAGCATACCACCACTAGCTGTAAGGCCTATTGGTGTAAAAACGCCATTACCAAACTCCCGATTCACTGCAAACCATCCCAAAAGATGACGAGTTACAAGTTGATCAAGTATTGAAAAATAAGGGTTTTTGATTATGATAAAGGTGGGTTTTACATTAACTAAGTGGAATATAAATTGAATTCATTACAAAAAAAATCGGCATTGAAGAAAAGTTTTACATTAACTAAGTGGAATATAAATTATGTAATCACTTAGCATTTTGGACAGGGAAAAGTGTTTTACATTAACTAAGTGGAATATAAATCTTCAAGATGTCTCATAGTTCGACTACATTCATCATGTTTTACATTAACTAAGTGGAATATAAATATGAGTGCTTTTGCTGACGAATCGCTTGCACCACAGGTTTTACATTAACTAAGTGGAATATAAATTACTCTTTAAAAATCCCACCATTACGTAACGCAAAAGTTTTACATTAACTAAGTGGAATATAAATTTTTAAGAGCCTCCCCGAAATATTCCTTTACTTTATCGTTTTACATTAACTGAGTGGATGGATTTAAATTGTCTGATTGTCAAGAGCTGTGTAGAATGTAAATTAATTAAAAGACCACTATGACGATAAAAAATAGTGATGGGGAGGAATTATGATGAAAAAAAATAAAAAACGAAATCTATATTTAACGGTCCTGGCTGCTGCTGTAGCTATTCCCGTAATGACGGCTCAAGTTCCTACGGAACATGCTCAAGCTGCTCAATCTAAAGGAGCTGTTGTTATTGCAACGGATGCCTTCAAAGACGTTAAGATTAGCAATCCTTATTATCAGATGATTCATGAAATGCGAGATGCCGGTATTATTCGTGGCTATGAGGACGGCACTTTCCGTCCTAACACAACGATCAGTCGTGAACACGCGGCGGCTCTTGTGAGCCGCGCATTAACGATTAACGATTTAACGCTAGACAAGAAAGTAGAATTCAAACAACCAAAGGATTTAAGCACTACCAGTCCTTACTATGATGATATTAAGATGCTGATCGAAGCGGGATTACTAAAAACAGACGCAAAGGGCAATATCAATCCGAAGGTTGAGCTGAAGCGCGGCGAAATGGCAAAGATCCTTGCAGTGGCCTTTAACCTTGAAGTGAAGGCAGATTACGTATTCCAGGATGTAAAAGGTTCAGAGTATGAGGAATATGTAAAGGCCCTTTACTCCAACGGAGTAACGACAGGCTATGAAGATTACACTTTTAAGTTGGATAATTCGCTAACTCGTGTTCATTACGTACTATTCATGCACCGTGCGATGAACCTAGATAATGATTTCGTTGCAGAACCTATACCTACGCCAACGCCAAAACCTGAGCCAAAACCATCGCCAACACCGAAGCCAGAACCATCCAGTCCAACAAGTGATAGTCCGATTAAGTACAGTGATTGGAGTCGAGATGATATTAATACTAAAATCCCACGTCCAAAAGGATATGTAGCGGGAGAACATGAAAAGAAAAATGCTGAAATAGTAGAAGGAATTATCGCTGAAAATAAACATAGTTATCAAACTAGCTTTACTATTGAAGCTGATTTTTGGAAAAACAATGATTCTTCTTCTCCTTTTGTCCCAAAAAGCTTAGTTGAAAAATTGCAGATGAGTGCAGACAATGCGGGAACAACATATGAAAAATTTGTTGAAGTAATCAATTGGGCAATTGATACCGGAGAGGTTTATAATGGAGAAATATTTACTGTATATTTTGATTATCAAAAAGGACTTCTCTGCGTAAGTGGTCAACGTACAAAGCAGTAGCAGAATTTTAGGAGAAGGGATTGAAAAATCAAGCATAGTATGATAACCTCAAGCATAGTATGATAACCTCTAGTTGTCCTTAACGATATGAATATAAAGGGACGAAAAAACAAGGTTTATATTCATATTGTATATTCTTTAGGGCTACGCTCCGATTAAGACAACTTTTACTTAAGTGTAGAAGTTGTCTTTTTGTATATAAACGAAAGGGTAAGAAGGAGGAGAGTTAATGATTATAGGTTTTAACCGATTGATTTGAAAGATAGGGGATGAAAATTTGGATAAGTATGAATTTTATGATGTGCTTCTAAAGACAGTTATGATGATCGGAATAGTCTTTTCTGTAGTAGCAATGATCACAATAGCTGATTATATTCGTTAGGATTAGTGATTTGATGACTTTTATACAAGGGAGGAGTAGAAATGATTAATGCTTGGATGATTAATGCTTGTGTTCTACTTGTTGTTTTGTTCTTTGGTTTTGGACTTAATTTTATGTTTAATGCCAGAGTAAATAACGATCGGTATAGGTTTTTCGATGATCCTGAATTTGATTTCACGTCCTGAATGGACTGGACAACGCTGTTTTATTATCCGCTTCTTTTAGGGTTATCTGTAGTCGTTGTGTTTCTGTGTATTCTTGTGATATATCTATATAACATTATAATGCTTGTTTTCTATTAACTAAGTGGAATATAAATTTTCCTAAAGCAACATAAAGCATACTATCCTTATCAAATTACGATAGGTTATGTATAGTCAAACTACCAAAGAACCTACCTGAATTAGGTAGGCTCTTTGTTGATTAACGGACGTAATTTCCCTCTCGGCCCTTTACTCTCTTCAGCTCTGCTACAATTAAAAAGCTTACAATGACTAGGAGCAGCCAAGAGCTGATTTTTCCTAAATGCACTAGGCTCCATGTATGTGTTTGGTTTGGATATTGCCATGCACCAAAGAAGGTGGCGATGTTTTCTGCAACCCAAATGAAGAAGCCAATCAAGGCGAAGCTAAGCACAATCGGCATACGATAGGTAATACCATTTACTTTATAGCGAACAGAGGCACGCCAAAATACGATAATAACGCATAATCCTAGCCACCAGCGTAAATCCAGCCAAAAATGATGCCAGAAAAAGTTTAGATAAATCGCTGAGGCAAGCGGCACAACTGCAAAATATGGCGGCCAGTTAACAAGCTCGACATGTAAGCGACGCCATGCTTGGCATAAATAGCTGGCGACACTAGCATACATAAAGCCGCTGTAGAGTGGTACACCGAAAACTTTGAAAAAGCCGTGTTCTGGATATGCCCATGAGCCCATATGCACTTTAAAAATTTCAAGAGCTAGCCCAATTAAATGAAATAATGTAATTACCTTGAGCTCATCCTTTGTTTCAAGACCAGAGCGCACCATCCACCATTGCATTACAATGCATATCATAAGGAGCCAATCGTATCTTGCAAGAAATGGTAGTGGAATAAATTTTGTTAAGGCTAATGACGCAAAAATAACGACTGGAAAAAGACAGGATAATGCTTGCTCTCGCCCAAAATAGAGCAATTGCTTTAACTTATGCTTCATATTTTATTCCCCACCTTCTAATAGCTGTCGCCCTCGTCATTGTGATACGAGCCTTCCCCAATACTGCTAGCATTCTGTTACGTTCAATCCTATTTGCCAAATTGCTTCACCTCAAAGTTCCTTTTCATCGTACGGCTATCATTATTCATCTAGTGCAAAACGATAGCATTCAATATCGACAACTTATTTATTGTTTATCAATAAGTTTATATCGATAAACCATAAACTTTATAGTATTAGACTGCATCAATTTGCATTAAGTTCCAAGCTACATAAAAAATTTATTGAATGCTTCCTACCAAATAGTAAAAAGCCCCGAAAATACTTCAGGGCTTACGAATGTATCCATTATGAAAATAGGATGTGTAAAATGTTGGCTACTTCCGCTCTTGTTAAAGTGGCTTGTGGGTTGAATTGCTGCTGATTGCCTGTCATAATGCCAGCTTGCTGTAATGCATAGATTGCTTCTTTTGCTGCTGGTGAGATAGCTGGATCATCTGCATAAGTTTGCTGTGCTTGCTGTTGTGACAATTCATAGCCTGTATGCTGTAGGTAGCGATAGAGTATTTGTGCTGCTTCCTCACGTGTAATGGCATTGCTTGGCTTGAATTGCTTGCTTGTTGTATCAACCAATCTATTATTGTATGCCCATGCAACAGCAGCTGCAAAATAGTGTGTTGCCTTTACATCTGTAAACGGTGCTTGTGCAGATGGTGCTAGCTCTTGTGTGCGACTGAGAGCTGTAATAAATTGGGCTTTTGTTATTGGCTTGTTTGGCGCAAATTGCTCCTTTGTCACACCATTGAACATCCCCGCTCTTGCTACCTGCTCAATAGCTGCTTGTGCCCAGTGACCTTGAATATCAGTAAATGTTACTGGCACACCAATTGTATAGGTTGCTACTGTTCCGCTTACTTCATGTGCAGCCAGTAAAGTTGGCAAGCCTGTTGGACTTTTTTCTGCCGCAATAAATGCTAGCCCCTCTGGTGATACATCGCCCTTTATATCCTCACTAAAATCACGCTTATTGACATATTGCACAAATGTTGGAGCATGTGGGTTTGTAATATCATACATCATTATGCCACCGATACGTTCAAGCCCAACAAAGGCATAGAAGCGGTCGCCAATTTGTCCAATCTTTACATCCTCTGGCTCAGGTCCCTTTTTGCCACTGCGATTATCCAGCTTTGTATTATTGTTGGAGGCATTGAAATATTCCGGGAAAGCTTCTGCTGTTATTTTTTCAAAATCACTGCCGCTATCGTATACTTGCTTCATTGTATCTGCCTCATAAATGGAAAACGAACGCGCACCAAAGCTATAGGCTTTCGTTGTATCTAGACCATCATAATCAGATGCGTCAACTAAAACGACTTCATTGCCATCTAATTCCGTTTCAATTTCGTTAAGATAGCCGTCCCAATCACGTGAATCGCCTTCATTGGCGGTTACTAAATACGTTTGACCATTTACCTCATAGCTAGCAATTCCATCTGGCATATAAAGCCCAAATATATGTTCAGGCTGAATAGCGATTTTCTTATCTTTTCTAAAATCTAGTGCATTTTTAGCTAAGCTATGATCCTTTACCCCAAGCGATTTTACATCAAGCCATTCGTTTGTGGTTAAATCAAATATCGCAATGGCATTTGCTTCCTGCAATGTGACATATGCTTTATCGCTTGCTTGATCGACCGCAATATATTCTGGCTCAAAATCAACGGAAGGAAGGGTATTTTTCTTAATGATTACCCCTTGTGCTACTAATTTCTCACGTTGCTCATCTAGCGCCTTAAATGTTACGGTTTGGGCTGTCGCATTTGTGACACCATCTGCTAAATCAATGACCGTTATACTTCCTTCTGGATCAATGGCATTGTTATAGCCTTCACGCGGCTCACCCTCGTTTGCGACAAGCGCTTTTTTGCCATCAGATGTAAAGGTAATCATATCTGGCTGCTTACCTGCTTCGACGACATGCTGAATCGTACCGTCATAAGTTAAAAATACGGCTAAGCCATTGTCGTTTGTACCTGCAGCTTGTACTGCTGCTACAATTGTCTTAAGCTCTGTGTTGATGCTAATGCTTGTTACATCACCATATGTAAAGGCAGGGTTCATTTTTTTCAGCCCTTCCTCAAGATTAATGCTTTTGTCAGCCTTTAAGGCACTGTATGCTGTGCTATTTGGGAAAGATACTACCTCAATTTGCTTCGTTGTACCATTAATAACATAGTATTTTTGATTGTCAGCATTATAAGCAACAATCTCTGTCGCACCGCCATCCTCATTTTGTACACCTGAATCATAGCGGGACGTAACATCCATATTTAACAATGCTTCAGCCCTTGACGGTGTGTGAAAGCTCGTGAGTGCAATGGTCATTCCTGCTGTGAATGCGGCTAAATTTTTAAATTTCATCGTAAACCTCCAACTAAAATAACGTAATCTCTCGTATCATACAAAATAAATGTAAAGGCAGTATTAAGATGATTTAAAGAAATGGCTAGAGGAGGTTTGCTTGCGGAGGAGGTTTTCTTATAAAGCAGCTTATACGGGGCAGTGCGGGGAATGGCAGTTGAGGATACGGCGCAGCTCTTTTGCGAGCGCCTACTACCTACCGCATCCTACCGAACCATTTTTAGTCCTGATGGTAAGCTAGAGCGTTCATTTAGTTATTACTAAAAATACATTCACACGATCTTTCCCTGTTTCAGCGTAAGGCTTCAGAAAAGTCGAATATAGGATTTACAATGGTTTTTATCTAGGGAAAGACCGTATTCTCATATGCTCAAGCCAATACTAATACATTTCAATCCACTTTCTCTATACAGAGAGAAACTCCCAATATACACACCTGCCCGTGTTATAAAGATTTCAATCCATTCTCTCTATACAGAGAAAGACGACAGGTGCGACAAAAGCTCAAGTCGAAATTGTATTTCAATCCACTTTCTCTATACAGAGAAAGACGCAGAACCTGCCAGTTGGTCATATAAAGGTGAGCATTTCAATCCACTTTCTCTATACAGAGAAAGACATACCAACTACTGCCGTAGCCCCAATAGCTGCTATAATTTCAATCCACTTTCTCTATACAGAGAAAGACTTTTTTTCATTCGCTTGTTCCGGTGCATCTTCTAGATTTCAATCCACTTTCTCTATACAGAGAAAGACGAGGCGACAGACGAAAAGGGCAATAAATCAACGCATTTCAATCCACTTTCTCTATACAGAGAAAGACCTCCATACCATTCAATCATCATACTTTTAGATAATTTCAATCCACTTTCTCTATACAGAGAAAGACGTGTACCATATCGATTTCTTCAAATGTTACGACTGATTTCAATCCACTTTCTCTATACAGAGAAAGACATGACCCCATTCACACGTCATAGTCTTCACCAGATTTCAATCCACTTTCTCTATACAGAGAAAGACACAGGCTTATCACTACAACGATCTGATCCTAGAAATTTCAATCCACTTTCTCTATACAGAGAAAGACCACGTTGATTTTTATGATGAGCAATTAACTATCATTTCAATTCACTTTCTCTATACAGAGAAAGACGCTGGGCTTGTGGCTCATAAGGTAAATTGCCAATGATTTCAATCCACTTTCTCTATACAGAGAAAGACATGCAGTAAATGTACTTCCTCGGCTGTTTTGGCATTTCAATCCACTTTCTCTATACAGAGAAAGACGTGATGATGTGTCGCTTTGTTTTTTCATCTACAATTTCAATCCACTTTCTCTATACAGAGAAAGACAGATACCATTGATTCCTCATTTTCAATCATTTGAGATTTCAATCCACTTTCTCTATACAGAGAAAGACCTCTGTGATATTCCCACAATCACATCGACATATAATTTCAATCCACTTTCTCTATACAGAGAAAGACGTAGTTAAGCGTGACAACTATGCATAAACAATTATTTCAATCCACTTTCTCTATACAGAGAAAGACTACGTGGTAAGAAAACGGTTGAGCCTTCCACAACATTTCAATCCACTTTCTCTATACAGAGAAAGACTTTTACATCGGCATGAATATAGTCGGGGCTTTTAAAATTTCAATCCACTTTCTCTATACAGAGAAAGACCTCACGTCCATCCTCATCCACTGCAAAAATTGTGATTTCAATCCACTTTCTCTATACAGAGAAAGACGAATACCAGGGATTTTTAAATGAGTACGGCAAAGGATTTCAATCCACTTTCTCTATACAGAGAAAGACACCTGAATCAGTAGACGTCTACGAGCTAATAAAAATTTCAATCCACTTTCTCTATACAGAGAAAGACGCACCAGTTGTCATTTCAATTGTTTCGATTTTTGATTTCAATCCACTTTCTCTATACAGAGAAAGACGTTTTTATCGTATCTCCCTCTACCTCATCTCGAAATTTCAATCCACTTTCTCTATACAGAGAAAGACGCTCTACTCGATAAAGATATGCGGTTAGATACTATCATTTCAATCCACTTTCTCTATACAGAGAAAGACGCCAATTGCCTTTTTTTGATTGAGGTGTTTATTTTATTTCAATCCACTTTCTCTATACAGAGAAAGACTATGTTTTACCATCAATCACCATATGATTATCTTATTTCAATCCACTTTCTCTATACAGAGAAAGACCCACTGCCAGCTAAATCGTCAAGTCTGTCGATAACCATTTCAATCCACTTTCTCTATACAGAGAAAGACGTATATTAAAACGTATTCATAACTTAACAGTTTTGATTTCAATCCACTTTCTCTATACAGAGAAAGACAACTGTGCCTTACATTACTTTTGAGGACTGGCTGATTTCAATCCACTTTCTCTATACAGAGAAAGACGTTTTCCCCATACTCGGACGAGCAGCTATAATAGTATTTCAATCCACTTTCTCTATACAGAGAAAGACAGAAAAAAGAGCCTGTCCGAAGAAAAATACAACATTTCAATCCACTTTCTCTATACAGAGAAAGACGGACTGTAGCGTAGCGCAAGGAGGATAAGGAGCCATTTCAATCCACTTTCTCTATACAGAGAAAGACGGTGAAAGAAATGGACTGTTAACTGTTATTGATCATTTCAATCCACTTTCTCTATACAGAGAAAGACTTTCTTCAATAGTTTAGAAGCCTCAATACCATAATTTCAATCCACTTTCTCTATACAGAGAAAGACGGAGTTCAACTCCAACAGATCAACCGTTGTCATCAATTTCAATCCACTTTCTCTATACAGAGAAAGACGCGTTTCTGTATCGTCATCTTCTCCTGGTACAGGATTTCAATCCACTTTCTCTATACAGAGAAAGACTGCATTTACTATCATTCTTTCGCCATTCTCTTTAGAATTTCAATCCACTTTCTCTATACAGAGAAAGACAATACTGTATTGACTAATTCAATGCCTTTGTAAATTTCAATCCACTTTCTCTATACAGAGAAAGACTTTATCTCAGTAAGACGTGTCTTTATTTATGAGCAATTTCAATCCACTTTCTCTATACAGAGAAAGACTGTCAGCTCAAACAGGTATAATTGGCGATGATTTTATTTCAATCCACTTTCTCTATACAGAGAAAGACTACAGGGGCTGCAACAGAAACGGCAAATGAATTTATTTCAATCCACTTTCTCTATACAGAGAAAGACGGTTGTCCTTCTTGTATTGGCGTTCAAGATAGCTTATTTCAATCCACTTTCTCTATACAGAGAAAGACAATTAATAAAGTGGGCGTGTTTAAGCGCTAAGGAGATTTCAATCCACTTTCTCTATACAGAGAAAGACCAATTTGTAATATTGGTAATAAACGTAAAAAACCATTTCAATCCACTTTCTCTATACAGAGAAAGACGCGGTTCTTTTGGAGCATCGCAAAACCATGGATTATATTTCAATCCACTTTCTCTATACAGAGAAAGACTAGCGAGCGATCATCTACTACATCCCCATCTACATTTCAATCCACTTTCTCTATACAGAGAAAGACCGATACGCAGGCGGACATACTCGCTGTAACGCAATTTCAATCCACTTTCTCTATACAGAGAAAGACAGTACCAATCTCTTTTTTGGATTTAGCGCAAGAAATTTCAATCCACTTTCTCTATACAGAGAAAGACGTATTTTCTGCTGGGGTATTACTAGCCCCAGCAATTTCAATCCACTTTCTCTATACAGAGAAAGACGATGACATGAGTACAATGCGCCAGCGCAAAATTATTTCAATCCACTTTCTCTATACAGAGAAAGACTCTTTGCAAGCTCTCGAATCCCTTTCAACCTTCAGTTATTTCAATCCACTTTCTCTATACAGAGAAAGACAACGGTGTGTTACTACCAAAAACACATTTTCTTTATTTCAATCCACTTTCTCTATACAGAGAAAGACGCTTTGGGGCTATATGCTTCATAGAGTTAGTGAGTATTTCAATCCACTTTCTCTATACAGAGAAAGACAGTACAAACAGATGCAGCAGTAACTAATATGGTGATTTCAATCCACTTTCTCTATACAGAGAAAGACAATGCTAGATTACACAGATTGGTACAAGGTGGCGATTTCAATCCACTTTCTCTATACAGAGAAAGACATATTTTGTTCCAGGGAGGGCTAGGCGCTGGTAATTTCAATCCACTTTCTCTATACAGAGAAAGACACAGAGCATTTACGAAAAGCATTTATACCTGCTTGATTTCAATCCACTTTCTCTATACAGAGAAAGACCAATCGCTTGATTAGCCATCTCACGAACGGTTCTATTTCAATCCACTTTCTCTATACAGAGAAAGACAAATGTATCGCCATCCACAACTAAGTAGCAGATATTTCAATCCACTTTCTCTATACAGAGAAAGACAATCACCAAAAGTCCAACCTTTAATAGCATTCATTATTTCAATCCACTTTCTCTATACAGAGAAAGACAGCACGTTCAATCGATGCTACAGCACGCGGAATGTTATTTCAATCCACTTTCTCTATACAGAGAAAGACTGTTTGTGAGGGCTATGAATATATCACAATTTAACATTTCAATCCACTTTCTCTATACAGAGAAAGACTGTCCACACTACGCTATGCAGCAACTTAGATATTTAATTTCAATCCACTTTCTCTATACAGAGAAAGACATGTTACCCAATGGATTGGTGCTGGATCTGATTATTTCAATCCACTTTCTCTATACAGAGAAAGACGTTTTACCATGAATCAATTACAAGTCATTGTGCATATTTCAATCCACTTTCTCTATACAGAGAAAGACGTATTAATCAAATGTCATCCCAGCACCATCAACATTTCAATCCACTTTCTCTATACAGAGAAAGACCAATTCTTCGAAATATGTTTCGTTTTCAAGCAAATTTCAATCCACTTTCTCTATACAGAGAAAGACGTCCATTATCTTTAGAGCACCAATGCCTAGTTTAATTTCAATCCACTTTCTCTATACAGAGAAAGACGGCTTATCAGCAAATGCAGGATTCTATTAATCAGACATTTCAATCCACTTTCTCTATACAGAGAAAGACGGGCGTCAACACAAAGACGTAATGCGGGATATTCATTTCAATCCACTTTCTCTATACAGAGAAAGACTACGTATACAGTGAACTACAACGTATTACAAAAATTTCAATCCACTTTCTCTATACAGAGAAAGACCAAAGCAACTAGCATAATGAGGTGATGCCTTTGGATTTCAATCCACTTTCTCTATACAGAGAAAGACTTGCAGATATTTCAGGATTAGGGCTTGCAATGGTATTTCAATCCACTTTCTCTATACAGAGAAAGACATACCCTGCAAGTTCAATAGCGTTATTCCAAGAGCCATTTCAATCCACTTTCTCTATACAGAGAAAGACATCTAAGCGAGATATTGCAAAATCATTTATAGAATTTCAATCCACTTTCTCTATACAGAGAAAGACAAACGCGCTTTATTGGTAACCGTGCTGCAGCTTTAATTTCAATCCACTTTCTCTATACAGAGAAAGACCGTAAGCCCGAAATATAAAAAATAGCGCACCTTTACGGTACGCACGACGAATGGCCAACTATCCTAGATTTTTTTCGGATAGTTGGCTATTTTGCA